>DATBAW010000001.1:0-14312 GCA_036271335.1 Thermoanaerobaculia bacterium
ATATGGATGCTGCGGAGAGGGACTATCGGGCGGCTCTGGCGACTGAGGCGGGCAATCTTTATTATCTCCACAATTTTGCTTCATTTTTAAATGAGAGGAATCGGTTTGACGAGGCGTTTCGACTTTTGCGAGCAGCTCTTCGGCCCGACAGAGAGCACGTAAAAATCTATATCGACTTCGCGCGCGCAGCTATGGGGGAGAGATTGTTCCATGATGCTGTGGAGGCTCTTGAGGTGGTGCTCAGGTTAGATCCCGGCGCGGCGGCTGCCTACAGTCTGCTTGGCCAGATGGCATTGCTTCAGGGAGACTTTGGCTCCGCAAAAAAGGATCTGCGCGAGGCAATCGATAATTATCAGATGGGAGACAGCGGGCGAACAGAGGCTCTCTCCTACTTGGTGGAAGTATCCGATCGAATTAAAGATGGCGAGGTTTGTCAAAATGTCCAGAGATTCCGTGAAGAGGATCCCGAAGGAATCACCCCCTGGGCCTCACGCGTCGATGCTATCGCGAAGCGACGGAGCTGTTATTCGGCCTCCAGAAGCCAAGGCGATCAAGCCGATTCCCGAGCAGAGATACCGTCTGGGGAACTAATAAAAGACGATGGCTCCCCGAGCAGCGGAATTGCTCAAGAGGCTGATCTTACCGGCTTGATCGCTCAAGTGGACCCATCTGGAGGGAGAGTGGAGCTTAAGGGCCCTGGCGTCGGGACGGTTCCTGTTGCCACGCTCGGACAGGTGGTTCGCTCTGGAGTTGAATTCGAAATTCCCAAGGGCATCAAAATTGGCGTCATCTGCTCAATTCGGAGGTTCTTGAGCATAGAGGGTCCTGCATCCTGGTCCTTGAGCAGGGAGGAATGTCTCCGAGGGAAGATGCTGCCTCTGAGCGCCTACTCTTTGATGGTGCCTCGGGGTGGCCGGCTCGGAGTTGTTCCTGATGTCTTTGTACTGGAGGAGAAGACGCGAGGCGACGAGAAGGATCGGCTCGCACCCATCATCGTGGGGCCGCGCAGTACGGTTTTGCGCGAGCCAAGACCTTATATTTTTTGGCTTCAAATACCGTCGGCCGTCGAATACAAGATCGACTGGGCTGCCCATGGGCAAAATGCATTTGTGCTACGGCTCGACGCAAAGGCTGTTCTTTGTCGGCTAGGCTGGGAAGGACTCGACATCTGCTACGTTTCGTGGCCTGCAGAACAGGCCGGTCTGGCACCAGGGCAGAAATTCTCTTTCAGAATTTCTGCGCGGGACACGATCAAGGGTCCGTGGCATGAGTCCGCAAGTGCCGAGGTCCGGACCATGAGCAGGGGGGAATCGGCAAGCGTGGATGACCTTCTACGCGATTTAGAGCATATGCCTCTCAAAGGAGCGATGCTGGAAGCAGCGGAGGCCGGCCTCCTGGCCGAGGAGGGATTGCTGGCTGACGCTGCCGAGAAATACCGGGGGCTTGTGGAATCCGACTTAACAGGTGAGCTTGAGGTGACGCTCGCGGACGCGTACCTGCGAATGGGGGTGCTCCAACTCGCCGAGATCCATTACAAGAAAGCTGCTGAGGCTCCAAAGCCCGTCGTGCATGCGGCGTCTGTTTTCGGGCTCGGACGAATCGATTTCAGCCGCGACCGGTATGCTCAGGCAGCCGCTAATTTCCGGGAAGCCGAAGCGATCTATGGTCGCGAAGGATTGGAGGACGAAAGGAGAAATGCCGAGTCCGCTCGGGGCAACGCGTGTGGGCGCATGATCCATCCGCCGACGGTGTGCAGCGGCTTTCCTGGGGATGACGACGATGGCGCGGTTCAGACACCTTGAGAGGTGATCGAGCGGAACGAGGACTCGCGCTCCCGGGCATGCTTCGCCTAACGGGAGCGCCGGTTCCGAAACGCTAGTTCACCCGCGCCCGCTTGCCCCCGTTGCGGAACGACAGGATGTCCTCCGTCCGCTTGAGCAGCGTGCCGATGAAGGGGACGTTGAGGCGGTCGGGGGTGACGCGGGCGTGGTTGAGGGCGCCCAGCCAGTTGAGCAGCTCGCTGGTCGCCGGCGGCTTCTCGTACCCCTTCTGGCGCAGCTCGTAGAAGATGCCGAGGGCGGAGTCGAGCAGCCCGCGGTCGAGGTCGGTGAAGTGGAGATTGACGATCTCCCGCATCTGCTCCGGATTCGGGAAGGCGATGTGGTGGCAGAAGCAGCGGCGCAGGAAGGGGTCGGAGAGCTCCCGCTTGGCGTTCGAGGTGAGGATGATCACCGGCCGGATCTTCGCCGCCACCACCTGGTTGACCTCGCGGATGGTGAACTCGCAGTCCTCGAGCACGTCGAGCAGGTTGTCCTGCACGTCGGACTCGGTCTTGTCGATCTCGTCGAGCAGCAGGACGACCCGCTGCCCGGCGCGGAAGGCGCGGCCGATCGGCCCCCAGATCACGTAGTCGAAGAAGCGGTTGACGTCCCGGCCGGTCTCGGCGGTGCCGAAGCGGGCGTCGTTGAGGCGGAGCACGGTGTCCTGCACGTAGCAGGACTCCTCCCCCTTGATCGTCGATTTGCAGCGCAGCGTCTCGATCGGCAGCCCCAGCGAGCGGCTGATCTCGAAGGCGAGCTGCGTCTTGCCGGTGTGCCGGCCTCGCCGGTCAGCAGCAGCGGCTTCTCCATCGCGATCGCCATGTTGACGATGGCGCCGAGCTCGGGGTCGAGGTAGTAGCGTTCGGTGCCCTGGAATTCCATGCCGGGAGCATAGCAAAGGGGCGGGGGAAGACCGGCGGCGGTCCGGGAGAACCGCCGCCGTCAGGCGTCAAAGGTCGCCGGGGACGGTGGCCGCGCAGGCGACGGCCAAGCCGTTCGGGGCCGTGGCCCCGGAGGGGGCGCAGGTCCAGATGCAGTGGAGGTGGTCCTGGGCGCAGCCGGTGGCCGTCTGGTTCCACGCCGGGTTGGAGCTCAGGTCGGCGCAGTGGCAGGACTGATAGGGGCACTGACCCTGCGGGCAGGTGATGGTCGTGCCGCCGCCGGGCCGCCGGGAGCGGAGGCCGCCAGGCGCGGGAGCGCCGGGGGCGCGTTGAGCACGGCCCGGGAGACGCCCGCCAGGAAGTTCGAGGCGGCGGGGAGCACGGTGTCCGGCCGGCCGTCGCCGTTGGTGTCGACGGTGACGCCCTGCTTATAGCGCGGCAGGTTGACGTACGCCCGGACCGAGTTGCTGCCCGGGCCGAGCTCGATGCGGCGGGCCACCTCGCGGCGGCCGGCCGGGTCGCCGCCGACCGGCGTGAACACGGCCTTGACGTTGAGCGCCAGCGGCGCCGAATAGGTGCCGCCGAAGGCGTCGGTCTTGATGATTTTCATCAGGGTCTTCGGCTGCTCGCCGGCGAGGCTGACGGCGACGTTGAACTGGCCGCAGCTGGTCTCGATCGGCTTCGTGCTCACCAGCGACAGGGCCATCAGCTGGATGTGGGTCGTCGCCTCCCCCTTGTCGTTGAACGCCGCGTCGTCGAGGCGGCTGACGACGGTGTCGATGGAGCCGAGGCTGCCGGCGGGCTCAACGGCCAGCGGCGCGCCCTTGAACTTCACCATGCCGGTGAACGGCTGCGAGCTGGCGCAGAAGAAGCCCGCCGGGATCGGCTCGTCGGCGAAGCTGGTCTGCGCGAAGCCGGCGACGGTCATCCACAGATCGACTCCCTTGTGAATGACGTCTGCCCCGAAGGCGGGAGAGCCGGCGATCAGCGCGAGGACCACGGCGGCTCCGACGGCGGTACGCAAGGCTGGGCGCAATAAGGCACTGGACAATTTCACCGTCCGCTCCTTTTTTCATGGCGGGTTGCAAGGCCCCCGGCCGGGGGATTGTCGCAATCCACCTCCAAGAGAAAGGGGTGCTCGCGAAGGCCGCGAGAGAGCCCCGGCGGGGTCGGGAAGACCGCCGCCGGGGAGACGGCTGGAGGCCCGGCTGACTACTCCTTCGGGCTCAGACAGTGGGTGGCCGGCTGGCCCACCGCGCTGGCGCCGGCCGGGGCGCAGGTCCAGATGCAGTGGAGGTGGTCCGCGGCGCAGCCGGTGGAGGACTGGTTCCAGGCCGGCGGCGGATTGGTGTCCTGCGCCGTGCAGTGGCAGGACTGGTAGGGGCACTGCCCGGCCGGGCAGGTGATCCCGGTGCTCGCCGCCAGACGGGGGAGGGCGGAGGCCGTCTTCAGCACCGCCGGCGAGACGCCGGCGAGGAAGTTCGAGGACGCCGGCAGCACGGTGTCCGGACGGCCGTCGCCGTCGGTGTCCACTTTGACCCCCCGCGGGTAGCGCGGCAGGTTGAGATAGGTCCAGACCGAGTGGCTGCCGGGGCCCAGCTCGATGCGGCGGGTCACCTCGCGGCGGCCGGCCGGGTTGCCGTCGACCGGCATGAAGACGGCCCGGACGTTCAGGGACAGCGGCGCCGAGTAGGTGCCGCCCAGGGCGTCGGTCTTGAAGATCCGCATCGTCGTGGTCGGCTGCTGGCCGGCCAGGCTGATGGCGACGTCGTAGGCGCCGCAGCTGGTCTCGATCGGTTTGGCGCTGACCATCGACAGGGCCATCAGCTGGATGCGGGTGGTGGCCTCACCTTTGGCGTCGAACGCCGCGTCGTCGAGCCGGCTCACCACGGTGTCGATGGCGCCGAGGCTGTCGACCGGCGCCACGGCCAGCGGCTCGCCCTTGAGGACGACCCTGCCGGTGAACGGCTGCGAGCTCTCACAGAAGAAGCCCGCCGGGATCGGCTGGTCCGCGAAGCTCGTCTGGGCGAAGCCCGCGACGGTCATCCACAGGTCGACCCCCTTGTGGATGACGTCCGCCCCGAAGGCGGGGGTGCCGGCGATCAGGGCGAGGATCACGGCGGTTCCTGCGGCTGTGCGCAGCAAGGCACTGGACAATCTCATCGTCCGCTCCTTTCTCCTGCTGGTGGGCAGGATGACGACTGCAAGGCCTCCCGGCCGGGGGGCTTGTTCGCAGCCCATCTCCATTCAAGAAGGTGCCGGCAGGCGCGGGGAGGGAGACCGGCGGCGGACCGAAGGGGCCGCCGCCAGGCAGGAATCCAGCGGGGATCAGTCGATGGTGTGGACGTCGGTGCCATCCACCGGCTGGGCGGTGGCCAGGCAGGCGGTCGACGGCGCGCAGGTCCAGATGCAGTGGAGGTGGTCGGAGGCGCAGCCGGTGGACGACTGGTTCCATGCCGGGGCCGGCACCTGGTCCGGCGGCGCGCAGTGGCAGGACTGGTAGGCGCACTGGCCCACCGGGCAGGCGATGACCGGCGACGCCGTCTGGGTCGTCGTCTGGGTGCTGGCAGCCAGGCGCGGGAGCGCCGGCGGGGCCTTGAGCACGGCCGGGGAGACGCCCGCCAGGAAGTTCGAGGAGGCCGGCAGCACGGTGTCCGGCTTGCCGTCGCCGTTAGTGTCGACGGCGACGCCCTGCTTGTAGCGCGGCAGGTTGACGTACGCCCAGACCGAGTTGGTGCCCGGGCCGAGATCGATGCGGCGGGTCACCTCGCGGCGGCCGCTCAGGTTGCCGTTGACCGGCGTGAAGACGGCCTTGACGTTCAGCGCCAGCGGCGCCGTGTAGGTGCCGCCGAAGGCGTCGGTCCGGAAGATGTGCATCAGGGTCTTCGGCTGCTCGCCGGCGAGATTCACCGACACGTTGTACTTGCCGCAGCTCGTCTCGATCGGCTGCAGGCTCACCAGCGACAGCGCCATGAGCTGGATCCGGGTCGTCGCCTCGCCCTTGGCGTCGAACGCGGCGTCATCGAGGCGGCTGACGACGGTGTCGATCGAGCCGAGGCTGCCGGCCGGCTCCACCGCCAGCGGCGCGCCCTGGAACTTCACCTTGCCGGTGAACGGCTGCGAGCCCTCGCAGAAGAAACCGGCCGGGATCGGCTGGTCCGCGAAGCTCGTCTGCGCGAAGCCGGCGACCGTCATCCAGAGATCGACCCCCTTGTGCACCACATCCCCCGCCGCGAACATGGGCGAGCCGCCGATCACGGCAAGAATCAGCGCGACTCCTACAACCGAGCGAAGCATAGCCTTCGACACTGTCATCGTCCGCTCCTTTCAGAGACCTGTGGATGGGTCGACGCCTCCGAATCAGAGCGAAGGCGAGCTATCCACACTCCTAGGGGTGCGTCGGACGGACGCAAAGGAGACGAGGCGGTCCGGGAGCGGGGTTACATCAACCCGGGCGGCCGGGCGCCGGCCGGCGGTGGCGTGGCGTCCGGGAGTCCCGGCGGCGTCTGGCCGCGGGTGAACCAGCCGATGCAGCGCTTTTCCACCCGGCCGAGCAGGATCAGCACCATCAGGGTGAGGAAGAGCGCCGCCAGGGCGGTGAACCACTGGCCGGCGCCGCAGGCGATGCCGAGACTGGCGACCACCCAGATCGAGGCGGCGGTGGTCAGCCCGTGCACGCTCTGGTGCGAATCGTCGCGCAGGATCACGCCGCCGCCGAGGAACCCGATACCGGCCATCACCCCCTGCACCACGCGGAGCACGGCGGAGCCGTCCACCAGCTTGCCGTTGGTCACCAGCTCGATCGACACCAGGCTGATCAGCGCGGCGCCGAGCGAGACCAGCCCGTGGGTGCGCATCCCCGCCGGCTTGCCATGAATCTCGCGGTTGAGGCCGAGCACGCAGCCGATCAGCGTCGCGAAGAACAGGCGCAGGAGAATCTCGCCCGGGCCGATCAGGAACTCGCCGCTGGTCATCGGCATGGTGGGCATCGCGGGCATCCGGTCATCTCACTTTCAGCGTGCGGGTGAACACGTCCGGCTGGCGGACCTTGGGGTCGACGCGCGACGGGGCGTAGGTGGCGATCCAGAGCGGATAGAACGTCTTGGCGGTGGCCGCCAGCCCCTGGTAATCGCCGAGGAAGAAGCCCTGGGAGGTTGCCACGTAGCGCAGGTCCCAGGACGTCGGGCTCACCCGCAGGCTCTTGGCGAACTTCAGGCCCTTGTTCTTCGACAGCGCCAGATACTCGTCGACCAGCACGCCCGAGGAGCCGTTGCGCAGGGAGTAGTAGGAGACCCCCACCCACCCCTCCGGGCTCACCGCCACGGCGGGCGTGAAGTTGGGAGCGCCGCCGGGGCCGTCGGAGACCTTGATCGGCGCGCTCCAGGTCTGGCCGCCATCGGTCGAACGGGAGAGGACGGTCTGGTCGACGCCGGACGTAAAGCGGGAGTCCTGCCAGACCACGTAGATCGCCCCGCTCTGGGGATCGATCGCCGCCGACGGCAGGCCGCCCCCCGTCCGCGAGCCCGAGATGCCGACCGAGGCCACCTGGGAGATCTCGACCGGCGCGCTCCAATTCCGGCCGCCGTCCGTGGAGTGAGCGGCCCGCATGGTGATCTGGCCTCCGGCGATCTGGTTCCCATAATTGAGCCAGATGGCATGGACGATGCCGCCGGGGCCGACGAGCGGCACGATGCCGATGTTGACCCCCTGGTTGGTCACCTGGATCGGCGGCGTGAAGGTATGGCCGCCGTCGTCCGAATAGGCGAGCTGCTCCGGCTGCTGCTGGCTGGCGTCGATCCAGTCCCAGCCGACGTAGACCCGCCCTTTGTAGGAGCTGTCGTCCCGCGTGTCGACGACGATCGCCTCCTTGTCGTCGAACGTCTGGGAGCCGCTGTGCACCGCCACCGGCTCGCCCCAGGTCGCCCCGCCGTCGTCCGAGGCCGAGACGTAGACGCCGTTCTGCGGGCTGGTCTCGTTGAAGCCCAGCGAGACGAAGTAGGCGCGTCCGCCCGGACCGAAGGTCACCCAGGGGTCCGACGTGCGCTCGTAGGAGCCGCCGGAGGCGACCGTCAGGCCGGGGAGCAGAGTCTCGTGCCAGCCGCGTCCGCCGTTGAAGGAGACGGTGGAGGTCAGCGAGCGGCACCCCTCGTCGAGGAATCGGTCCTCCTGGTAGCCGGCGATGAGATGGGCGGGATTCTCGGCGTCGACGGCGAAGAAGGGCTCCGTCTCGGTCTCCCCCTGGGAGGGGCCGGGGATGGGAGAGAGCAGGTCGCCGCTCAGCCGGACCACCCCCTTGGGGATGCCGCCGCTCGGCGGCCGGGTTGCGGCGACTTTGTCGAGGAACGCCTGCAGGCGCCGCGGGTCCTCCGGCACGAGGTTCTCCGGCACCCGGGCCCCCCACTCCTGCTGCTCCTCGAGCCAGTGGCTGCGGGAGAACGCCGGCTCGCCGGACGCGGCCGGCCGGCCATCGAGCGCGAGGAGGGCGGGGGCCATCGCCAGGAGCAGCGCGAATTTTCTCATTCTCCCACCAGTGTAGCGCGGCGCTTCCGATCGGGATCAAAATCGGCTCGCGGACGGCCGCGGGGAGCCCGAAGTGGGCTCTTCGCGGCCTTGCTCGCCGCAGGTTGACGGACGTTGACAAAGCCGGCCGGTCAGCCTATAAACCTCTTCGCCCCAGGCGTTTCCGCGGCGCCGCCAAGCGCCGGCCGACCCCCGGCGACCGCGACGAAACGGCGAAACGAGGCTCCGAGGCTGCCCGGCCCACGCCTGGGCCCGTAGCGTCCCCTCGAGGGGTTGCCCGGACCCGAACGGGGACCGTCCGACCCAGGCCGGGGATCGGCTGACCCAGCACCGGGACCGGCCGGTCCGCAACGGGGACCGTCGGACTCGCGCCTGGGGTCGCCCGGACCCAAACGGGGACCATCGGTACCACCCCAGGGATCGCTCGGCCCGGGAGCGGGTGCAACGGGCCCAGACGTAGGGCCGCCGGCCTCGGGAGGCCCTTCGCGGGAAAAAACCGGAGGTCCGAAGGCCGAAGCCGTGCGATGTACGATGGTACCCGTCATGGCAGCGAAGAAAACCGCCCTCGACGCCGAGATCGAACGCCTCTACCGCGGGCCGCTCGATGCGTTCACCTCGGCTCGTAACGACCTCGTCAAGCAGCTCCGGAAGAGCGCCGGCAAGGAGGGCTTGGAGCGGGTCCGGGTCCTGGCGAAGCCCACGCCCTCGGCCTGGGCGGTCAACCTCCTGTTCGAGCGCGAGGGCGAGAGGATGGAGGCCCTGCTGGCCGCGGGCGAGAAGGCCCGGGCGGGGCAGCGAGCGGCGGTTTCGGGGAAGGGGGTGGAGGCGTTGCGGACGAGCCTCGGCGAGGTGCGCGGCCTGATCGACGAGCTGCGGCGGCGGGGGACGGCGATTCTCGCTGAGTCGGGACGGACGGTCGGCCGCGACGTGATCGAGCGCATCGGGACCGATCTCCAGGCCCTGGCCCTGAGCCCGGACGCCGCGGAGCCGGCATCCCGCCGCTGGCTGGACAAGGACCTCGACCCTCCCGGCTTTGAGGTGCTCGCGGGCCTGCAGCTCGCCGGCGCGCCGGTCGTCGACCTCGCGGCCCGCCGGACGGAACGGGAGGAGAAGGAAGCGTCGGCGCCCAGGAAGAGCACGAAGGATTCCTCCAGGGAGGGCGAGGAGCGCAAGCGCCAGGATGCGGCCGAGCGGGCGCGCCGGGAGCGGGAGGAGGAGCGGACCCACCGGCGGATCGAGGTGGCCGAGGAGAAGGCCGGGCGCGCCCGCAAGGAAGCGGAATCCCTGAGCCAGGAGGCCGCGACGGCGGAGAAGGATGCCTCCGAGGCCCGGCGGCGCGCCGAGGCCGCCGATGCGGCCGCCGGCCGGGCGCGCGACAAGGCCGACCGCGCGGCCGAACGCCTGGCCCGCGCCGAGGACGAGGTGAAAGAGGCGAAGGCGGGACGGTGAGGCGGCTTCGGGTCGAGGCGGGCCGGTGGTCTAAGCGTCGCCGGTCAGGGTCGCCAGGAGCTTCTCCAGATCCGGCAGATCGATGGGTTTCACCAGATGACCGTTGCACCCGGCCTGGCGCGACTGCTCCTTGTCGCTCTCCTGGCCCCATCCCGTCAGGGCGATGATCTTCATGTCCCGGCCCCAGGGCTGCTCGCGGATCCGCCGGGTCGCCTCGTAGCCGTTGAGGCGCGGCATTCCCACGTCCATGAGCACGATCTCGGGACGGAGGCGTTCCGCCGCGGCCACCGCTTCGAGGCCGTCGTGAACGGTGCAGACCTCGTTGCCCAGCAGCTTGAGGAGGATTTCCATCGAGCTGGCGGCATCCCGGTTGTCGTCCACCACCAGGATGCGCCGCCGCGGGCCGTTCGCGCCCGGTCCCTCCTCGTGCGTGTCGAGAGCCTCGCGTCCGGCGCGGCTTTCCAGGGCGCGGAGCCGGACGGTGAAGGTGCTCCCCTGCCCCGGTCCGGCGCTCTCGGCCGTAACGCTGCCGCCGTGCATCTCGACCAGGCCCTTGACCAGCGCGAGCCCGATGCCGAGGCCGCCGGTGGCGCGCTCCATGCTGCGGTCCACCTGCGAGAACATTTCGAAGACCCGCGGCAGGGCCTCTGCCGGGATGCCGATCCCGGTGTCCCGCACCGACACCACCACCTCGCCATCCCGCACGTCCCCGGTGAGCTCGATACGGCCGCCGCGGTCGGTGTACCGGGCGCTGTTGGTGAGCAGGTTGCTGAACACCTGGGCCAGCCGGGTGAGGTCGGCGTCGAGAGGGACCGGCTCCGCGGGGAGCGTGGCGATCAACTCGTGCCCGGCCTCCTCGATGACGGGGCGTGAGGTCTCCAGGGCGCTGCTGACGACGTCGCTCAGGAGCACGCGCGAGCGGCGGAGCTCGAGCTTGTTCCGGCTGATCCGGGAGACGTCGAGGAGATCGTCCACGAGCCGGACCATGTGCCCGAGCTGGCGCTCCATCATGGCCCGGGCCCGGGAGACGGCGTGCTCGTCGGCGCCCGCGAGACGCATGATCTGGAGTCCGTTCCGGAGCGGGGCGAGGGGGTTGCGCAGCTCGTGGGCCAGCAGCGCCAGGAACTCATCCTTCTGCCGGTCCGCCTCCCGGAGCGCCTCCTCGGTCCGCTTCTGGTCCGTGATGTCGCGGGCGATCTTCGAGGCGCCGATGACGTGGCCGGCGGCATTGCGGATCGGAGAGATGGTGAGGGAGATGTCGATCCGGCGGCCGGTCTTGGAGACGCGCACGGTCTCGAAGTGCTCGACCCGCTCCCCGCGGCGGAGCCGCTCCATGATGCCGGTCTCCTCCTCCCGCCGGTCCTGGGGGATGATCAGGGTGATCGACCGGCCGACGGCCTCCTCGGGCGTATGGCCGAAGAGGCGCACGGCCTCGGCGTTCCACGACAGGATGATGCCGTCGAGCGTCTTGCTGACCACCGCGTCCTGGGAGGATTCGACGATGGCCGCCAACCGCGCCTGGATCTCCTCGGCCCGCATGCGGTCGGTGATGTCGCGGAAAACCAGGACGGCGCCCACCGTGGCTCCCGAGCGGTCGCGCAGGGGCGCGACACTGCCGTCGATCGGCCGTTCCGTGCCGTCGCGGGCGATCAGCAGGGTGTGGTTCAACAGGGCGCGGAGGGCGGGGTTTGCGACCGGCTGGCGATGCTGGACGTCGATGATCCGGAAGACCTCCGGCAGCGGCCGCCCCGCGGCCTCGGCCTGTGGCCATCCGGTCAGGGTCTCTCCCATGCCGTTGAGGAACGTCACCCGGCCCTCGACGTCGGTGCTGATCATGCCTTCGGGCATGCTGGAGAGTATGGTTTGCAGCCACTCCGACGGCTCCGGGACCTCCTCGGCGGTCGGTGCCGTGCCCGGTCCCTGGAGTCGCGAAGGCATGGCTGTCGAGGATACTACAGCGTGGGATGGCGACCCGACTTCAGCTCGCATTTCTGGAGGCGACGCTGGCGGTTAGTCGATCTCTTTGACCGATTTTTCGCTGAAGGTCACCTGAGGGAAGTTGGATTTCAGGGTGTTGTAGACTTCGGTGATCTTTTCATTGTGCCCCGCCGCCCAGTTGGTGTCACGGAAGGCGTAGTCGAGATCCGTGACGGTGCCGATCCGGAGCTCGAGGCAGACGTTCTGTCCGGGCTGGGAGGCGCACTGGAGGGTAGCGGTTTTGATCACGTCCCCCTGGATGCTGAAATCGCGCTTGCTGCGCTCGCTGCGCCATTCGACGTTGCGAGCTCCCACCGTCAGCTGGCCGCTCCCCTGGGAGCGATAGCGGTGGGGGATCGAATAGCCATATTCCACCAGATTGTCGACGGTGAGACCTTGCGCGTCGCTGATCGACGAGCCGGCGGTGGTGGTCGCCGCCGCCGGCCTGGCATTGCCACGGGATGAGCCGCAGCCGGCCAGGGCGATCAGAGCGATCGCGGCGGCCGCCAGGGATAGGGTAGATAGAAGGGTTTTGAAGCTCGAACGATAGAGCACTTTCTCTCGCGACATTTTGGAATCTCCTCTTCAGATCGTTCTTGCACGATCCGAGCCGCTTCCGCGGACGAGGAGATCTCAGTCAGCGCTTTTCGATCGGTTGGCCAGCGCCAGCACGGCGTTCTGGCCGCCGAAGGCGAAGGATTCCGAAATCGCGTAGCGGGCGGCGACCGGCTCGCTCGCGACGACGAAGGCGAGCGGGACCTCGGGGTCGGTCAGGTTCCGCGACGGATGGGCGACGCCGCCCCGCAGGGTGAGGGCGGTCACCACGGCCTCGATCGCGCCGCTCGCGCCCAGGGTGTGGCCGAGCAGGGACTTGGTGGAGTTCACCCGCGGTCCATGCGTGAAGAGGGCGGCCAGCACGCGGGCCTCGACATCGTCGTTGGCGGCCGTGCCGGTGCCGTGGGCATTGACGTAGCCGATGTCCGAGGGCTCCAGGCCGGCGTCCCCCAAGCACTGCTCGATGGCGCGGCGGATCTGCCGGCCCTCCGGCGCCATGCCCATGAGATGGTGGGCGTCCGCTGTCTCGCCGTAGCCCACGATCTCGGCCAGCACCTCGGCCCCTCGCCGGCGGGCCGCCTCCAGGTCCTCCAGCACCAGCACGGCCCCGCCCCCCTCGCTGAACAGGAAGCCGCTGCGCGCGCGGTCGAAGGGGCGGTTGAGCTGCTCGGCGGGGAGCGGGCCGGCGGCGAGCGCGCCCACGGCGTCGAAGCCGCGGAAGGCGCAGCCGAAGGGATCGCCGAGGAACTCGACGCCGCCGGCGATCGCGAGGTCGCACTCCCCCTGGCGGATCGCCCGGAAGGCGTGGCCCAGGGCGACGGTGCCGGCGGCGCAGGCGCCGGCGAAGGTGCGGCAGGGGCCATGGAGCCCCAGCTTGATCGAGAGGGCCGCTGCCGCGGCGTTGGGCATGGTCATCGCCACCGAGAAGGGGTTGAAGGCGCGGGGAATGGCCAGCTCGTCGAGCAGGGCCGCGACCTCGGGGGACGCCTCGCGGCGCGCAGGGTCGAGCACGATGAAGCGGCTGCTTTCGAGGCAGGAGTGGAGGCCGCCGACGCCGGTGCCGAGGAAGACCCCGGCCCGCTCGCCGTCGATGCCGGCGAGTTGGTAGGCGTTGCGCCGCGGATCGGCGCTCTCCAGCGCGAGGCCGGCCCGTCGCAGCGCCTCCTCGGCGGCGAGCAGGCCGATGCGGGCGGCCGGATCGAGCTGCTTCTTTTCGATCCGGGTGGCCAGCGGGGTCTCGCGCTCCCAATCGCCGAGCGGGGACCAGACGCGCGAGCGCAGCGTCGAGGAACGGGTCCAGGCGGCGGGGATCCCGGCGACCACCGAGCGCCCCTCCAGGCAGCCGCGCCAGAAGGAATCGATCTCCGTTCCGAGGCTGGTGATCACCCCGGCCCCGGTGACGGCGACGCGGCGGTCAGCGGCCGGCAAGGAGGAAATCCACCACGGAGCGGACGGTGGTCAGACCCGCGATGTCCTCGTCCTCCAGGGTGCGGCCGAAGGCATCCTCCAGCTCGAAGACGAGGGTGATCAGATCGATCGAGGCGGCGCCGAGGTCCTCCAGGCGGTCGTCGAGGCCGATCTCGCCGACGTCGCGGTGGAGGGTCTCGGCCAGCAGCTCCCGCACCTTGAGCGTCACCTGGTCGCGGTCGAGGGCGTTTTCCATAATCGGGGAGAGTAGGTCAGAGGGACGGCGCGGGCGTCAAGGTCCGACCCGCGGGGCTCACGGCTTCGGGCGCCCCTCGTACCACTCCAGCGGCCGGCGGAGCTTGAAGGTCCGCTGGCCGTCGCGCAGCTCGATCCCCGCGGCCAGGCGGCCGTAGCGGAGGTAGAGATCCCCGGTCCGTCGGGTCTTGGCGAAGATCATCCGCGATCTCACCTCCAGCGGTCCGCCGGTGGCCTCCAGCGACTCGATCTCGACCTTGCCGCCCCCCAGCAGGATAACCCCCTTCGCGGTCACGTTCTCGACCGTCAGCGCGTCGTCGAACCAGCGCAGGAAGCGGCTCCGCTCGGCGAACAGGGCGAGCAGGGGGCCGGAGCTCCGCATGTCGATCTGCCCCTCGCCGCGCAGCGACAGCGGCGCGCCCCAGACCACCGAGCCGCCGCTCAGGGT
>DATBAW010000002.1:0-15521 GCA_036271335.1 Thermoanaerobaculia bacterium
GGCGGCCGATTGAACCCACAACCTGGAAACCCGCCGGCACCCTTGGGTTCTAATGCTTTACTCGTTTGAGATCCAAGATCACCCGTCGAACTAACTCAGCGGTCGCGGTCTCTCGTTGCGCGGCCTCGGAGAAGAGCGACAACGAAGCGAGGGCCTCGCGGGCGATCCCTTGCGACTTGAAGATCTCTCCCATTTCCAGGGCCAGGGCCTTGACCTCACCGGTACGACCTTCCTCCAAATACAGCACCGAAAGCTCTAGCGAGGAAAGGGCGGCGTCGAAGGGGATGGGGATGGGACGGTCCGCGAATTCCCGCCGCACCGTCTCCAGGCCCGCGATGGCCTCCGCCCTCCGCCCCTGCCCGGCGGCGACCCGCGCTGCGAGCCAGCCGACGCGAACTTTGTCGAGGTCGTTGCCCAGTTGCTCGGCCAGCTCCTGCACATCAGGCAGCAGGGCCGCCGCCTCGCCGTAGCGTTCCCGGGCGCAGTGCGCCTTCGCTGTCTCGAAGCGGAGTGCGAACATCAGGCGAGGGTCGCCCGAAGCCTCGACGTACGGAGCCGCTTCGGTCAAAGTGGCGAACGCTCCTTCCAGGTCTTCCAACTGCTCGTAAACGCCCCCTTTCTTGAGGAGGATCGTCGCGAGCGCCGCCGGCTCGCCGCCTATGTCCTTTTCTGCCCAGCCGAGGAGCTCCAGAGCCTCGGTGAACCGGTGCTCTTCCAGCCGGAGCGAGGCCTCCAGGGAGAGCAGGCGCCACTGCGGAAGCAATGGAGACTCAAAGCCCGCGCCGGCCTTCCAGAGCTGCCGGGCCCGCCTGAAGGCTTCGGCGGCCTGGGAAAGGTGGCCGGCTGCGCGGAGGGCGTTTCCCTTGTGGCCCAAGACGTTGCCCCGCAGGCGCGAGCGAAACTCTTCGCCCTTCTCCTCGACGCGCTCGGCGATCCAGAGAGCGAGATCCGCCACCAGATGGAGGGCCTCCTCGGGATCGTGCGCCGCCGCTTGCCGGCTCTCCCGGCACAACAGCAGCGCCAGGGCCCAGCTTCGTGAGGCCCGGGGAGAGATCTCGATCGCACGGCGCCGCCGGGCGCGCGGCAGCTTGGCCAAAGCGGTCCAGGTCCGTTCCGCCTCCAGTTGCTCCGAAAGGTCGGAGGCCACCTCGGCCACGTCCTCGACCAAGTAGGCATGGACCGCGAGAAAGGCCGAGTCGTC
This sequence comes from Thermoanaerobaculia bacterium, assembly GCA_036271335.1. Taxonomy (GTDB): domain Bacteria; phylum Acidobacteriota; class Thermoanaerobaculia; order Multivoradales; family UBA5704; genus DATARR01. The sequence continues at coordinate 1,202 of DATBAW010000002.1, forward strand.
GATCGCTACCGTCCGCGGATCGGCGGCTGCCATTTCTAAGGTTGCTCCCTTCGGAATCGCGGCCAGCAAAGCCGCGTAGAACCGCCGAAGTTGAGCCACCAGGGGCCATGGGAAGCCGGCCGCCGCGGCAAGCCTCCGGAGAACCTCTTCCGAGGGAACCTTGTCACCTTGTTCGAGCTCGGAGAGATAGCTTTGCCGCATCCGGGCGGCCTGACCGAGCTTGACCTGGCTCATCCGCGCGTAGTTCCGGAGAAAAAGCACCACCAGCCGCGGCACGTCCGGATGTTCCGCCGTCGCCTCCATGAATTTGCCTCCTCCCGCTACCGGGGGATAGGTTATCGTCGCCGGGTGCACCTTTACCGGAGAGCCGCCCGCGCGGCCATGGGGGCCGCGGCGGAGCGGCGTCCAACGGAGCCTCACCATGCGCACCCTTCGTCAGCTCGCCGTCCTTCTGTTCCTGCTTCTGCTGCTGGCAACCCCCTGGCAGGCCTCGGCCGCCAGCGCACGGACGTCCAGACAGAGCCCACCGAACGTCGAATCGTTTCCGACTGCTCTCGTGAGCTGGGCCTGGGAAGCCTTGGCGAGGCTCTGGGACACGAACGGCTGCGATATCGACCCGGATGGCCGGTGTTCGTCCACGCCGGCTCCCGTGACCCACAACAAGAACGGCTGCCGCATCGATCCGGACGGCCGGTGCTCGTCCGCGCCAGCCCCTTCGATCCACGCCAAGAATGGCTGCGTTATTGATCCAAATGGCGGGTGCCACTCCTAGCATCACATGCCTCAGCCCCGCTCACCCTTCAGGACCGCGGGGCCGGCCCTTCTCCTGGCGCACTCGACCTCCGCTATGACCCGCCGTGCCAGCTCCACCGTTGCGGTTTCTTTTTGGGCGGCTTCGAGGAAGACCGAAAGAGAAGCAAGAGCCTCACGGGCGATTCCCTGCGACTTGAAGATCGCTCCCATCTCCCGGGCCAGGGCTTTGACCGCTCCCGTTCGGCCTTCCTCCAGATACAGCACCGAAAGCTCCAGCGAAGAACGGGCGGCGTCGTAGGGAATCGGACGGTCCGTGAATTCCCGTCGCACCTGCTCAAGGCCCGCTATGGCGGCCTCCCTACGCCCCTGCCCGGCGTCGATTCGTGCGGCGAGCCAGCCGACGCGAACGACGTCGAGCTGGTTGCCCAAACGCCCGACCAACTCCCGCACCACAGGTAGCAAAACCGCCGCATCCTCGAAGCGTTCCAGACCGCAAAGATCCTTTGCGGTTTCAAAGCGGAGTGCAAACAGCAGGCGGGCGTCGCCTGAAACCTTGACGTAAGGGGCAGCTTCGGCCAAAGTGGCAAGAGCCGTTTCGAGGTCTCCCATCTGCTCGTAGACGGCCTCCTTCTGGAGGAGGATCGCCGCCAACGCCGCCGGCTCGCCCCCCGCGCTCTCCTCTGCCCGCGCGAGCTGCTCCAGTGCCTCGGCAGTCCGGTTCTCTACCCGCCGCAGCGTGGCCTCCAGGGAGAGCATGCGCCACTCCGCGAGCAAACCCGCATCCACGCCCGCGCCGGCCTTCCAGAGCTGCCAAGCCCGGTCGAAAACCTCGGCGGCCTTGTCGAGATGGCCGGAGACCCGCAGCGCATTTCCCTTGTAAGCCCAAGCGTAGCCGCGGAGCCGCGAGCGAAACTCATCTCCCTCGCCCCGTCCGGCGATCCAGAGGGCGAGGTCCGCCAGATGGAGAGCCTCCTGTGCGTCGTCCGCCGCCGCGCGCCGGCTTTCGTCGCACAAGCGCTCCGCCAGAGCCCAGGTCTGGAATTCCGGGGCGTCCTCCACGACCTCGCGTCGCGCCGGCCGGGAGAGAGTCTTCAACCGCGCCCAGAGCACTCCGGCCTCACGCCGCGCCGCTGCCGCCTTCCTCCGCTTCTTGTCCACGATGAGCTTGTCGCGGAGGTCGGCGGCCCGGGTCCAGCCGTCGGCGATCACGGCGCGGTCGATCCGCCGCAGCTCGGCCGGGGTGAGGTCCACGGGCGAGGCGGGCTTCAGGGGGCTGGTGACGATCAGCGAGTAGGTGAAGAGGAGGGCGTCCACGGCTTCCTGGGGATGACCCAGGAGACCGGTGAGGAGGTAGAGCTCCTGTTGGCTCAGCTGGTTCTCGCCCGTCTCATAGCGGGAAATCGGCCGGTAGCTCGTGAGGCCCCTCGCCGTCGCCAGCTTCGCCTGCGACCACCGGCTCTCTTCCCGCAGGTAGATCAGCGTCAGAGCCTCCGCTGAAAGCTTTTTCTGAGCCATCCATCGCTCCTCAGAAACTAAGGGTTCACCTTGATTGAGTGCCAATCGGCACGTTTCCGTGACACGGACCACAAGAATGCCTGTCCATGGATTCCCGGAACCGGTAAAAACCGTCTTGGCCCGATAGTTTAGCCGAACTTGCAGTTGCGGGAAGCCGACAACGCGAAGGCGACCTACATTCGGCCTGGTCATGGCGTCTTCTGAATCGAGTTCAACCCAATCGAGAGTCGGCCGGGAGGTCCACCCCCAGGAGGAGCTGCTCCTCCGCTTTCTCCGCGGCGAGGCCACCCTTGCGGGGAGCCGGGAGGTCGTTCGCCACATGCTGAGCGGCTGCCCGGAGTGCAGGAAGGTGACCGCGCGAGTTTGGGGGCTCGCTGATAGCTCTGCCGAACCGGATCTCCTGCCTGCGAGCGTCATCCCTGGTCGTCCGGCTTTCAGGATCAAGGCCGGGCCACGGTCACCTCCCCGTGGCTCTCGTTCACCCTCTACAAACCGAATGACCTCGTCACCCAGTGAGAAACCCTTGCCCCTTTATCTCCTGACCAGCGATGAGATTTCACCGGAGCTTTTAGCTCTCCTGGGCCCGAGCACCCAAGTAGCCGAAGGCCGTCCCCATGACATCGCCAAACACTTCTTCAGCATCGCCGGGGGTGCCAGGAGCAACGCGGAGACGTGGCGACTCTTCGCCGTCGACACCCCAGACGAACAAATCGTCCCCATGCTCGTCCAGGCGGTCCGGGAAGGGCTCGAAGGGAAAGAGTTTTTCCATCTCAAGGTCGATGTCCCGGCCGTAACGGCTACGGCCGTGGCAAAAGCCGCTCAAGCGCTCTTGCGCTTCTCGGCGGAGTATCGTGCGGACCCTGACAAGACGGGAGAGTTCCTTGTTCCAAAACCTCGGTAATACCCTCGCTCTCGTCCGAAACCTTCGGCGCAAGACTCAAGCTGAAATTGCCCAGGAAGCCAAGATCGGCAAAGTCCAGCTCTCGAAGTACGAAAACGGAAGGGAGCTTCCCCGGCTGGACGTTCTTGACCGGCTTCTGGCGGCTCTGAGAATTAGTATTCATGAGTTCCTCTACACGCTCGCTCTCGTCGACGAACGAGCGTCACTCCTCAGCTCTTCCGAGGCCCCTACCCAGCGGTCGCTGCTGGTCGTCCCGAAGAAAGACGACTCCCTGCTCCTGCCTCAGACGGAAGAGGCCTTCGAGAGACTCCAATCTTTCGTCCTCGATCTCCACCGACATATGTACAGGGAGCTTGTCTTCCGTCGAATTCCAGAGGTAGAGGGTGGCGGAGGGCGGCCGGACGAAGGAACAGAGGGACATCCTCGGGGGAGGAAGGCGCCTCGACGTCGGGCCGCCTCTAGGAGGGCCCAGCAGTCTGTAGATGAATAACTTACAGCGCTTTGCCCCCTCTCCGCTTGTGAGAAGCGCTCTTCATCGGGCGCGATCGCGTCGCCGAGCTTGGACACAATCTACTTTCTAACATTGCCTCAAGGACCACCGACCGCGAGGACCGCATCGGCGAACGCCTTCGGCGCCTCCTGGGGCAGGTTGTGCCCGATGCCTCCCGTGAGGTTCCGGTGCGAATACTTCCCCGAGAATTTCTTGGCATAGGCGCTGGGATCGAGATGCGGCGCACCGTTGGCATCCCCCTCGAGGGTGATGGTGGGAACCGTGACGACAGGGCTCGTCGCGAGGCGCTTTTCGAGATCGTCGTACTTCGACTCGCCCTCGGCGAGCCCGAGCCGCCAGCGGTAGTTGTGGATGACGATGCTGACGTGATCCGGGTTGGCGAGGGACGCGGCGCTGCGCGCGAACGTGGCATCGTCGAAGTCCCACTTCGGTGAGGCGAGCTTCCAGATCAGCTTCGCGAAGTCGTCGCGGTATTTCTCGTAGCCCTCTCGGCCGCGCTCGGTGGCGAAGTAGAACTGGTACCACCACTGGAGCTCGGCCTGGGGCGGCAGGGGAATCTTCCCGGCTTCCTGGTTGCCGATCAGATAGCCGCTGACCGCGACGAGCCCTTTGCAGCGCTCGGGCCACAGCGCGGCCACGATGGCGGCAGAGCGCGCTCCCCAGTCGAAGCCCGCCAGGACCGCCGTCTGGATCTTGAGCGCGTCCATGAGCGAAACGACGTCGAGAGCCAGGGCCGACGGCTGACCGTTCCGGACCGCGTCCTTCGACAGGAAACTCGTGGTGCCGTAGCCGCGCAGGTGCGGCACGATCACCCGGTAGCCGGCCGCGGCCAGCAGCGGGGCGACCTCGACGAAGCTGTGGATGTCGTAGGGCCAGCCATGCAGAAGGATGACGGCGGGGCCCTCGGCGGGGCCGGTTTCGGCGTATCCGACGTTCAGGACGCCCGCGTCGATCTGCTTCAGCGCGCCGAAGGACGTGTTCGTCCCCGGCTTGATGGAGGGGTTCTCTGCCGGCATTTTCTTCTCCGGTTGTGCCAACGCGGAGCCGATCAGCCCGAGCTCGGAGGCAGCGAAGGTCATGGCGGCAGCGCTCAAAAAACGGCGGCGATCCAGGTTGATTTCCATCGTCGTCTCGTCAGCGCAGCGACCGGAACGCCGCCCGCAGGTCCGTCACCAGGAGCTGCGGCTGTTCCCACGCCGCGAAGTGGCCACCCTTGTCGAGCTTGTTGTAAAAGATGAGCTTGGGATACGCCTTCTCCGTCCAGCTCCGCGGGGCCTGATAGAGCTCGTCCGGAAACGCGCTCACCGCGGTCGGGATGGGGACGCCTTTCGGGGCGAAGAAGGCGAGCTTGCTCTCCCAGTAGAGGCGGGCCGAAGAGACCGTCGTGTTCGTCAGCCAGTAGAGCGTGACGTTGTCGAGGATGTCGTCCTTCGTCAGCCCCTCGGGCTGACCGTCGAAGACGCGCGTCATCAGCGCCAGGCTGGTCCCATCGTGGTCGAGCATCCAGGCGGCCATGCCGACCGGCGAATCCCCGATCCCGTAGAGCGTCTGCGGGCGGTTCGCCATCTCGCCGGCGTACCCCAGGCCGTGCTTGTAGAAGTAGGCGAGCTGATCGTAGGCGTGCTTTTCATCGGCCGAGAGGCCGGACGGAGCCGGCGCGCCGGAAAGAGCCGCCGCGTCGATGGCGGGCGGCACGGTGGCGGGCATGTTGGTGTGAATGCCGATCAATTCCGGGGCTCCCAGCAGAGACATCTGTTCCGTGACCGCATTTCCCCAATCGCCGCCCTGCGCCACGAACTTCTTGTAACCGAGGCGCTTCATCAGCACGACCCACGCCTTGGCGACGCGGATGGGATCCCAGCCGGTCTCGGTGGGCGTCCCGGAAAACCCATAGCCCGGCAGCGACGGAATCACGACGTCGAAAGCGTCCGCTGCGTTCCCGCCATGCGCCGTGGGATTCGTCAGCGGGTCGATGATCTTCAACTGTTCGATGATCGAACCCGGCCATCCGTGCGTAATAATGATCGGCAGCGCGTTCGGATGCTTCGAACGCACGTGAATGAAGTGAATGTCGACCCCGTCGATCCGGGTGATGAATTGCGGCAGGGCGTTGAGCTTCGCCTCACACTTGCGCCAGTCGTACTCGGTCTCCCAATAGCTCGCGAGTTTCTGGACCGTCGCGAGTTGCACGCCTTGCGACTGATCCGCGACGACCTCCCGAGCGGGCCAGCGTGTCGCCGCGATACGGCGTTTCAGGTCGGTGAGCGCCTCGTCCGGAAAGTGAACGTGGAAGGGACGAACGGCGTCGGCGCCCCCCTCTGCCTTCGCTTGTGCCTGTGCCTGAGTCATGGCGATCGTTCCTCCTAGGAAAAGTGCGGCGAGTGTCCAACCATGTTTCATGGTTCCTCTCCTTTCCGGCGGCGAGGCTGTCGCCGTCGGGGCGTGGGGTGAGACTACGAGGACCGGCACTCCCCAATATCACGAATCGGAGTCGTTTTTAGCTATTCACTGAAAGGCGAGGCGCTGATCGACGCCTGCCGGCGCTCCGGAGCGGCACAAAGACCTCGCGACGAGAACGCGCCGCTCCTGGCGGTTCCCGCGATCGCCGGGCACCGCCAGGGAGGCTGACCTGCTCTCTACGCCGCCGCCTCTTCCTTCACGCCGGCGATGAACTCGCGCAGGGTCTTCTTGGCGTCGCCCAGGACCATCATCGTGTTGGGCTGCACGAAGAGGTCGTTCTCGATCCCCGCGAAGCCGGTGTTGACGCTCCGCTTGAGCACGATCACCACGCGGGCGGCGTCGGTGTTGAACACCGGCATGCCGTAGATCGGGCTCCCGGGGTTGGTCTTCGCCGCCGGGTTGACCACGTCGTTGGCGCCGACGACGAGGGCGACGTCGGTGCGGGCGAACTCGTCGTTGATGTCGTCGAGGTCGTAGAGCTGGTCGTAGGGGACGTTCGCCTCGGCGAGCAGCACGTTCATGTGCCCCGGCATGCGGCCTGCGACCGGGTGGATGGCGTATTTCACCGTGGTGCCGTTCGCCTCCAGCGCCTGCGCCAGCTCGCGGACGGCGTGCTGGGCCTGCGACACCGCCATGCCGTAGCCCGGCACCACGATCAGCGACTGCGCCGCGGCGAGCACCCCGACGGCGTCCTCCACCGAAGCCAGGTTGTAGTTGGCGGCCGGTCCGGCGGCTCCCTCGGCCACCGGCTCCACCTTGCCGAAGGCGCCGAACAGGACGTTGGCGAACGAGCGGTTCATCGCCTTGCTCATCTTCATCGAGAGCAGGAAGCCGGAGGTGCCGTCGAGGGCGCCGGCGATGATCAGCACCGGGTTGCCGAGGGCGAAGCCGGTCGAGGCGGAGGCCAGGCCGGCGTAGGAGTTGAGCAGCGAGATCACCACCGGCATGTCGGCGCCGCCGATGGGGAGCACGGCGAGGACGCCGACCACCAGCCCGAGCGCGCCCATGGCGAAGAAGAGGACGCTTCGGGTGGGGTCGAGCACCAGCAGGACGAGCAGCACCAGGGCGGCGAAGAACATGGTGATGTTCGAGGCGTTCTGCCCCTTCCAGGTCACCGGAGCGCCGGTGATCAGCCCCTGGAGCTTGCCGAACGCCATCAGGCTGCCGGTGAAGGTGAGGAAGCCGAGGAACACCTCGAGCCCCAGCGCCGCCATGGTGATGCGCTCGATCCCTCCGGTGACCATGTGATGGTGGTATTCCGAGACGCCCACCAGCGCCGCCGCGAGGCCGCCGAAGCAGTGCGAGAGCGCGATCCGCTCCGGCATCTTGGTCATCGGGATCCAGATCGACATCGCGGCGCCGATGGCGGCGCCGACCATCAGGCCGATGGCGATCCAGAGGAAGGTCAGGATGTGGGTGAAGATCAGCGTCCCCACCACCGCGACCAGCATGCCGAAGGCGCCGATGAGATTGCCCCGCCGCGCGTGGACCGGCGACGACAGCCCCTGCAGCGCCAGGATGAAGCAGACCGAGGCGATCAGGTAGGGGAAGAGCGAGCTCATGGCTTCTCACCCTTGGCCGGCCGGCCGGGCGTCTTCTTCTTGAACATCCGGAGCATGCGGTCGGTGATCAGGAAGCCGCCCACCGTGTTGATGGTGGCGCAGATCACCGCGATGAAGCCGAGCGCCATGCTGAGCCTGCCGTAGCCGCCGCCGGCCGAGACCAGTGAGCCGACCAGGGAGATGCCGGAGATGGCGTTGGTGCCCGCCATCAGCGGGGTGTGGAGCAGGGGCGGCACCTTCTCGATGACGTAATGGCCGAGGAAGCCCGCCAGCACGAAGATGTAGAGGCCAAAGAGAAGCTCGTTCGACATGGCCCTCCCTTTTCGGGTTCGGAAATTTCGGTGCGAATCCTAACATGCGTGGGAGATCAAGCCGCTCCACAGCTCCCTTTCCAGCAGGCAAGGAAGAATGGAGCGGCCTGTCTTCCTCCCGGACCATTGGCGCGCGCCAGCGAGCGCGCTAAACTCCGCATGTGCCGAATCACAGTGAGGCTCTGCGGCGATTGCTGCAGGCCGATACGCGGGCGGAGAGCCAAAGCGGAGCTCCGGCGGGCTCTCTCCTCGTTCCCGGCCTGACGATCCTCCATCATCCCGACATCGGGCGCGTCGGAGAGCGGGTGACGCTCACCGGTCTGGTCTCGGGACGCTCGGAGGAGCTGTCGCGCACCGGTCCGGCGTTCTCGGCGCCGGGATCGAGCCTGCTGCGCCCTCTCGCCGATCCCTACATGAGCCGGCGCCCCCTTCGCTTCGAGCCGGGCGACGAGCCCGGCGGCGTCCTCCTGCGCTGCGGCGGGAGCGGCACGGCGACGGTGGCGGACGGCGACGCGGTCACCGGCGATCTGGCGATTCCGGCGGCCCGCGTGGAACGGGGAGTGGTCCTGCTCCTCGCCGGCCGCGTCGTCCTTCTCCTCTCGCGGCTCGATCCGGTCGGAGAGACCGGCGCCCGGGACTTCGGCCTGATCGGCGCCAGCGCGCCGATCACCGCGCTGCGCCGCGAGATCCAGCGGGTCGGCGGCCTCGACGTGCCGGTCCTCCTGCGCGGCGAGACCGGCACCGGCAAAGAGCTGGTGGCGCGCGCGCTCCATGACGCCGGCCCGCGCCGCACCCGCCCCTACGTCGCCGTCAACATGGCGGCCGTCCCGGCGACCCTGGCGGCGGCCGAGCTGTTCGGGGCCGCCCGCGGCGCCTATACCGGCGCGGAGCGCAGGCGCGACGGCAGCTTCCAGCGCGCCGACGGCGGCACGCTGTTCCTGGACGAGGTGGGCGAGACGCCGCAGGAGATCCAGGCCCTGCTCCTGCGCGCCCTGGAGAGCCACGAGATCCAGCCGGTCGGCGACGACGACGTCCGCCGCGTCGACGTCCGGCTGATCGCCGCCACCGACGCCGACCTCGAAGGCGCGGTGACGTCCGGCCGCTTCCGCGCGCCGTTCCTCCACCGGCTCGCCGGCTACGAGATCCGCGTGCCGCCGCTGCGCGAGCGCCGCGACGATTTCGGCGGCCTCTTCCTCCACTTCGTGCGCCAGGAGCTGGCGGAGATGGCCGAGACCGGCCGGCTGGCGACGTCGCCCGAAGGCCGCTCCTGGATCCCCGCGCCGCTGGTGGCGCGCCTCGCCGCTTACGAATGGCCGGGGAACGTGCGGCAGCTGCGCAACGCCGCGCGCCAGCTCGTCATCGCCGGCCACGACGCGGGAGAGCCGGGGATGTGGCTCCAGGCCGAGCGCATCCTCCAGCAGGCCGGCCGCGCGGCGGAGCCCGCGGACGGCGATGCCACGCGACCGCTGAGAGGGGCGCCGGAGGCGCCGCCCAAGGAGAGCCGCCGCGCCTACCGCAGCCTCGAGGAGGTCACCGACGACGACCTGCTGGCGGCTTTGCGGGCCAACCGCTGGCGCATCCAGCGCGCCGCCGCGCAGCTCGGCATCTCCCGCGGCTCCCTCTACGACAGGATCGAGAGAAGCCAGCGGATTCGAAAGGCCGTGGAGCTCTCCCGCGAGGAGATCGAGACCTGCCGCGCGGTGCATGGAGGCGACCTCGACGCCATGGTCGAAACGCTCGAAGTCTCCAAGCGAGGTCTGCAGCGGCGGATGAATCAACTCGGATTGACCTGACCAGTCGGATTGACCTGACCAGGAGGACGTCATCGGCACGCGTCCGGGCACGATCGGACCCTACACTCTCGCGTCGCGGCTCGGTGCCGGCGGCATGGGTGAGGTCTACCGCGCCTACGACCAGCGCCTGGACCGCTGGGTGGCCGTCAAGCTCATCCGTCCGGAGCACAGCGAGAGCCCGACGGTCCGCGAGCGCTTCCGCCGGGAGGCGCGAGCGGCCGCCCGTCTTTCCCACCCCGCGATCGTCCAGATCCACGACATCGTCGAGAGCGACGACAGCGACGCCATCATCATGGAGCTCGTCGACGGCGAGCCGCTGTCGCGGCGGATCGCCCGCGGTCCGCTCGATCTCCGGGAGGCCGTCCGCCTGGGAAGGCAGATCGCCGAAGGTCTGGCGGCGGCGCACGCGAAAGGGTTGATCCACCGCGATCTGAAGCCCGAGAACGTGATGATCACCGCGGAGGGAGGAGCCAAGATCCTCGATTTCGGTCTCGCCAAACAGCTGGAGGGCGAGGCCTCGCTGACCGCCGATCATCGCGTGCTGGGGACCTTCCGCTCGATGTCGCCCGAGCAGGCGCGGGGCCTGCCGCTCGACGCCCGCTCCGATCTCTTCGCCTTCGGTCTCCTGCTGTACGAGATGCTGACCGCGAGGTCTCCTTTCGAAGGCCCGTCGGCCCTGGAGACGCTGACGCGGATCTGCACGCACCAGCAGGCGCCGCTGCGGGAGGTGGATCCGTCGATCCCGGCGCCGCTCTCGGCGCTGGTCGACCAGCTGCTCGAAAAAGAGCCGTCCCGCCGGCCGGGCAGCGCGCGGGAGGTGGCGGCGGCACTGGGGGCGTCGGACGATCCCTCCCAGGCCGCGCCGACGCTGGTCGATCCCGGGTTGCCGTGGCGGTCACCGCAGCCGCTGAGCCAGGGCTCTCCGGCTCCCCGGCCACCGTCCTCCCACGGCTACGGCGCCGGCCGGCCGGCGGCGCGCTGGGCGCTCGTGATCGTCCTGCTGGCCGTCCTGGCCGCCGCCGTCCTCTGGCGAGCGGAGCGACCGCGGCAGGCAGGACCGTCGGAGGCGCCCGTCAGGGTCGTCGTGCGCAAGCCCGAGATCGGCGCCGGGGCCGGCGAGAGCGCCCAGCTCCTCGCGTCCAGCCTGCGGATCTCCCTCCTGCGCGCCCTGCTGGGCTTCACTGGAATCTCGCCGAACACCGAGGGCGATGACATACCCGGCTCGCCGATGCGGGTCGCCCGTGCCCTCGCCAGCCAGGAGCTCCTCCTCTCCCGCCTGGACTGCGTGCGGGCGAGCTGCGAGATCGCGTTGCAACGCGTGCGCGGAAGCGACGGCAAGATTCTCTGGAGCAGCCGCAGCTTCAGCGTCGACGCCGACCGGCCCTATCTGGTGGAGGAGGCGGTCCAGGGTTATCTCGGGGAGGCCTATGCCGATTTTCCCCGGCGAGCCGGCGCCGCGTCCCTGGAGGTCCGGCCCGAGGACTATGCGCGCTACCTGCGTCTGCGGCGAACCTTCGAGGACAAGAAGGCGGGAGCCCCCCTGTCGCCGGAGGATCTCTTCCCGGCTCTGGATTCCCTGCGGGGCAGCTCTCCGCGTTTCCTGGACGCCTACGTCTTCGAGTCGGAAGTGCGCCAGCAGCGCTACAAGACCAGCCAGGATCCGGCGGATCTCGACCGCGCCGCCGAGCTCCTCCAGCAGGCCCGGCAGATCGCGCCCACCGATCCCCGTCCGCTGACCGGTCAGTTCGGAGTTGCATTGCTCCGTGGCCAGTGGGATCGCGCCGGAGAGGCGCTCGCAGGGCTCGAACGTCTCCAGCCGGGCGACCCCGGCATTCTGGTGAAACGGGCCCGGCTGCTGGAAAAGCGGGGAGAGGGCGAGGAGGGCCTGGCGCTGATGCGCGAGGGGGTGGCCAAGTATCCGTCGTGGCGAAATCTCTTCTGGGCCGCCGGGATGGAATCGTCTCTGGGCCACTTCGAGGCCGCCCGGCGTGACGCCGAACAGCTCCTCGCCAACTACCCCGACAGCTATGACGGCTTGAGCAAGCTGGCGGAGATCGAGTTCGTGCATGGCGATCTCCGCCGCGCCGCCGCTCTCTACTCTCGCCTGGTCGAGCGCGACCCCAGGCCCGGTGAGCTCTCCAATCTTGGAGCGGCTCAGATGTACCTGGGCAGCTATCGCGAAGCGGAAACCACCTTCCGAATCGCCCTGGCTCGCGCGCCAGGGGAGGTTTTCATCCTGCTCAACCTGGCCGATTCCCTGAGCCTCCAGGGGCGGCCGGACGCGGCGGCGGCGATCTACCGGCAGGTCGTTTCCAAAGCCAGCCTGGGCGCCGCCGATTCCCAGGTTCTGTCGGTGCTGGCGCAGGCCCAGGCGCACCTGAGGAATGCTTCCGGGGCGGTCGAGACGGTCCAGAAACTTCTCCGTATCGATCCCGAAGGCGTGCAGACCGCCTACGCGGCCAGTCTGATCGATACCCTGCTGGGCGATCGTAACGCGGCGCTCTACAACGCCCGGAGGGCCCTCCGGCAGGGGCTCAATCCCAGAGGCTTTGTTCTCCCCTGGTTCGATCCCCTGCGTTCGGATCCCGCGTTCGCCGCCGAGCTGCGACCGCGGCCCCCTTCCTAGCCGTCGCCGATGGTGGCGTTGATGAGGATGGGGTCAGGGGAAAGGACCCGGACCATCTTCCCCGTCGAGGTGGTGACGTTTACGGCAAATTGGAGTCCGATGGACTGGCCATTTGCGTCCGGCGTCAGCGTGAACGTCAGCAGGCTTGGGTCGTCGGGGGCCACGGAGGCGCTGATCCACCCTGGCGAGGTCTCGGCGCTCCAGAGAATGGGTGTGGCGGAGTCGAAAGCGACGGAATATCCGGTTGGGAGGTCCGACGGCACCAGCTCTACGTCGAAGGTACAGGGTGGGTGGGAAGCGAGAGGAGTGACCACATTGACCAGGACCAACTGGTTGGCCAGAATGATCCCATTCTGCGAGTCGGTATCGCCGTCGAGGAGATTGAAGTTGCCATTGTCGGCGGAATAGTTGAGCGTGAAAGTGCTGGCATCGAGGTCGATGAACTTGACCAGATAAATGTTCTGAGACCTGATGGCATTGACTCCCGAGGCATCGACAATGATTCTGAAAACCCAGGGGCAGAAATAATGCTGAGGTGACGGCACGACGAAGGAGAGCGTCTTCATGTCGGAGCTCAGGTTAAAGGTGGGCTCGCCGCCGGTCGGGGGGATAGACCAGGCGATCGGCTCGCTGGCGTTGAAGGTGGCGCTTGCGTCCAGTGTGATCTTCACTTCGGCGGTCGGAGTGGAAGGAAACCAGAAAGCGTTGTTTACTGGGGTGAAGAGCTCAGTGCTGAAGGTGAATTGAAATTGAAGGGGCAGTGCGGGGGCGGCGCTGAAGTGGGCGAAGAATGGCATGAGCGGCGTCGGCTGCGCGGCGTCTTCAATCGGTGCTATTCTAGCAAGCATAAAGCCTCCAGTTAAATAATCTCGGTTCAAGGCAACGTTCGATGGGCGCAAGGAACAACGGTAGCTGGGAAGCCCTCCTTGGCATGCACGGGAGGCGTCGAGGTGCGCCTCCCGTGCCGAGCTCAGTTACTGCGATTGCAGGAAAGGATCGAAGCCCAGCGTCGTACCCTCGAACGTCAGGTTGACGGAGTACTGGTATTGCGTACCACTGGAATTGATGGGAACGCTGACCTGTGAGAACCAGCTTCCATCGGGCTGTGCGACAGGCGCGATCTGCTGGCCGATGGCGTTGCCATTGAAGCCTGAGATCGTCACGCTCGTCGCGGGATCCACCGGCGATATGGACCAGACGATGTTCTCTCCGTTCGAAACCGTAGTCACCAGCTCTTCTCCGCCTTCCGTGTAGGAGCCAAAAAACTTGTTCGTGTCGACCATGTAGACGTTGCCGTTGAGGTTCTTCGCCGCCAGAGCTCCCTCGACATCAACAACGATGAGTACATCGACCGCGGTGGACATTTGTCGTCTCCTTTTTGAAGCGTTGGTGCTTCGTTAAATTGGTTCGGTGCTGCTTCTGATTTTTCGCCCTCAGGAGGGCGGTGCCAACTGCCGGATGTTCTTCCTCTCCAGTCTCACTGGCTCGGTTGAGTCGGGAGTCGATGCCATTGTCTGTTCGATGGTCGTTAATAGCAGAATCGATGCCAGGGACTTGGCGCCGCCGATATCGAGCAAAACCAATCTGTTGGGCTTTTTTTTCGGCAGCCGATCTGTCAAATCCAACCTGGACGTTTTGCCGGCCGACATAGCCCGACACAATCAACACTGTCGCGACATAGCCGCGCCTCAGAACGACTGATGCGGGAGCCGCTACGGATCCGAGACCCTGCAGGAGGTCACCGAGTCGGGATATAGTCCTGGCTTCGGAGCTCTCCACGATGACGACTTCCACCCCCAAATCCGCCTACGCCGCCGCCGGCGTCGACATCGACGCGCAGGAGAAGGGCCTCGCCCGCATCAAGCAGCTGGCGAAGTCCACCTTCACT
>DATBAW010000003.1:0-15339 GCA_036271335.1 Thermoanaerobaculia bacterium
GAGAGTGTCGGACAGAGAGGCAAGGCCACGGCTCAGCCGGCTCCGGCAACGCGAAGCCGTGACGGCTGGTCCGAGGGCTTCCGCTACCTATGAGGGCTGGCATAGGATGCGAGGCCATGAAGCTAAATGAATGGGCCGACCTCTCGATCATCGTGCAGGGCGTCGTCCTGCCGTTGTCGATCCTGGTCCTGATCTGGCAGGTCTGGAAACAGTCCAAGCTGACCCGGGCGGCCAATGCCCAGGCGCTCGTCGAGATCGCGACTCCTTTCCATCTCGTGCTGGTTCAGGATCAGGCCGTGGCGGAGCTCTGGAGGAACGGCGCTTCGCAGTTTTCGGAGATGGAGCCCGTTCGGCAGGAGCAGTACATGGGGATGCTGACTTGGTGGATCATGCTGCACGAGAGCATCCACCATCAGTGGCAGGAAGATCTCATCGACGACGCGGTCCATAAATCATGGCAGCGCGACCTGGAATATTTTCTTTCCAGGCACAAGGTCATCGCCAACCGGTGGCCCCAGCTCAGGGAATACTACGAGGTGGCCTTCGCCGATCACGTGGACGTGATCATTCAACAGCAAGAGAAGAAGAGAGCGGAGCGCGAAGGCCCGCCGGCCGCTCAGTAGACGCGCTCAGGGGCAGGTCGCGACGTCGTTCGTGGCGAGCAGCAGCCCGGAGGGACCCAGGTACACGGCCCGCTCGGTGGCGGGCATCCGGCTGATCGCGCGCTGGATGGACGCGTCGAACTGGCTGGCGTGGATCTGGATGTCCGCTTGCAGCGTCTTCCAGTCGGAGGTGCCGTCGAACGCGAAGACGCCGGTCGGGGCGAGCGCGGCGGGAAGGAAATGGAGCGCAACCGGCGAGCTGTCCGTGACCAGCCGGGTTTCGAGGAGATAGGCGGGCGGCGGCTGGCTCATCCCGGCGAGCGCTTCGAGGACGAGGCCGCCCACCGCCCGATGATCGGGGTGGCACGTGGTGCCATGGCGAGGATCGAACGTCAGCACGAGGTTCGCGCCGGTCCGGGTGATGACGCCTTGCAGCGCGGCCAGGAGCGCCGCGTGTGAGCCGGCGACGGCGTCCCACGATCCTGCCGAGCCGTTCGCGGCGGCCCCGCCGTCCGGATAGCTCCAGAGGATCAGGCGGGCATGGAACAGCTGAGCCGCGCGGGCCATCTCGCCGGCGCGGACGGTGCCGAGGTCGGGCCGGCAGCCGCGAGGCAGATCGCAGACGCCCTTCTCGCCATGGGTGAAGACGAGGAACGTGCAGCGATGCCCCTCGTCGAGGCAGAGGCGGCTCAGGAGCGGCGCGGGCATCGACTCGTCGTCCGGGTGAGCTGCGACCCAGAGGACCGAGGTGACGCCGGGAAAGATCGCGGGCAAACCCGGAGCCGCCGCCTTGTCCTGCCCTCGGGCTGTGGCGACGACCAGAAAAGCAAGGGCGGTGAGGATCGGGAGGAGGCGCAGGCGGTGGTTCATAGCGATCTACCGTCCCTTTGCCAGGGGGTTCGTCCACTGCAAGCCCGAGAAGCGATTGAAGTCGCTGTCGGTCGAGCAGAGCTCGCATTGGTGTTCGATGGCCAGGGCCGCAAGGTGTGCATCGGTCGTCAGGTTGCCGGCGGCACCCAGTTCTTCCAGAAGGTCGAGGACAATCGAGGCATGGCGCCTTCCCGGCTCCAGGATGATCACTTGAGGCTGTGCCAGCCAGGAGCGGACTTCATTGCAGGCGGCCGAAACCTGCAATGGCGTCTGAAAAACGCCTCGCTGCGTGGACAACCGGATGAACCCCAGCATGACTGCCCAGCAGAGCGCCACCGGACGGGGATTGCTTAACGTGGTTTCCCACCAATCTTTCGCCGCCCGATGGGAGCCTGAGCTCCGGTTGTGAGCGTAGATGATGAGATTGAGATCCGGCAGGATCATTCGCGATGCTTTCGCGTGAATTCCTCGGATTCGAGCTCATCCAGAAGCTGGTTCATCTTGTCGGGATCGATCGCCGGCTGGAGACCCTCGACGAAAGCGCCGATCTTGAACCTGGGGGGCCTGGTGGGCTTCCCGATGATTCCGAGACCGATCCTCAGAGCCTCGTTGACGGTGGCCTTGAGCCCCTTTCCGCTCCCTCGGATGGCGCGCTCGAGCCGCTCCGCGACGTCCGGATCCAGGGTGAGGGTCGTACGCATGGGAACATCTTGATGCTCTCGCCAGGAGGTGTCAAGACACGGTCCTTACAGCCTTCCTCGGCAGCCACGCCCCAACTCAGGCTATCCTGGGGTCGCCATGAAACTCCTCTATTCATACCTCCGCCGCTACTGGACGCTGGTGCTCCTGGCGCTCCTGCTGGCGGCGATCAACCAGATCTTCTCGCTCCTGGACCCGCTGATCTTCCGCCACGTCATCGACCAGTACGCGACGCGCTACCGCGAATACTCGACGAGCCAGTTCTTCCGCGGGGTGAGCCTGCTGCTCGCCGCGGCGGTGGGGGTGGCGTTCGTGTCGCGGCTGGCCAAGAACTTCCAGGACTATTTCGTCAACGTCGTCACCCAGCGGCTGGGGGCGGACCTCTACTCGGACGGCGTGCGGCACTCGCTGGAGCTCCCCTACGCGCTGTTCGAGGACCAGCGGAGCGGCGAGACGCTCGGCCGGCTCCAGAAGGTGCGCGCGGACGTCGAGAAGCTGATCGCCATCGCGGTCAACACGCTGTTCACCACGCTGGTCGGGGTCGGCTTCGTGATGGTCTACGCCACCAGCGTGAACTGGATGATCGCGCCGGTCTTCCTGCTCACCGTGCCGATCCTCGGCGTGCTCAGCTCGGTGCTGTCGAAGCGGATCAAGAAGATCCAGAAGGTGATCGTGGCCGAGACCACGGCGCTGGCCGGCTCGACCACCGAATCGCTGCGCAACATCGAGCTGGTGAAGAGCCTGGGGCTCGCCCGCCAGGAGATCGAGCGGCTGAACGCGATCACCGGCAAGATCCTCAAGCTGGAGCTGCGCAAGGTGCGTTCGCTGCGGATGCTCAGCTTCATCCAGGGGACGGCGGTGAACGCGCTGCGCACCTCGATCCTGTTCCTGATGCTCTACCTGATCTTTTCGCGGCAGATCACCATCGGCCAGTTCTTCTCGCTCTTCCTCTATTCGTTCTTCATTTTCGGGCCGCTGCAGGATCTGGGCACGGTGATCAATACGTATCGCGAGACCGAGGCGTCGCTCGACGTCTTCCAGTCGATCCTGGCGACGCCGGTCGAGGCCAAGCCGGCGAATCCGGTGCGGCTGGGCGAGCTGACCTCGCTGACTTTCGACGACGTCAGCTTCACCCACCAGACGGCCTCGTCGCCGGCGTTGATGGACGTCTCGTTCACGGCCGACCGCGGCGAGACCCTGGCGTTCGTGGGGCCGTCGGGCTCGGGGAAGACGACGCTGGTCAAGCTGCTGGTGGGCCTCTACGGGCCGCGGACGGGACAGATCCTCTACAACGGCACGCCGGGGACGGCGATCGAGCTCGACGAGCTGCGGGCGCAGATCGGTTTCGTCACCCAGGACACGCAGCTCTTCTCGGGCTCGATCCGCGAGAACCTGCTGTTCGTCAATCCCACGGCGACCGACGCCGAGTGCCTGGAGGCGCTGCGGCGGGCCGCCTGCGACAGCCTGCTGGCGCGGGCCGACCAGGGGCTGGACACGGTGATCGGCGAGGGGGGCGTGAAGGTCTCGGGGGGCGAGAAGCAGCGGCTGTCGATCGCGCGGGCCCTGCTGCGCCGGCCGCGCCTGCTGGTGTTCGACGAGGCCACCTCGTCGCTCGACTCGCTGACCGAGGAGGAGATCACCCGTACCATCCGCGAAGTGGCGTCGAGCCAGGTGATCACGATCCTGATCGCCCACCGGCTCTCGACCGTGCTGCACGCGGACACCATCTACGTCCTGGAGCACGGGCGGATCGTCGAGTCCGGCCGTCACGCAGACCTGCTGGAGCGCAAGGGTCTCTACTACGCCATGTGGCGCCAGCAGGTGGGCGAGCGGCGGCCCGTCGCGCCGATGCCGCCAGTGCCGCCCGTGCCGCCGGTTCCGGCGCAGGTCCGCGTGGCGGCGACGGCAGGAGGGTAGGGAGGTTCGCCTTGCCGCCCGGCGCTGTTTGAGATAGAAGGGATCGATTTCTTTTGACAAGGAGAGTCCATGAGCCACCCCTTGATCCATGAGACGTTCGTTCCCACGGATGAGACCGATCTCGACGTCGACATCGCCGTGGTCGGCGCCGGGGTGGCCGGCGCGTACTCGGCGTGGCGCCTGAAGCAGCAATATCCAGAGAAGCGGATCACCCTTTTCGAATACAGCAACCGGGTGGGCGGGCGGCTCTACTCGGTGCCGATGCCGGGGATGCCGCACATCAACGCCGAGCTGGGCGGCATGCGCTACATCCCCAAGACGCAGGCGTTCGTGCGCGAGCTGATCGAGACCCTGGGGCTCCCCAACCGCGAGTTCCCGATGGGCGCCGAGGACGATCCCGGCGGCATGAACAATCTGGTGTATCTGCGGCGCCGGCTGATGCGGGCGAAGGACCTGACCGATCCCGCCATGGTGCCCTATCTGCTGAACCCCACCGAGCAGGGGATGAACCCCGACCAGCTCCAGCGCTATGTGATGAATTCGCTGGTGCCGAACGCCGAGAACCTGACCCAGGACGAATGGAACGCCACCAAGGTGTTCAACGGCGAGGACCTCTACAAGACGGGGTTCTGGAATCTGCTCTACCGCGTGCTCACCAGCGAGGCCTATCAGTTCATGGACGACGCCGGGGGCTACTACACCAACGTGGCCAACTCGACCTCGGTGCTGTCGCTGCCGGTGTTCGAGTTCGGGCCGGACGTGAAGTACCGCACTTTGGACGCGGGCTACGAGGCGCTCCCCAAGGCCATCGTGCAGGCCTTTCAGGACCTCCACGGCGACCTCCGTCCGAACCTCCGCCTCGACTCCTTCGCCCGCCGGGGCGACGCCTACTCGATGCTGTTCGTCAAGACCGCCACCGACAACCGGGGCTGCACGGACGGGCGCACCCTCCCCGGCGTGAGGAAGGAGACGCTCAAGGTGTCGGCGAAGCAGGTGGTGCTGGCGATGCCGCGGCGCTCGCTGGAGCTGATCCGCTGGGACCCGCTGATCGAGGAGCGGTCGGTGCGCGAGATGGTGGACTCGGTGATCAGCCAGGCGGCGTTCAAGATCTTCCTCGGCTATCCCTATCCCTGGTGGCGCGTGCTGGGGCTCCAGGCCGGCCGCTCGATCACCGACATGCCGCTGCGCCAGACCTTCTATTTCCAGACCGAGGGCGAGCAGCAGGGGGCCGACCCGAAGAACAACAACTCGCTGATGATGGTTAGCTACAACGACCTCGGCAGCGTGCCCTTCTGGAAGGCGCTGGAGGCGCAGACGCTGGGCCCCGATTCGGTCTTCCACGGCCGGCCCAACCCTTTCGTCCCGAAGGGGGGAGAGCTGCCGGCGACGCCGCAGGACATCACCCGCCAGATGGTGCAGGCGGCGCAGGACCTGGTGCGCGAGGTCCACGGCCTGGAGTTCGTCCCCGAGCCGTTCACGGCGGCGTATCACGACTGGTCGGACGATCCTTACGGTGCCGGCTGGCATGCCTGGAAGGCCGGCGTGGAGTTCTGGAAGGTGATGCCGAAGATCCGCAAGCCGATCGAGTCCGAGGACGTCTTCATCTGCGGCGAGGCCTATTCGATCAATCAGGGGTGGGTCGAAGGCGCGTTGCAGACCGCCGAGCTGATGCTGGAAGAGCACTTCGGCATGAAGCCGCCGTCGTGGCTGCCGTCCGATTACAACTTGGGATATTGAGACTGGGAGTAAGCTCATGGCGAAGCCGAAGATCACCGTTTCGGAATATCTGATCCGGCGCCTGAAGGAGATCGGCGCCGAGCACGTTTTCGCCGTGCCGGGCGACTACGCCGGCCCGTTCCTGAGCACGGTGGACAAGACCGGCGTGATCGCGCGGGTGGGCGTCACCAACGAGTGGGTGGCAGGCTACGCGGCCGATTCGTACGCGCGTCTGCGCGGCGTCGGCGCCGTCTGCCTGACCTACGGCGTGGGCACCTTCGGCGTGCTCAACGCGCTGGCCGGCTCGTACGTTGAGGAGCTGCCGGTGGTGCTGATCGTCGGCAGCCCGTCGTTCGCCAACCGGCGGGTCGAGCGGCACGAGGGCGTGCTCTATCACCATTCCACCGGCAAGCTGACGGCCGACGCGGACTCGGTGAAGAACGTGGTGGCCGCCTCCGAGGTGGTGCGCTCGGGGCGCCGGGCGCCGGCGCAGATCGACCGCGCGCTGGCCGCGGCGCTCACCTGGAAACGGCCGGTCTACATCGAGGTCTTCCAGAACGTCTGGAGCGAGACCTGCCGGCCGCCGGCGGCGCCGCTGGAGAGCGGGTCGCTGCCGCTGTCGCGACGGTCGCTGGAGCGCGCCGTCGACCGCGCGCTGGAGCGGCTGAAGGGGGCCACGGTGCCGGTGATCTGGGCCGGCGTCGAGATCCAGCGCTTCGGCCTCCAGGACCTGCTCGAAAAGGTGATCCGCGTCACCGACCTGCCGTGGACCACCGACCTGCTGGGGAAATCCGTTCTGTCCGAGGACCATCCGGGATTCGAAGGGGTTTTCGACGGCGCGTCGGCGGTGAAGAACGTGATGGACCTGTTCAACGCCTCGAACTGGGTGCTGGGCCTGGGCAACCTGGTGACCGACGATTTCGCGGTGTGGGTGGAGAAGCAGTACGACAACATCATCCTGGCCTACGGCAACTCGGTGCGCGTGGGCCGCAAGACCTTCGAGGACGTACCGCTCAAGGCGTTCATGGAGCGGCTGGTCGAGCGCCTGTCCGAGAAGGCCTACCATGCGCCGCCCGGCGCCGTGGCGGTGCTCGACGCGGTGCCGACGCCCGGCGAGCGGGCCCGCCTCCGCTTCGCCGCGCTCGGCACGGTGCAGGCGAAGAAGGAGGAGGACCAGGTCAACTACGATCGCTTCTTCGCGCGGATGAAGGACTGGGTCGACGATTCGATGGTGCTGATGGCCGACACCAGCATCGCCCTGTATTCGGCGGCCGAGCTGCCGGTGCGGCAGCGCGACGGTTTCATCGCGCAGGCGGCGTGGAACTCGATCGGCTACACCCCCGGGGGCGCGGTGGGGGTCGGCTACGCGCGGCCGGAGAAGCGCGCGGTGGTGTTCTGCGGCGACGGCGGCTTCCAGGAGATCGCGCAGGCGCTCTCCGACATCGTGCGCTCGGGGCACGACGCCGTGGTGTTCGTCTTCAACAACGCGCTCTACGGGATCGAGCAGGCGTTCGTCGATCCCTACTATTTCGTGCCGGACGCGGAGGGGAAGCGCCACCCGCCCGAGCCGTTCGACCTGCTCCACCCCTGGAGCTACGCGAAGCTGATCGAGGTGTTCGGCGGCGGCTGGGGCGCCACCGTGGAGACGATGGTGGAGCTCGACGCGGCGCTGGCGACGGCGAAGTCGAACCGGGGGCTGTCGCTGATCGACCTGCGCATCCCGCAGGACTCGATCACCGTGCAGATGCTCCAGCAGGCCGGCGTGAATCCGGACCAGGTGCGCACCACGCCGACGGCGCCGCAGAAGCCGCTGGCGCGCGCCGGGAAGAAGACGACGAAGGGCTGATCCCAAGGGCCACGGGCTCGGGAGGCGGATCGCGTCGGCGTATTCGAGCAGGTGCCGCGCAGGTGCCGCGCAATCGCGATTCGTCGTATTGTAGCGCCGCATCCGATCCTGCAGAACGCCGGATCTTCCCAAGGAGACTTCTATGGCCTCATTGTCTACATCGTCTGTCCAGCGGTTGACCCGCCGCACCCTGCTCGTCGCCGCCTTCGTCGCCGCGTCCCTGGGCTTCGCCCCGCTCGCCAGCCAGGCGGCCACGATCACCATCGACGCGGCGCGCCACATGCCGCTGGGCTCGACGGTCACCGTCGAAGGCTCGGCGACGGTCGCTTCCGGCACCTTCGCGTCCAGCTTCTTCGACGAAGGCTTCGCGGTGCAGGACCGCACCGGCGGCATCTACGTCAGCACGGCGGACAACCTCGGGATCGCCTACCGCCAGCAGGCGGAGGTGACCGGCAAGCTGGCGGACAGCGGTGGCCTGCTGGTGATCATCCCCGACAGCGACTCCGACGTCAGCGTCATCGGCCGCGGCCGGCTCGTGGCGCCGCGCTTCTCCTTCACCGGCGGGATCGGTGAGGCGACGGAGGGGCAGATCGTGCTGGTGGTCGGCCGCATCACCGAGCTGGAGGACGACGCGCCGTTCGGCCAGAAGGTGTTCGTCAACGACGGCACCGGCCAGATCCGGGTCTTCCTCAATGTCGGGACGGGCACCACGGCCGGCCTGCGCGTCGGCCAGGTCATCTTCGTCACCGGCTTCAGCGGCCAGTTCGAGGATTACGAGATCGACACACGCTTCCCCAGCGACATCGTCCGCTTCTAGGACGATCGGGCCGCTCGTGGTTCGTTCCGGAGCCGGCGTGGAAGACCCGGGACGCGTCTCGGGCTTTTTCTACCATTCTTGAATTCATCGCGACGCGGCCGGGTTTATCCACGACGCGGCTCGAAACATTGAGAAGCGGCTTGAATGAGTCAAGCTGCTTCTTGGAGTTTCCAAGCTGTTTCTGGAATGAACCAAGCTGCTTCGTGGATTTCCCACGCCAGCCGCCAGTGACCTTGCCAACCTCCCCGCTCCTCGCCATCATGGCCTAGCCAGCTGGCCGAGGAAGAAGAGGGTTGGCGGGTCCTGGCGGGCGGGGTGAACCGCGTTCTCAGCTTCGGCTGAGGGGAGGGAGGGGGAAACCATGGGCTGGCTGAAACGGCTGCGCAATTCGTTCTGGCATCGCGACTCGCAGTACGACCTGCTGCGCGACCGCTCGGTCGACGCCGGCCGGCTGGCCTGGGCCGACGCGCTGGCGCGCGATCTCCGGCTGGCCGCGCGCGCCCTGTCGCGCCGCAAGGGTCTGGTGCTCGCCGCCGTGGGCTCGCTGGCGCTGGGGATCGGCGCCAACAGCGCCGTCTTCAGCGTCGTCGACGCGGTGCTCCTCCGTCCGCTCCCCCTGTCGCATCCGGAGCGGCTGGTGGTGATCCAGGAATCCAGGAACGGCGAGGCCAGCAACAGCAACCCGCCGCGTCTGGCGGACTGGTCGGCACAGGTGGCCGGCCTCGCGGCGGCGGCCGGATTCTATAGCGAAGGGCTGGTCCTCACCGGCCAGGGCGAGCCGGTGCGGCTGAAAGCGCTGCGCACCTTCGGCCGTCCGCTGGCCCTGCTCGGCGTCCGCCCCCTCCGCGGCCGCGGCTTCACGCCGGCGGAGGAGGCGGGACGCGGGGATCGCGTGGCGCTGGTCGGCGAAGGGCTCTGGCGCCGCCGCTTCGGCGCCGAGCCGCGTCTGCTCGGCCGCGCGCTGATGCTGGGCGGCGATCCCTACCTGGTGATCGGCGTGGTGCCGGACGGCCTCGGCTACCCCGAGGATCACGACCTCTGGATCCCCGCGCCGCCGGACGTCCAGAACGCCTCGCGCCACGCGGGCTTCCTCAAGATCGTCGCCCGCCTGAAGCCGGACGTCACGCTGGCCGGCCTCCAGGCCCAGCTGAGCGCCGTCGCCACGCGCCTCGCGGCGCAGTATCCGGACACCGACGCCGGCCGCGGCGCGCGGCCGGTGCCGCTGCGGGACGACCAGAACGCCGGCGCCCGGCTCCCCCTGCTGGTGCTGCTGGGGACGGTCGCGATGGTCCTGCTGATCGCCTGCGTCAACATCGCCGGCCTGCTGCTGGCACGGGCGGCTGAGCGCCAGCGCGAGTCGGCGATCCGCGCCGCGCTCGGCGCCGGCCGCCTCGGGCTGGTGCGGCTCTATCTCGTCGAGAGCCTGCTGCTGGCGCTCGCCGGCGGGGTCGCCGGCCTGCTGCTGGCCGCGCTGCTGCTGGCGGTGCTGAAAGGGTTTCTCCCCGCCGACACCCCACGGCTGGCCGCGGCGCATCTCGATCCGCGGGTGCTCGGCTTCGGCCTCGCGCTGTCGCTGCTCTGCGGTCTGGCGTTCGGTCTGGCGCCGGCCTGGCAGGCCTCGCGCGGCGGGCCGGCCGGCGGGCTGCGAGAGGGCGGGCGCGCCGGTGCCTCGGCGGCGGGGCTGCGGGCGCGGTGGGTCCTGGTCGCCCTCCAGGTGATGCTCTCGGTGGTCCTGCTGGTGGGCGTCGGCCTGCTGGCGAAGAGCCTCTACGAGATGCGCGGCGTGCCGCTCAATTTCCGTCCCGATTCGGTGCTGACGGTGAAGATCGATCTTCCCTGGGACACGCCGGAGGGGCGGCTGGAGAGCTTCTACGCGCAGGTCCTGGAGCGCTTCGCCGCGCTCCCCGGCGTGGCGCGGGTGGGGCTCGCCGACCGCCTGCCCTTCGAGGGGGGATCGCAGTCGGGGCCGATCGCCGTCGAGGGGCGCCTGCTGGCGCCGTCGCTGGCGGCGAAGGAGGTCTCGCATCGCGCCGTCAGCGCCGGCTACTTCCGGGCGCTGGACATCCCCTTGAAGTCCGGCCGCTTCCTGCGCGACGAGCGCGCCGGGAGCGCGCCCAAGGAGGCGCTGATCAACGAGGCGCTGGCCGGGGCCTACTTCCCGGCCGGCGACGCGCTGGGGCGGCGGATCACATTCGACGTCAAGCCCGGAAAGGGGAAGGCGCCGGTCTGGTTCGAGATCGCAGGCGTGATCGGGGACGTGCGGCAGACGGCCGATCAGGTTGATCCCATCCCCGAGGTCTTCGTGCTGACGCGCGACACCTACTGGCCGCTGGCCCGGCTGGTGCTGCGCGCGCAGGGCGATCCGGCGGCCCTGGCGCCGGCGGTGCGGCGAGCGGTTCACGCTCTCGATCCCAACCTGGTGGTGGACGAGATCGCCACCCTCGATTCGCAGGTCGACCTCGCCACCGCCGACTCGCGCGTCCGCGTCCGTCTGCTGGGGGGCTTCGCGCTGCTGGCGCTCTGGCTGGCGGTCTTCGGGCTCTACGGCGTGCTGGCCGGGGACGTGCGGCGCACCCACGAGATCGGCGTCCGTCTCGCCCTCGGCGCCGACCCCGGCCGCGTCGCGCGCGGCGTCCTCCGGCAGGGGCTGGCGATCGTGCTCGCCGGCCTGCTGCTGGGCCTGGGCGGCGCCGCCATGCTCGGCCGCTGGCTGGGCGCCCTGCTGTTCGGCGTGCGGCCGTTCGATCTGCCGGTGCTGGTGGCGGTGAGCGCGACGATGATCGCGGTGGCCGCCGCGGCGAGCTATCTGCCGGCCAGCCGGGCCGCGGAGGTGGAGCCGGGGGTGGCCTTACGGCACGAGTAGAGGGACCCTTCAGCGAACCGCGGTGTACTCGGAGAGAATCCCCTGCTCGACGTAGCGCTGGGGGCGCTGGAAGCCGGCTTCGTCGAGGGCCTGCAGAATCGTGGCCGGAGGAACGCAGCTCTCGATGGTGTCCCAGTAGTAGGACATCAGCTCGCGGGTGCTCTTGCCGCCGCGGCCGAACCAGGCGAGCAGCGGCAGGACGCGGCCCATGTAGAACCCCAGCAGGTGGTGGGCGAAGCGTGAGGACGGCGGGGTGATCTCCAGCAGCAACAGCTTGCCGCCGGGCTTCAACACGCGGCGATACTCCTGGAAGGTGGTGCGCAGGTCGACCACGTGGCGGAGCGCGTAGCCCATGCTCAGCAGGTCGAAGCGCTCGTCGGGGAAGGGGAGCGCCTCGGCGAGCCCGCGGACCCGCCGGCGCACGCCCCGCTTCGCCGCGTGGCTGAGCATGCCGAGGCTGGGATCGAGCGCGCTGACCGTGCCGTCGCTCCCCACGATGCGGAGCGCCTGCTCGGCGACGCCGCCGGTGCCGGCGCCGGTGTCGAGCACGCTCATGCCGGGGGCGAGGCCGGCGCGCAGCAGGGCCTGCTTGCGGTACCAGGCGCCGGAGCCGAAGCTGAGCGCCTGATTGATCCAGTCGTAGTCGCAGGCCGCCCGGTTGAACAGCGCGCCGATCTGCCGCCGGCGGTCCGCCTCGTCCGCGTAGTACCGCTTGAGCAGAGGATGCGGACGGAGGGGGGCGGGACCGCTGAGCGGGGTGGAGTCGGCCATGGCGCGGGAGATTATCGCAGAGCGAAAGGCGGATGTGGGGACGGCGGCGCGATTCCAGCGCTCCATGCTATCCTCTTCCGCCTTGTTTATGGTACTTGGAATCCTGGTGCCGCCGTCATGATCGATCTCAGAAAAGCGCCCAACGAGCTGTTCGCCCAGGTCCTGGAGGGGAACCTCCAGGGGATCGGGCCGTCGCGCAAGCTCTATGGCCACTTCGCCGACGCCGTGCTGCTCCGGCTGGGGGCGGAGTGCGCCTGGGTGATGGGGGAGGACGCCGAGGTACGCGTGGTGCGCGGCGACTACACGCTGTGCGATTTCCCCCGCGCCGTCGCCTTCCTGCGCGACGAGCGGGTGCCGCCGGCGCGCACCGTCGTCCTGGCGCGGGTGACGGTGCACGGCCGGCAGATGGCGGTGGTGGGGGTGGCGCGGCGGGAGCGCGAGCTCGGCCAGTCGGCCCGGCGCACGCTCGACCGCCTGTGTGGCGTGCTCGCCCAGGAGCTGGCGCGGCGTGAGGAGGCGCGGCTGACCAAGGTGCTCGACCGCATCCGCGGCAAAATCGTCTCCGAGCTGCGGCCGCTCGACCTCGCCTACCAGATCCTCGACGGCCTGCACCAGCTCGTCGACTACGACCACTCGTCCGCCTTCCTCACCTACGATCCGGCGGGGGAGGTGCTTCGCATCGAGGCCGAGAAGATGGTCTGGACCAAGGGGAAGAGCGCCTACGTGGGGCACGAGATCGCCGCCGGACCGCTGGTCGGCGCGCTCGGCGACCGCCCGGGCATCCGCCGTCTCGCCGCCGGTTTCGTCGATCCCGCCGACCCCCTGGGCGCCGGCGACGATCCATTCTGGGGCGCCCTCACCTATCATCGCGGCCGCGGCATCCCGATGCCGTCGAGCCTGATCAGCGCGCCGCTCTTCTTCGGCGGCGAGTTCCTCGGGCTGCTCAAGATCGCCGCCTGGAAGCGCCGGCCGTTCGACTCCTGGGACGTGGCGATCGTCGAGCGCTTCCTGCCCGCCGCGGCGGCGTCGATCCGCAACGCGCGGCTCAACATGTCGCTCGAGCGGCAGGCGATCCAGGCCGAGCTCAAGGCGACGCTGGTCACTCTCGCCAGCGCCGTGGCCCACGACGTCAACAACGCCGTGGGCACCATCCTGCCGCTGGTCCAGCAGGTCCGTTCCGACCTGCGCGCCGGCACCTTCGATGCCGAGACGCTCGACCGCGACCTCGCCGTAGTGGTCGAGAAGGCGCGCCTCTGCAAGCGCATCTTCGGCAACATGCTGCGGGTGGCGCGCGGCGGCCGGCCGGGCGATGGGCCGGTGGACGTCAACCAGGTGGTGCGCGAGACCGTGCCCTTCTTCCAGGGGCAGGCGGCGCGGCAGGGGATCGAGACCGACCTCGACCTCCAGGAGGGATTGCCGCCGGTGCGCTTCTCGCGCAACGATCTCCATCACATCGTGCTCAACCTGGTGACCAACGCGCTGGAGGCGATGGGCGAGAAGGGGCACCGGATCGTCCTCTCGACCCGGCGGGGGAGCGGCGGCGTCGCCCGTCTCGCCGTCGAGGACGACGGCCCGGGCATTCCGCCCGATCTGCTCGACAAGGTCGAGGAGCCTTTCTTCTCCACCAAGCACGGCGGGGTGGGGCTCGGCCTCGCCATCTGCCGCTCGCTCGCCTGGCAGAACGGCGGCAGCTTCGCCATCACCAGCGCCGCGGGGGCCGGGACGCGCGTCGAGGTCGAGCTGCGGCTGGCCGGCAAGGATGAGGCCGACGGCGCCTTCCCGGCGGAGGCGGTGGCATGAGCCGGCACGACCGGATCCTGGTGGTCGACGACGATCCCGGCATGCGGCGGGCGATCGAGCGCGTGCTCTCGCCGGCCTACAAACTGGCCGCTGTAGCCGGCGCCACCGAGGCCTTGGCGCTGCTCGAACGGCGGGAGTTCGACCTCGCCCTGGTCGACGTGCGGCTGAAGGATGGCGACGGCTATTCGCTCTGTCAGGCGATCCGCGCCCGCCGGCCGGAGACCGACGTGATCCTGATCACCGGCTCGATCTCCGAGCCCGACGAGAAGCTCTTCCGCTCGCTGGAGGAGGGGGCGTTCTACTTCCTCTTCAAGCCGTTCGACCGCCGGGTGCTGCTGGCGCTGGTCGAGCGCTGTCTGCGCCTGCAGCGCGAGCGCGACACCAAGGAGCGCTACGCGCAGGCGCTCGCCGACGACCTGGAGAAGGCGCGGCTCTTCCAGCACAGCCTGCTGCCGCGCGATCCGGTGTCGGCGGAGGGCTGGCGCGCCGAGGGGCGGCTGCTTTCCTGCGACGCCCTGGGCGGCGATTTCTACCTGACCCAGGCGGTGGACGGCGGGCTCGCCGTCTCGGTGAGCGACGTGGTGGGGCATGGGGTGAGCGCCGCCATGTACTCCGGCATGCTGCGCTCCACCCTCGACGCCGCGCGGCGGCGGAGCGCCGAGCCCGAGCGGGTCTCCCGCGAGCTGCTCGCCGGCATCGACTTCTTCACCGGCGCGGCCTGCGCCACGCTGGTCTACGCCCTGCTGTTGCCGGACGGCCGCGTCCGCGCCTTCAGCGCCGGCCATCCGCCGCTCCTCTGGCAGCGCGCGGGCGGTGGCATCGAGCAGGTCGGCTCGACCGGTCTGCTGCTCAACCATCTCTTCCGTAACAAGCCGCTCCCCGCGCGCGAGCTCAGCCTCGCATCGGGCGACCGGCTGCTGGTCTGCACCGACGGCGCTTTCGAGGCCCGCAATCCCGCCGACCAGGAGCTCGGCCTCGACCGCCTGGAGGCGGAGCTGGCGGCGACGCGCGGCTTGGCCGTCGGCGATGCGCTGGACGCGCTGATGGGGTTCGTCCGCGCCTTCTGCGGTGGTCGCCCGGTGATGGACGACGTGACGCTGGTGATGGTGGAGCGAGACTAGCCCGCAATCTACTTCCGAGCCTTCAGGCAGAGGTTGACCGTCGACCGCCCGGGCGGCTCATTCATCTGGTTCCCGCGATCGATCCGGTTGAGGAGCTTGAGGCCGAGGTTGACCGGATGGAGCGGGCTGCCGCCCTCGGCGTCGAAGC
This sequence comes from Thermoanaerobaculia bacterium, assembly GCA_036271335.1. Classification (GTDB taxonomy): domain Bacteria; phylum Acidobacteriota; class Thermoanaerobaculia; order Multivoradales; family UBA5704; genus DATARR01. The sequence continues at coordinate 15,171 of DATBAW010000003.1, forward strand.
TGCCGCGGTCCGCCACGTCGGCGAGGCCGCGGCCGAAGATCCCGGATTCGAGCAGCGGCTTGCCGAGGCCGTAGAGCAGATTGTGGATAAAAGGGAACGCGTGGTGCGTGAACGAGCGCTCCTCCTCGATCGCGAATCCCGCCGCGAGCGTAGATGCCCGCAGCTGCTC
>DATBAW010000004.1:0-6953 GCA_036271335.1 Thermoanaerobaculia bacterium
AAGCGGAGGACGGACGACTGATCGGTGACCGAATGGTCCACGAAGTTCACCTTGCTATAGGGCGAAACCACCAGCATCGGCAGGCGCGGACCGTGGCCGCAGCGCCCCTGGATGCCGGCCAGCGGCTCGCCGGAGCCGCAGGCGCCGTTGCCGGTCAGGGCGTCCGCCGAGGTGGTCGACGGGTTCACGAGAGGCGGCAGGACGTGGTCGTACCAGCCATCGGAGTCGTCCCAGTTGATGATGACCGCGGTGGTGGCCCACTCGGGGCTCTGCTGGAGAGCATTGAGGACGGTGGCGAGGAAGACCTGCTCGTCGAGCGGCGAGGAGTAGCCGGCATGGCCGTCCTGGCTCTTGGTGGCCTTGAGGTAGCTCACGGCCGGCAGGTTGTGCGCCTTCACGGCGTTGTAGAAGTCGGCGAGGTCGTACTGATGGTTCGCCTGATCGGCGTGGCCGATCATCGCCACCGAGGTGGGCGGCAGGTGGTGGGGGTTGGCGGTTGACGCGTAATACTGGAAGGGCTGGTGATGCGCGCTGTACGCCGCGTTGACGACGCCGCCGAGGTTCGGGGTCTTGACGTTGCAGACCGCCGTGCCGTCCGCGTTGCGCGAGCTCGGCGCGAACCCGCCCTGGAACCAGCCCCAGGTCAGGCCGGCGTCGTTGAGCAGGTCGCCGGCGTTCCTGCCGGTCATCCCCACCTGCGTCCCACTGCCGCAGTCGTCATAGTACGGATCGGGGTCGCCGATGATGCTGCTGACGATCACCGAGTCGGTCAGGTCGCCGCGGGTGTGCGCGGGGTCGACGCCGCCGGCCTGGCCGGAGACGAGGTTGATCGCGCCCGGAGTCGAGGGGCCGTAGCTGGTGCCGTAGGAGTTGTCGCTCATCGCGAAGTGCTGGGCGATATTCCAGAGGGCCGTCACGGTGTTGCCATCGTAGTACCCCATGACCAGGCCCTTGCCGTGACCGTAGTCGCAGCCCGTGGTCCCGACGCCGACCGCCTCCACGAACTGGTTCATCTGGCCCTCATTGGTCGCCTGCTGCTCCGGCGTGTAATCGTGATCCTGGTCGCAGGTGTAGTTCTGCGCCCGGCTCAGGCGGAAGGGGTCGCTGCTGTTCGGATTGGCGGACCGCAGGACGTCGGTGAGACCGTTGACCGACGGCGTGGCCGCACCGCGGACCGAAGTGAACCGCGGCTCGCCTTTCGGGTTAGCGGCGCGCGGATAGGTGGCGAAATAGTGATCGAAGGAGACGTTCTCCTGGAAGATCACCACCACGTGCTTGATCGGAGTGGTGGTCGCGACGCCGTGCGCCGCGCTCTTGTCGATGGACTCGGCTCCCGCCGCCGCGCCGTTCAATAGAACGGCGGTCAGTGCGACGAGCGACTTCGCGGCCATGAACCTGGACGCCCTCTGATTCATCAGATCTCCTTTTTCTCGTTGACGGGTGCTGTTGCCGGATGCCTTTGCCGGATGGACATGAAAAGCGTTGTCGGGGGCCAGCATAGAAACGGGCCGTGTCGAGACCGTGACGGCCCGGTGAAGGTGTCGCGCTTCGCTGTCGCAAAGTCGTGGCAGCGGGCTCCCGGCAGGGGAGCCGCAGTGCGGCAAGGAGTCGCCTGGCAGTAGCACTACATCTTCACTGCATCTTCAAAGGCATGGCTGGCGCGGAGCGCGGCGGGCTGCTATCATTGTCGCAGTGCGGCAAAGAGGGCTGCCGTCCTTCACGGTCGGGCGGCCCACGTCAAGCAAAGGGGAGAGACCATGGCGAAGGATGTGCAGGTCAGCGAGCTCGAATCGAGGAAGGTGGCGGAAGCCTCCCGGGAGACCGAGTGGAAGCAGCCGAGCTTCCTGCGGGAGATGTTCCTCGGCAATTTCCGCCTCGACCTGATCCACCCGTATCCGCTGCCGGCGGAGGAGCGTCCCGAGTTCGGCGCGTTCTACAACGCCATCAAGGAGTTCCTGCGCGACGAGGTGGACCCGGTGGAGATCGATGCCACGGGCGAGTATCCCGACCACGTCGTGGACGGCCTGCGCAAGCTGGGCGCCTTCGGCATGAAGATCCCGAAGAAGTACGGCGGCCTGGGGTTCAGCAACGTCGAATACCAGCGGGTCATGCAGCTGCTGGGCTCGATCGACGGCAACCTCTCGGCTCTGCTGTCGGCCCACCAGTCGATCGGCGTGCCGCAGCCCCTCAAGCTGTTCGGCTCGGAGAGCCTGAAGAAGAAGTACCTGCCGCGCTGCGCCGCCGGCGACATCTCGGCCTTCGCGCTGACCGAGCCGCAGGTCGGCTCCGATCCGGCGCGCGTGCAGACCACCGCTGAGAAGAACGCCGACGGGGACTACATCATCAACGGCGAGAAGCTCTGGTGCACCAACGGCACCATCGCCAAGCTGCTGGTGGTGATGGCCACCGATCCGAAGACGAAGAAGATCAGCGCCTTCGTGGTCGAGGCGGACTTCCCAGGCGTCAAGGTCGAGCACCGCTGCCATTTCATGGGCCTGCGGGCGCTCGCCAACGCGGTGATCAGCTTCAAGAACGTGCGGGTGCCGGCCGAGAACCTGATCGGCGAGGAGGGACGCGGGCTGAAGATCGCCCTCAGCACCCTCAACGACGGCCGGCTGTCGATCCCCAACGGCTCCGTGGGCACCGCCAAGCTCTGCCTGGAGATCTGCCGCACCTGGGCCAGCGAGCGCGTGCAGTGGGGTCGTCCGGTCGGCAAGCACGAGGCGATCGCGCACCTGATCGCCGACATGGCGGCCACCACCTTCGCCATGGAATCGATCGCCTCGCTGGCGACCGAGATGTCCGACCGCGGCGGCTACGACATCCGCCTCGAGGCGGCGGCCTGCAAGGAGTGGAACTCGGACCGCACCTGGGAGATCGTGGATCACACCATGCAGATCCGCGGCGGCCGCGGCTATGAGACCGCGACCTCGCTGAAGGCGCGCGGCGAAGCGCCGATCGCCGTCGAGCAGATGATGCGGGACTATCGGATCAACAAGATCTTCGAGGGCTCCTCCGAGATCATGCACCTGTTCATGGCCCGCGAGGCGGTGGACAAGCACCTGCAGGTGGCCGGCGCGATGATCGACCCCGAGCGCAGCGTGTCCGACAAGCTGGCCGAGCTGCCGAAGATCTCCGCCTTCTACGCCTCCTGGTACCCCACCCGCTGGCTGGGCTGGGGGCAGTGGCCGCGCTACCAGGAGTTCGGCGAGCTGGCGACCCACCTGCGCTTCGTCGAGCGCAACACGCGGCGGCTGTCGCGCCAGATCTTCCACGGCATGATCGCCTACCAGGGGAAGCTGCAGAACAAGCAGGCCTTCCTCTTCCGGCTGGTGGACGTCGCCAACGAGCTGTTCGCGATCTCGACCTCGGTCGCCCGCGCTCACGCCATGGCGGAAGCCGGCAGCCCGGACGCGTCCAACGCCGCCGAGCTGGCCGACCTCTTCGCCCGGAGCTCCCGCCGGCGGGTGGTCCAGCTCTTCCACGAGCTCTGGGCCAACGACGACGTCCGCAAGTACAAGGTGGCGCTGCGGGTGCTCGACGGCAAGCACGCCTGGCTGGAGAAGGGCGCCCTGGGGCTCCACGAGCGCAAGCACGGCGAGGCGAAGCTGGATACGTCCGAGAGCGCGGCGTCCGGTCCGGTCGCGGTGCCGAAGGCGCGGCCGGTCGGCTCGCGGTAGATTTTAAACCACCTGTAGGGGCGGCCCTGTGTGGCCGCCCTGGGCGGGGGGAACCCCGACCGACCAGGCCCACCCCCACAGGGCGGCCACACAGGCCCACCCCAACAGGGCGGCCACACAGGGCCGCCCCTACAGGTCTGTTCTGTGAGGGTCACTGCGGTAGGATGGCGCCGATGCGCGCCATCCTACCTGCCGAGCCCGACCATCCAACCCCTGTCGTCGATGAGCTCCCCGACCCGGTCCCGTCGCCGGGCGAGGTGCTCGTGGCGGTCGAGGCCGCCGGCCTCAACCATGCCGATCTCCACCAGATGCGCGGCCAGTACCCGCCGCCGGCGGGAGAGAGCGACGTGCCGGGCCTCGAATGCTCCGGGATCGTCCTGGAAGGGGAGAAAGGGACTCCCTGGCAGCCCGGCACCCGGGTGATGGCGCTGGTGGGAGGGGGCGCGCACGCGACGCGCGCCGCCATCCCCGTCGGCCAGCTCATGCCGCTCCCGGACAACCTCTCGTTCGTCGAGGGGGCGGCGATCCCGGAGGCGGCGCTGACCAGCTGGGTGAACCTGGTGGTCGAAGGCGGGCTCCAGGCCGGCGAGACCGTGCTGGTGACCGGCGCGGCGGGCGGCATGGGGAGCTTCGCCGTGCAACTCGCGCGCGAGCTGGGGGCGCGCGTGCTGGCCGCCGGCCGCGACCGCGAGCGGCTGGAGATGCTGCGCGGCTTCGGGATCGACGAGGTCTGCGTGGAAGGGGTCAACCTGGCGGCACAGGTGCGCGAGGCCACCCACGGCCGGGGGGTGGACCTGGTGCTCGACTTCACGGCCGGTCCGGAGATCAACGGCCATCTCGCGACCCTGGCCAGCCGTGGGCGGCTGGTGGTGGTGGGGACGGTCGGCAGCCGCAAGGGAGAGGTCGATCTCGGTCTCGTCCTGGGCCGCAGGCTGCGGGTGATCGGTTCCGTCCTGCGCGCCCGGCCGCGCGAAGAGAAGGCGCGGCTGACGGCCGACTTCGCGGCGTTCGCCCTGCCGCGGCTGCGCGACGGCAGGCTGCGGCCGGTGGTCGATCGCGTCGTCCCCCTGGAGCGCGCGGCCGAGGGCTATAAGGCGCTCGAACGCGGCGGTGCCTTCGGCAAGATCATTCTCTCGACGGTCTGAGGTCTCTCAAGGATTGGCTGCCGCGACGGCGGCTCCCACCGTCACGGGCCGGCTCAGGTACGAGGTCGTGGCGCCGAGCTCGTCGCGCACCGCGACGGCGAAGTGCTGGGCTCCCGGCTTCATCTTCAACGTCAGAGTGTAGAGATAGTACTGGCCGAGGGCGTTCAGCACCTCCTTGCGCGGGATGTTGAGCGGCACCTCGACCTGGCGGAGGGGGGAGAGGCCGCCCGCGTCGTCGCGCACCGCCACCACGAGCCGGAGCTTGCCGACATAGTTGCCCTGTTGATTGAGGATCGCCAGCTTGAAGAGGGGGATCTTGAGGCGCACCGGAACGGCGTAGTCGCCCCCTTCGGCCGGCGTCAGGTCGCCGATCTCGACCGCGACGCCCAGCGGGTTGTCCTCGATGCCATGGAGGAGGGCCGCGAGCGTGCGGTCCACCATCTTTTCGACCGCCGGCTTGTCCCGGTAGCTCGGACGGTAGCGGACCCGCAGACCCGGCCGTTTCAGCTTGACGCTGATCTGGTGCACCTTGCCGTCCCCGCTATGGCCGGGAGAGTAGCCGAGCGAGTAGTAGCTGTCGAAATCCTCCTGCATGCGCGCCAGCTCGGGGAGAAAATTGTTGGTATCGAGGATGAAGCGCCCGCCGGTGTCGTCGGCCAGGGCGGTCAGCGATCCTTTCAGGTTGGACGTCTGGATCTGCTGGATGTCGCCCTCCTGGAGGAGGCTTTTCTCGGCTCCGTAACTGGCGTCGGACGCGGCATTCCCTCTCAACCCGCTGGCTTGAAGCGTGTAGAAGGTCACGCCGTTGGCGCTGGCCTGCGCGGCGAGATCCTCGATCTTCTTGGCGACGCTGTACTTCTGCGCGTCGAGGGCGATCCCGGAGGCGTCCATCTGGGAGGAGTCGCCGGCGGGCCCACTTTTGCCCTGCGGTATTTTGTAGCCCAGTTGCGCCAGCTTGCCGGTGCAGAGATCGTAGGCCGCCTCGTAGAGCTCCTCTCCGGGGGTGATCGGCACGCCGTCGCTGACGAACAGGACGGCCTTGCGACCGGGGACGCCGGAGAGCGAGCTGACCGTCAGCCGCAAGGCGCCGACCGTGCGCAGGGCATCGGCCTGCGTCTGTTGGGCGAATCCCTCCACCGGCTTGACGACGTCCGGGCCGCAGCCGTGGTCGATCTCGTACAGCTCCACCATCGTGTCGTACGCCATCCGCCGTCCCTGGTCCTCCTGCTGGCCATAGCTCGGGAGGTTCTCGGCCTCGCGCAGAGCGGCGTCGATCCGCTCGCCGTCGGCGGTGAAGGGGAGGCGGTCGCGCAGATTGACGTCGAGGGTGGCGAGCATCACCCGGTCGCCGGCGTGGACGTTCTGCTTCAGGAACTGGCGGATCTGCTCCACGGCCCGGGTGCGGTGCTCGGGAAGGATGTGGACGTTGTCGACGAAGACCACCAGGGAGAGCACGCTGTTCGGATCGACCGGCGGCGGAGCCTCCACGGGCGCGGGGTTGGTCGGGACGCCGGGTGGCGGTGCCGCCGGGACGGGCGCGGAGGGCGGACGATCGACCGCCGCGAAGTTGACCACCTCGACCTTCCTGCCGTCCTCGGAGAGGGAGAAGTCCTCCTTCTTCAGGCCGGGCACGCGATGGCCGTCCTTGTCGGTGACGTAGACCTCGACGTTGACGACGTTGACGTCGACCGTATCGCCGAAGCTCGTCGGAACCAAAGGGGGCGCCGGGGGCGCCGGGAACATCGGGGCCGCCGCCGCCAGGAGCAGGAGGCCGGTCAACAACGGCAGTCGGATAGGGATCGATGGCATCTGGGAAAACCTTTCCTCAAGGATAGGACATCGCCGCCGTCGCGGCGACGGTCACCGGCCGGCTCAGATAGGAGGTGGAAGCCGCGAGCTCGTCCTGGACGGCGACCGCGAAGTGCTGGGTGCCGGGCTTCATCTGGACCGTCAACGTGTAGAGATAGTACTGGCCGAGAGCGCTCAACACCTCTTTATGAGGGATGTGAAGCGGTACCTCGACCTGGTGCACGGTGGAGGCGCCACCCGTTTCGTCGCGCGTCGCCACCAGAAAGCGGAGCTTGCCGCTGTAGGCCTCGTCACGGTTCAGAAGCGCGAGCTTGAACAG
>DATBAW010000005.1:0-2377 GCA_036271335.1 Thermoanaerobaculia bacterium
AGCGCTTTGAACTGCGCCTCGATGCGGTTGAGCCAGGAGCCGTAGTACGGCGTGTAGGCGAGCTCGACGTTGTTGTCTGAGGCCCAGGCACGGACGGCGTCGCCGAGATGGGGGCTGAAGTTGTCGAGGATGAGGTGCAGCCTCACCTCGACCGGGTGGAGCGAGCGGATGTAGCGGCAGAAGGCGAGGAACTCGACCCTCGTCTTGCGCTTCTTGACGTGGCCGTAGAGTCGGTCGCGGGTGACGTCATAGGCGCCGAGCATGTGGCGGACGCCATGGGGACGGGTGTAGGTGGCGCGGATCCGGCGGGGCTTGCGCAATGGCGCCCAGGCCTTCCCGCCCGGCTGGGGCTGGAGATTCAGCGGGCCGAACTCGTCGAGGCAGATCACCGTCGCCTCGCCGGCATCGGCCAGTTCGTATAGCTCGAGGATGCGGTTCTTCTTGGCCTCGAAGTTCGGATCGTTGGAGCGCTTCCAGGTCCTCACCGCCTGAAAGGAGACGCCTTCCTCGCGCAGGAGCTGACGCAGCCCCTCGTGGGAGATGTCCGTGACCACCCCCTCGGCGACCAGGTGGTCGGCCAGCTTGGCCAGGCTCCAGGTCGCGAACGGCCGACCGAGGTCGGTGGGGATCGAGAGGGCGATCTTCTTGATCTGGCGCCGCTGGGGCAGGGTGAAGGTCGGCGGCCTGCCTCCCGCGTATCGGGGATAGAGGGCATCGAAGCCGTCGCGGTTGAAGTTGTGGATCACCTCGCGGACGGTGTCGGGGTCGGTGAAGACGACCTCTGAGATCTTCGCCGGACTCATCCGCTGGGCGGAGAGCAGGACGACCTGGGCCCGGCGCCAGGTGACCACCGAGCCCGAGTCCCGGCGCACGATCCGCAGCAGCCGGTTGCCCTCCTCGTTGGTGATCTCCCGCAGCACCACCCTCGCCGCCATCTCGGCCTCCGATCGTCGATTGCGCTCGGAAGATCCCTTCGGCGGCGAGGCGTCGGGGCCTGGTTATGGAAACCGGCAAACGTTGCCGGTCACACCACTAGTCGGCGAGTTTCGCCGGCATCGGGTCGGCGTCGGTGCTGACACCCGAGCCCAGCTCCTGCTCCCAGACCTTGTTCAGCGAAACCTGCAGGTAAGCGAACATCGCCGGCGAGATGAAGATGTAGAGGACCAGGGCGATCCAGCCGTTGAGCGGCTCCAGGTTGGCGAGCGCCGACGTGCCCTGGACGCGCTTGGTGCCGCGCCAGTAGGAGACGAGCGGTGGGATGATGATGATGAAGCCGGGGAAGAGCGCGAGGAGCGAGTTGGTCGGGTTGCGCCCGAGGTCGTAGCCGCGCGCCTCGCCGAACGCCTTCATCTCCTTGTTGACCCGGAACCACCAGACCAGGTGGTAGATCCCGAAGGTGATGAACGGCAGCAGCGCCACCGCCCACGGGTTGCGGACCTTGACCTTCTGGTCGCTGTCGGGAATATCGAGTTCGTAGGCCACGGGGGCTCCAATCGGACGAGCAGGACGGGGTTCGACCCTATTCGGCCGAACGGGTGACGCGCTTGAATTCGCCGCGGCGCGGGGGGCGAGGAGCGCCGCCGCCCGCTAGCCGAGCTTCGGGCTCTGCCAAGGGGCTTCGAGGCGGCCGACCAGCTCGTCGCCGAGGCCCTCGATCGGCACGCGGACCTGCTCCAGGGTGTCGCGGTCGCGCAGGGTGACGGTGTCGTCGTCCATCGTCTGGAAGTCGACGGTGATGCCCCAGGGGGTGCCGATCTCATCCTGGCGGCGGTAGCGCTTGCCGATCGAGCCGCCCTCGTCGAACTCGGCGGGGAGGCGCTTGCGCAGGGCGGTGAAGAGCTCGCGGGCCTTCTCCGGCAGGCCCTCCTTGGAGACGAGCGGGAGGACGGCGACCTTGACCGGGGCGAGGCGCGGATGGAGGCGCAGCACGGTGCGCTGCCGACCCTCGACCTCCTCGACCTCGTAGGAGTCGACGAGGAAGGCGAGCGTCGCCCGGTCGGCGCCGGCCGCCGGCTCGATCACGTGTGGCACGTAGCGCTCTTTGGTCTGCTGGTCGAAGTACTCGAGCTTCTCGCCGGACGCCGCGGTGTGGGCTTTGAGGTCGAAGTCGCCGCGGTTGGCGATCCCCTCGAGCTCCGACCAGCCGATCGGGAAGAGGTACTCGACGTCGCTCGTCCCCGACGAGTAGTGCGACAGCTCGTCCTGGTCGTGGGGGCGGATCCGCAGATGGTCGGGGCGCAGGCCGAGGTCGGTGTACCAGCGCTCGCGGAGCCCGATCCATTCGTGGTACCAGCGCTCGGCGTCGTCGGGCGGGACGAAGAACTCCATCTCCATCTGCTCGAACTCGCGGGTGCGGAAGATGAAGTTGCCGGGGGTG
>DATBAW010000006.1:0-13060 GCA_036271335.1 Thermoanaerobaculia bacterium
GAAATCTACTCCCAGCTCCGCGAGCTCCCCCAGACAACCCACGACCTTGCGATCAAAGACCATCCGGCGATGCCGCGAGCCCGGAAGTAGGGCCGCTGACTTCACTCATTTCTCTCTATCTAGTTTTCAAAGAACCGACGCCGTCCCATTTTTGGGGCGAACGGTGAGTCTACCCGAACTGCGCCGTGACTGTCAAGCCTTGCTCGGCGTCAATCCGAACCCTGACATCGTGCTGTCGGTCAAGGAACCTGCCCGCCTGTCAGCAGGCAGTCACCCGGCCCCGAGCGGGGCCATCAAGGGAGGCGGATAGTACGGCCTCGATTCGCCCATGTCAACCCCTCAATCGCTACGAGTATTTCCGAGGACCGCGAAAGCGGCCTGGCCAAGGCTGATGCCGCCGTCGTTGGCGGGCACCTCACGGTTGGTCCAGAGGGCGAACCGCTCCCTCAGCGGTCCCAGATCCTCCAGCAGCAACTCGTTCTGGAACACCCCTCCCGAGAGGACCACGGTGTCAACTCCATGCTCCTCGCCCAGGGTCGTGATCGCCTGCCGGAGGCCCGCCGCCAGGCCGGCCTGGAAGGCGCGGGCGATCTCGGCGACGTCCCGGCCGGCCGCACGCGCCGCGACGACAGAAGCGAGCAGCGGCCGGTAATCGAGCTCGTTCGATGCGAAAGGCAGAGGGAAGGGTGAGGTCCGAGGTGCTCGGCGAGCCAGCGTCTCCAGCCAGAGCGCGGCCTGGCCCTCGAAGCTCGTCTCGCGGGTGAAGCCCAGCAGGGCCGCCACGGTGTCGAACAGCCTTCCCATGGAGGTGGTCGGGAACGTCCGCAGGCCCTTGGCGATCAGCTCTCGCGCCTGCGCATAGCGCCGCGGGAAGTTGAACGGCGGCGCGGTCAAATCCGGCAGGCCGTCGAGCCCGGCGAGGAAGCCCGCCGCGGCCTGTACCGGATGCGACGCGGCGGCATCGCCTCCGGGCAGAACCGCAGGCCGCAGATGGCCCACGCGCTCGAAACCGGTCCTCAGCGAGCCAGCGAAGATCTCGCCCCCCCAGATCGTGCCGTCATCGCCGTACCCGGTGCCGTCGAACGCCACGCCGAGCACCCGCTCCTCGAACGCTCCCCGCTCGGCGAGGACGCTGGCGATATGGGCGCGATGGTGCTGGACGGCCACGGTCCGCTTCGAGGGGAGGTCCAGGGCGTGGAGGGTGGAGGCGTATTGCGGGTGGAGGTCGTGGGCGACGATCAGCTCGTCCACGTCCACCTCGTACATCGCCAGCAGGTCCTGGATCGTCTCGCGGAACGCCTTCAGCGCTTCATAGTGCCGCAGATCGCCGACGTGCTGACTGACGAACGCCTCGCCCCCCACGACCAGAGTGACCGCGTTCTTGAGGTCGGCGCCCACCGCCAGCACGGGTCCGGAATCCGGCAGTCGCGCGACCGCTCCCGGCGCGAGCCCGCGAGCGCGGCGGAGCACCGTAGGTCCGAGACGGCCGGCGCGGACGACCGAATCGTCCACCCGACGGGCGATCGGCCGCTCCCCCACCAGGAAGGCGTCGGCGATCCCAGCCAGCGACTCGAGCGCGTCGCCGTCCTGATAGGCCAGGGGCTCGCTCGACCGGTTGGCGCTGGTCATCACCAGGACCTCCGGCGCGCCGGCGGCGAACAGCAGGTGGTGGACGGGAGTGTAGGGAAGCATGACGCCGAGGTCCGCGTTGTCCGGTGCGACGTTTGGCAGCTCGACCCGGCGCGGCGCCAGCACGACCGGGCGCGCGGCGGCCAGGAGCAGCGCCTCGGATTCGGGTGAGAGGTCGACCAGGGCGCGGGCCCTCGCCAGATCCTTCGCCATCACCGCGAACGGCTTTTCCTTGCGGAACTTGCGCTCGCGGAGCATGGCGACCGCCGCGGCGTTGCGGGCATCGACGGCCAGATGGTAGCCGCCGAGCCCCTTGACCGCCACGACCCTGCCTTCCCGCAACAGCCGCGCCGCTTGGGAAATTGCGGCGTCTCCCTTCGCGTCCTCGAGGAAGACCTGCGGTCCGCAGATCGGGCAGGCCACCGGCTGGGCGTGGAAACGGCGGTCGAGTGGGTCGTGGTACTCGCGGGAGCAGTCCGCGCACAGCGGCCAGTCGCGCATCGTGGTCCGTGGGCGATCGTAGGGGAGACCGAGGACGATGCTGTAGCGCGGGCCGCAGTCGGTGCAGTTGATGTAGGGATAGCCGTAGCGGCGGTCGGCGGGGTCGAACAGCTCGCGGAGACAGGCCGGACAGACCGGCAGATCCGGCGAGATGCGAACGGTCGGCGAGGCTCCGGTCTCGCTGTCGTGAATCTCGAACCCAGAGCAACCGGTCGCGGGGATCGTCTCGACGTCGAAAGCGGCGATCCGGGAGGCCGGCGGCGGTGAGTCGAAGCCGCGCACGAAAGCGTCCAGCGCCTCGTCCTCTCCTTCGGCGTGGACCTCGACGCCGTCGCCGCCGTTGCGCACCCAGCCCGCGATCCCGTGTTCTCGCGCCAGACGATAGACGAAAGGGCGGAAGCCGACCCCCTGGACCACGCCCCGGATGCGAAGGAAGCGGGCCGCCGGCATGGTCAGACCATGCAGCTCCGACCCTGCCAGCCGATCTGCTGGACGCGGCCGTCCTCGACCAGCACCGGGACCGCCCGCTGGCCGCCGGTCAGCTCGAGCATCCGCGCCAGGGCTTCCCCGTCGCTCTCCACGTCATGCTCCACGAAGTCGACGTCCTCCCAGAGGAGATGCTCGCGAAGCTCGCCGGTGAAGGGGCACCCCGGGGTGCCGTAGAGCTCAACCGTCGTTGCCATGGCGGACCGCCTCCAGAGCTTCGAGCAGGACGTGGTAGATCGAGGCCTGGATCTCCTGGATTCGCGGGATGTAGTCGCAGGGGACCACCAGCGTGAAGTCGGCAAGGCCGCGGCGGGCAATCTCGCCGCCGTCGTAGCCGAGCAGGGCGACGGTCAGCAGGCCGCGCTTGCGCGCCTCGGCGAGAGCGGCGAGGACGTTGGCCGAGCCGCCGCTGGTCGAGATCGCCACCGCCACGTCGGCGGGGCGCGCCTGCGCGATCAGCTGCCGCAGGAAGAGGGCCTCGGGACCGATGTCGTTGGCGATCGCGCTCAAGCTGGCCGGCTCCATCGCCAGCGAGATCGCCGGCACGGGCCGGAACCCCTTGAGCGGCGTCACGCAGTCGAGCGCCCAATCATTGGCGTCGGTGGCCGAGCCGCCGTTGCCGAAGAGGAGCAGCGTGCCGCCGGCGCGCAGCCGGCCGTGGATAGCGGCCGCCGTTTCGACGATCCGCTCCGCCTGATCCGTGGCCACCCGCTCGCGCAGGGACTCGTCGTCGCGGGCCTTCATCTCGATTGAGGCGGCGACCTCGGCGAGCACCCCGCCGGTCTCCTGCTTCGCCTCGCCCAGGAACGGATAGAGGAAGTTGGACGCTCCCACCCCCGGCCCGAGCTGGCGGTGCTCGAAGAAGACGTGCACCGTCTCCCAGAGGGTGTGGTAGAGGATCTCGACGATCTCCTGATGGATGAAGGGGTCCGCCGAAGGCGACGCCAGGGCGTAGTCCCCCTCTCCTCCCGGCAGAGCGAAGGTCATCGCGCCGCGCGCCTGGGCCTCACGCAGCACCGCGTCGACTTGCCGGTCGCCCGCCGGCGGCCCGAAGCCCATCACCATGTCCTCGGGACGCGCCAGCGCCGCCACCCAGTCGCGGGGGGAGAGCGAAAGGTCGAGCGCCGGCAGCGCGCGCTTGCCGACGATCACCGGATGGACGAACTCGACCGCGACGTGCTGCGCGTCGGTCGCCGACGCACCGCGCCCGAAGGCCAGCAGCCGGCCGCCGTTGAGGAAGCGCTCGGACATCGCCTGGCAGGCCGTTGCCAGCCGCGCGCTCTCGCGAGGGAAGAAACCGGCGGAGACCTCGTTGCGCGCGAGCAGCAGCGTCTCGACGAGGCGGATCACAGACGCGGACGCCATTCAGCAGATCCTGGGCAACGGATCGCCCACCAGCATGTCCACCACCCGCGTGCCGCCATAGGAGGCGACGCCGAGGACGGTGCGCACGGGCTCGGCCCGCACCTCGCCGATGAGGACCGCCTCCTCGCCGCCGGGCGCCGCGCGCAGGGCCGCGAGCGCAGCGTCGGCCAGCTCCGGCGCGACCACCGCCAGGAACTGACCCTCGTTGGCGATGTGCAAAGGATCGAGCCCCAGCAGCTCGCAGGCGCCGCGCACCTGCTCGCGGACCGGGATGCTCTCCTCCCAGAGGATGATCCCGAGGCCGCTGTCACGGGCGAGCTCGTTGAGCGAGGTCGCCACGCCGCCGCGGGTGGGGTCGCGCATCCAGCGCAGCCCGGCCGCCGCCGCGTCGATGGTCACCGCGTCGATCAAGGCCGCGACGAGCGGCAGGACGGAGCGGGTGTCGGAGCGGATCTCGGCCTCGAGGTCGATCTCGCCGCGCGCCAGCAGGATGGTGATGCCGTGGTCGCCGATCGGTCCGGAGAGCAGGACCTTGTCGCCAGCCCGCACGGCCTTGGGCGAGCAGCGTACCCGTGGATCGATGGTGCCGATGCCGGCAGTGGTGACGTACATGCCGTCGGCCTTGCCATGCTCGACGACCTTGGTGTCGCCGCCGACGATCTGCACCCCCGCCCGCCGCGCCGCGTCGGCCAGGGCCCGCGCCTCGGCCTCCAGCTGCGCTCCTGGGAAGCCGGCCTCGAGGATGAAGCTGACCACCAGCGCCAGCGGTCGCGCTCCGGCGACGGCGAGGTCGTTCACGGTGCCGTTGACCGCCAGGTCGCCGATCGAGCCGCCGGGGAAGCGGAGCGGATTGACCACGAAGCTGTCGGTGGTGAACGCCAGCCGGGTGCCGTTGACGTCGAGCTCGGCGGCGTCGCCCAGCGGCTCCAGGAGCGGACCGCCGAACAGCGGCGCCAGCAGGCCCTCGACGAGCCGGCGGCTGGCCTTGCCGCCGGCGCCGTGGGCCATCTCGATCTGCGGGTCGCGGAAGCGGACCTTCGGAAGTGAATCCGCCATGCTCAAGCGACGGCGGCTTCCGCCGCGCCCTTGCGATGCACGTAATGGTGGTACGCCGCGCAGGACCCTTCGGAGGAGACCATCAGCGCGCCCACCGGCCGCTCGGGCGTGCACTCCCGGCCGAAGAGCTTGCACTGGTGAGGCTTGAGCACGCCCTTCAGCACCTCGCCGCACTGCGCGGCCTTGGGGTCGGTCACCCGGATGCCCGGCAGGGCGAAGCGCTGCTCGGTGTCCCAGGTGGCGTAGGCGTCCTTGATCCTCAGCGCCGACTGCGAGATGAAGCCGAGCCCCCGCCACTCGAAGTAGGGGCGCAGCTCGAAGACCTCGGCCAGCACCTTGAGCGCGGCGAGGTTTCCCTCCCAGGGGACGACGCGCGCGTACTGGTTCTCGACCTCGGCCTTCCCCGCCGCGAGCTGGCGCAGGATCATCAGGATCGATTGCAGGATGTCCAGCGGCTCGAAGCCCGAGACCACCACCGGCTTGCCGTAGCTCCTGGCGATGAACTCGTAGGGGCGGCAGCCGATGACGGTGGAGACGTGGCCGGGGCCGACGAAGCCGTCGAGCCGCATGTCCGGCGATTCGAGGATCGCCCGGATCGCCGGGATGATGGTGACGTGGTTGGAGAGCACCGAGAAGTTGGGCGTCCCCTCGGCCTTCGCCTGCAGGAGGGTCAGGGCGGTCGACGGCGCGGTGGTCTCGAAGCCGATGGCGAAGAACATCACGTGGCGGTCCGGGTTGGCGCGGGCGAGCTTGAGGGCGTCGAGCGGCGAGTAGACCATGCGGATCGCGGTCCCCCGCGCCTTGTGCTCCAGCGGGCTGCCGTGCGTGCCCGGCACGCGCATGACGTCGCCGAAGGCGGTGAAGATGGCGCCGTGGTCCTGGGCCACCGACAGGCCGTCGTCGGTGCGCCCCATCGGGAGCACGCAGACCGGGCAGCCGGGGCCATGGATCAGCTCGATGTTGGAAGGCAGGACGTCGGCGAGGCCGAAGCGGTAGATGGCGTGCGTGTGGCCGCCGCACACCTCCATGATGCGGTAGTGGCGGTCGGGGCTCGCCAGGCGGCGGATCTCGTCGGCCACCTGCCGGATGAGGCGAGGATCGCGATACTCGTCGACGTACTTCATGACGCCCACCTTTCGGGCCTCTGGCCGAAGTCGTACCCTTCGATCTCCTCCATCGCCGCCTCGTCCTCGCCGAGCATGGCCAGCAGGCGGTTCTGCTCGGCGGCCCCCTCCTCGCTGATCTTGCTCATCGCGAAGCCGACGTGGATCAGCACCCAGTCCCCCGACTCCAGGGGCTCCTCGCTCAGCAGATCGATGTTGACCTGCCGCCGGACTCCGGCGACCTCGACGATCGCGAACTGTGGACGCTCGGCGGGAAGCTCGACCAGCCTACCGGGAATCGCGAGACACATCGGCAAACCTCCTACCTTGAAAATCGAACGTAGACCCCGCCGTAAACCCTGTCAAACCGTTCCTACATCCGCTTGATCCGGAGATACCGCAACATGTCGGGAATCTCCATCCCGATCACACCCAGGATTCCGAGGGCCACGATGATCAGCAACCATTGCCACCAACTCATACGCTCTCCTCCTTCGCCACCGGTTCGAGCGCGGCTGGATCACCCCGCTCGACAAGCTCGAAGATCAGCTTCACCGCTTCGTCCACGGCCGCCGCGACCGGCTCGCTCAAGGCGATCTCGTCGTCGGTCGACGCGGGCTCGCAGCCCACGATCAGCACCCGCCCCGGCTTTCCGCCCAGGGTTCTGAGCAGCGCGAAGACCGTCTGGGGATCCATGCCGTGCGCGTCGGCCGCGCCCGCGCCCACCTCGCCGAGACGATCGAGGTCGGGCTCGATGAGATAGACCGTTCCCGGCGTTCCTCCGCGCGGCGTGGCGTCCACCAGGATCACCGTCTCATAGCTCTTGTCGGCCAGCTCGTAGGCGAGATGGACGCCGCGGATGCCGTAGTCGACGGCCCGCACGCCCTCGGGAAGCTCCCGCATGGCCAGTTGCCGCGCCACCTCGACGCCGAAGCCGTCGTCGCCGAGGAAGATGTTGCCGACGCAGGCGATCAGGGTTCCGCCGGATGCCGCTACATCCGCGAGATTTTCATGTAGCGCGCCAGGTCCGGCAGCGACTGGATGATGACCCAGGTCACCATCAAGGCCAGCACGCCCAGAATCAGACGTTTCATACGTTCTCCTTTCCGCGTCCAACTCCCCGGAGTCGGTCGCCAGGGGCTCGACCTCGTCCGGGTAGAAATAGAAAAACCGCCCATGGGAGCTATGCAGATCGCTTGCCGGATCGCCGTCGAGGCTCACCGCCACCCAGGCCACGTCCTCGACGTCGCGATAGACCCCTTCGACGCGCGCCACGCGGCCGGCGAGGAAGAGGTCCATCGAGTCGGCGCGCCGGGTGGGGCGCAGCCGCACCCGCGAGCCCTGGGACAGAACCACGCCGCTCACCTCGATCTCGGCCTCCTCCGGCGGCACCACGCCGGGCGGATTGAGGAAGGTCTCCCACTCGGCCAGCTCGGCGAGCGTCCCGGCGGTCCGCGCGGAGTCCTCGGCGACCGGCGCGGGCTCGGCGCCGAGCGGGCGGACGACGCCGTGCAGGCGCTCGAGCAGCTCGGGCGACGAGGCGTCGGAGCGCTCGATGATCCGCCGCGAGCGCTCGTCGGTGCCGCGCGCCTCGCGCTTCTCGTCCTCGGTCAGGGTCATCACGCGCAGGGTGAGGATCTCGTCGATCTCGGTGGCGTCGCAGAAATCGTCCTCGCTCTCCGCCGCCACGGCCGGGTGGTCGTAGAGGATGATCGGCGAGGAGAGCACCACGTCGCGGGAGTCTTCCGGACCGATCAGCACCGGCCAGGTGTGGAGGTTCTCGCACGCCGCGACGGCCGCCGCGGCCGCCGCCGGCGGATCGAGCAGCGACACGAACGCGCCGCCGCGCGCGGCGAGCAGCGTGTGGGCGCCGATCATCGACCGGCGGAGCGCCTGCTCGCGATCGGCGCTCTCCTTCCAGCCGTCGAGGTTCTCGATGCGCACCCGGAGCTTGATCAGGCCGGCCTGCCGCTCGGCCGTCATGCGGACGACGCCCGAGATCGGCCAGCGCTCGCGCACGATCCGGGCGACGACGCGCCCGTCCTCGCCGCGCGCCTCCTCGATCTCTCGCCCGGCCGGCAGCTCGATCGCGATCTTCCGCTCGCCGGCCAGCAGCTCGGCCAGCGGGATCGCCGTGGCGTCGAAGCGGCGCTCGACCCCCTCCTCCCAGGTGACGAGCATGCGGTCGCCGACCTCGAGGGTCTCGACCGGACGGAAGGTGTCGTCCGCGCTCCGTTCCTCGATCGTGCGCGCCTGCACCTGGAGGAAGCGGACGCGGAGGTCGAGGCTCACATCGGCGCCGGCCGGCTCGATCAGACACTCGGTCTGCATCGCCGCGGGCTCGCTGCCGCCCAGCTCGGCGTAGCCGGCGGGCACCACGCAGCCGAACTGCCAGCGGATGCGGTTCTTCCCCGCCGAGGCGCGGTAGGGATAGAGCACGTACCCTTCGTAGAGCACGGCGTCGGCGACTTTCTGGGCCAGCTCGAAGCTCACGACGGGTCCCCTCGCTTCGCGTCCTGGATCAGGGCCTCGACGGCGTCGTCCCAGGTGGCCAGCGCCCGCCGGCCCTTGAAGGCGTGGAGGGCGTCGAAGCTCTCCCGCCGCAGACGGATCCAGGCCTGGCCGGGGAAGTACTGGTCCATCAGCTGCCGCCAGACCTTCACCGGCAGGCGGTACGGCGCCTCCTTCTCCCAGGGCACCGGCTCGACGCTGAAGCCGGTCTCCCCGCGGGTGAAGACGGTGCCGCTGAACTGCAGGAGGAGGGGGATCTCGCCGTCGTCGAGGGCGTGGAAGTACTTGGCCGCCGTGAGGTCGAAATCGTAGGTGCAGGGCACCGGCAGCTCGACGTCCTTGGTGCCGGTGAACCCCTGCACCATCAGCGTGGCATGGGTCCAGAGGAGCGTCTGCAAGGTCTCGCCCCAGCGCGGCGGCACGCCGAAGAGCTCGAACAGGCGCTCCTGCTCGGCCGCCTCGTAATGGCGCTGGCGCGGATGGATCTGGATCTGACAGCGCAAGGACATGGCGTGGATCTTCTCGCCGGTCCCCTCGGTGATCCGCAGCCGGAAGATCAGGGTCGGCGCCGCCGCGTACGGCTCGGCGCGGGCGTCCAGGACGGCGAAGCCGAGGTCGATCATCCCTCGCTCCGGACGGGCTCACAGCGCGCGCTCAGAGCCGCGAAGAAGGCCTCGATGGCCTTCCAGGCCTCCTCGCCGCCATGGAACCCGCGCCAGTGGCGGCGCACGATCCCCACCAGCTCGTAGCAGAGGTCGATCGGCACGAGGTAGCAGGAGAAGGCCTGCTCGCGCCGCGAGACCAGGAGCGCCTCGACGTCCGGTTCCAGGCCGGCGATCCGCGGGTTCGCCCGCACGATCTCCTCCCAGATCTCCAGCGAGAGCAGCGATTCGGTGGCCCCCGCCGGGCTCGGATAGAAGGCGACGGTCTGGCCCAGCGCGCCGTTGTAGAAGAAGAAGGCGAGGTCGACCGGAACCTGCAGGCGGTCCCACTGACCGGGGCTGAGCACGCGGTCGCCGAGGTCCAGGTAGCGCTCGGGCACCGCCTTGTACTTGCCGCCGGCGGCACCTCCCGAGCTGAACAGGAGATAGCAGGGGCGGCAGGCGCAGCGCAGGTTCCGCTTCTCGACGTGGACGACGTGCGAGTGCTGGGGCGGCAGGACCTGCGCGCAGAAATCGCACCGCTCCTCGTCCGTGGCGGGCGGCCGCGAGCCGAGGAGCCCTCGCAACTGGCTGATGAAGCGCGCGCTTCCCTCGCCGTCACTCATGCATCCCCCCGGGAAGCGCCGTCACCCATGCAGGTTCTCGATCTCGGTCGGGCACTTGAGGCCGATCTGCACCAGGGAGCCGCCGGCCGGCTGACCATGCGCTTCCGCCAGCGACGTCGCGCCCGGCTCGGCGACGCCCTCGACCTCGATGCGGACGATCTCCGGCGCCGCCTCCTCGATCGCCTTCTCGATCGCCAGCTTCATCGTGACGGTCGACGACGGGCAGCCGTGGCAGCTCCCCTCGAGGCGCAGATGGACGACGTCGTCCAGGATCCCCAGCAGCGTGACGTCGCCGCCGTGCGAGGCGAGATAGGGGCGGACGCCGTCGAGCGCGCGCGTGATCCGCTCCTCGACGCTCTCCGGGTGGAGGCCGTGGAGGAGGAGGATGCTGGCGACGAGGTCGTCCGCCGCGAAGCGGCCGAACAGCTCGCCGCCGAGCGGGCTCTCGTCGACGATCTCCATCATCCGGTTGAGCCCGCCGCCATAGAGCTCGAGGAGCGAGCGCACCAGCTCCTCGGCGGTCTCCCGGGCGCGCGGCTCGTTGATCGCCCGCAGCTCGGCGATCAGCTGTTCGATGCGGTCTCCGACCGCGCGGGTTGAGTTGGTTGCCGGCACGAGATCCCCTTCCCCAAGGCCTTCCTGTACGGATCGCCCCGGAGCCTGAAGGCCCCGGGGCGGGTTGCGTCGAGAGCCGGCGTCAGACGTCCTTCATCGGAGACTCGGCGGCGGCGCCAGGATCGGCGAGTGGCGCTCCTCCAGGATCCGGCCGTCGCCGAGGTACATATGGACGCCGCAGGGGAGGCAGGGATCGAAGCTGCGGACGGTCCGCATGATGTCGATCCCCTTGAACTTGTCCCGCGGGTTCTCCTCGAAGATCGGGCACCCCTGGACGGCGTCCTCGTAGGGTCCCGGCGTGCCGTAGACGTCGCGCGGGTTGGCGTTCCAGGGGGTCGGCGGGTAGGGGTGGTAGTTGGCGATCTTGCCGTCGCGGATCACCATGTGGTGCGAGAGCACGCCGCGCACCGCCTCGGTGAAGCCGCAGCCGATGGCGTCCTTGGGGACCTCGAACCGCTCCCAGGTCTTGGTGTGGCCGGCCCGCACCTCCTTGAGCGCCTGCTCCATGAAGTGCAGGGCGCAGCCGGCGGCGTAGGCCTGGAAATAGGTGCGAGCGCGGTTGCGCTCGATGGTGTTGCTCCACTTCGGCACCTTCCACTCGAAGCTCACCGGCGGCTTGGTGGCGGTCTTCGGCAGGTTGATCTGCACGCTGCTGCCGGTCGACTTGATGAAGCCGATGTCGACGATGCCGGCGAGGGCCGTCGCCCAGAGGCGCGCCAGCGGTCCGCCGCCGGTGTCGAGGGCGAGGTAGTCCTTGCCGTCGAACCAGCGCGGCGACATCACCCAGCTGTACTTCTCGTCGAAGTTCCGCTTCTGCGGCTTCGGCAGCGTGTGCTGGTTCCAGGGGTGGCGCTCGTCGACCGGATTGCCCAGGGGATCGTTCTTGACGAAGATCTCCTTGCCCTTCCAGTCGTCGTAGAACGAGCTGCCCAGCAGGATACGGATGCCGAGGTTGATCTCCACCAGGTCGGTGGTGACCAGCTTGCCGTCGACCACGATGCCGGGGGTCACGTACATCGCACGTCCCCACTTGGTCATGTCCTTGTACTCGAAGTTGCAGACCGCCGGGTCCTGGAAGCTCCCCCAGCAGCCGAGCAGGATGCGCCGGTTGCCCACCATCTCGTAGCCGGGCATCGCCTCGTAGAAGAAGTCGAAGAGGTCGTCGTGCATCGGCAGGACCCGCTTCATGAACTCGACGTAGCGCATCAGCCGGCTCAGGTAGTCGGTGAAGAGCTGGATCGTCGCCACGGTGCCGACGCCGCCCGGATAGAGGGTCGAGGGGTGGACGTGCCGCCCTTCCATCAGGCAGAACATCTCGCGCGTCATGCGGCTCATCTGCAGAGCCTCGCGATAGAACTCGCCCTCGAACGGGTTCAGCGACTTCATGATGTCGCCGATCGTGCGGTAGCCGTGATCGCCGGCATGCGGCGCCGGGGTGTTCGCGGCCTTCTCCCAGACGCCGGGATTGGTCTCGCGCACCATCTTCTCGCAGAAGTCGACGCCGACCAGGTTCTCCTGGAAGATGTTGTGGTCGAACATGTACTCGGCGGCCTCGCCGAGGTTGACGATCCACTCCGCCAGGGCGGGGGGCCTCACGCCGTAGGCCATGTTCTGCGCGTAGCAGGAGCAGGTGGCGTGGTTGTCGCCGCAGATGCCGCAGATCCGGCTGGTGATGAAGTGGGCGTCGCGGGGATCCTTCCCCTTCATGAAGATGCTGTAGCCCCGGAAGATCGACGAGGTGCTGTGGCACTCCGCCACCCGCTTCTGCTCGAAGTCGATCTTGGTATAGATGCCCAGACTGCCGACGATCCTCGTGATCGGGTCCCAGTGCATCTCGACGAGGTTCGACTTGGTCTGTGGTGTCGCCGTCGTTGGCGCGGTAGCGGTCGCCATCTCGTACCCCCCTTTTCGCGTAGCGTATTGGAACGGGTCTGGGCTCTCAGCTCTTGGGTTCTGCGGGATTGACCCCGGTCTGGTCCCTGAGTGTCGACTTGCCGGTCGGCCGGCCGGACTCCTTGTCCTCGACGTCATACCGGCCGGCTTCCTGGCCGTGCTTCTTCAACACGTCCTCGCCCTTGCCGGAGATGCTCTTGCCGACGTTCTGGGGATGGCCGGGCTGGTCCTTCTTGGTGACGCTGTCGTGCTCGTCGCTTGCCATGTTGGTCTCCTCGATCGGTAAATTCCGGCAGTTCGTCTCGCGATCGGCTCACCAGATCTTCTGGTACCCCGTGGTCAGCTCCTTGCCGCGGTGGCGCCACTTCGGCTCCTTGTCGACGGTGCGGGCGGTGATCCCGCGCAGCCCGCGGATCAGGCCGCCGTAGAGGCCGCTGGCGGCGGTCGAGATGGTGGCGCCCGGCGGCTCGTCCATGAACGGCATGAACTTGTCCGGGAAGCCCGGCATCGTGCAGCCGATGCAGATGCCGCCGACGTTGGGGCAGCCGCCGACGCCGTTGATCCAGCCGCGCTTCGGCACGTTGCACTTGACGACCGGACCCCAGCAGCCGAGCTTCACGATGCACTTCGGCGA
>DATBAW010000007.1:0-2559 GCA_036271335.1 Thermoanaerobaculia bacterium
TCGAGGTCGCCGAGGTGCGGCGGCCCGATACCGTCGGCAATGGCGGCGTGGAGCCTTGGGCGATCGATTCGCGGTCCGCGGAGCGCTTGTGGACCTTGAGCGAGGAGCTGACCGGCGTGAAATTCACCGCCTGAGCGCCGGGTCTCCGCTCTCCGCCGGCCGTCTCGCGCAGGAAGGATTTGCAGTACCATCCGGTGGTGAACGCAGACAACAGACTCACGTCCGCACGCTCCCCCTTCGCCCTTTCGTTCCTGCTTGCCGCCCTGCTCGCCGCGCCCGGCCTGGGGGCCGCGCCGCCGCCGGCGATCTCGGGGCTCTCGATCTCCCCCGACGGCGGTAAGGTGCTGGTCTCGATGGATGCCGACGGCGTGCCCAACGCCTGGGCCCTGGCGGTCGCCGGCGGCCCGCCGGTGCAGCTCACCCGGTCGCCGAAGGACCCGGTCTGGGCGATCGCCTACTTCCCCAAGGACGAGCGCGTGCTCTACCGGAGCGGCCCGGCCGGCGACGAGGACCACCTTTTCGTGCGCGAGCTGGACGGCACCTCCCGGAAGCTCATCCCCGGCAAGACCGATTTCTTTGTGGGCTGGCTCGCCGACGGCAGCCTGCTGGTCGAGGCCGAGAACGAGAGCGCGAAGGCGCGCGACCTTTTCCAGATCGCGACCGCGGACTACGGCAAGACGCTGCTCAATCGCAACAGCTCCCCGGTGCTCCGGCTGGCCGTGGTCTCTCCCGACGCCCGCTACCTGGCCTATCGGAAAGGCTCCAACGACCTGATCCGCAACGTCAGGGTCCAAGACCTGAAGATCGGCAAATTCAAGAACATGCTGGTGGGGGACGGCTTCACCGTTCACCTCCCCCTCGCCTTCACCTCGGACAGCTCGGCACTGCTGTCGCTCAACGACATCGACCAGGGGTTCGTCCCGCGCGAGTTCCTCGGCCTGGGACTCTGGGACGTGACGACCGGCAAGAGCCGCGACCTGCTGATGAAGAGCTGGGACGTCTTCAACGCCGTCTATTCACCTGACGCCAGGCGGCTGGCGGTGATCGCCGGTGGCGACACCCGTTCGGACCTCGAGCTCTACGACTCCACGAGCCTGCCCCTGAAGCCCATCGCGCTGCCAGGTCTTCCCGCCACCGGCGACGTCGCGGCGGTCGCCTTCTCGCGCGACGGCCGCGAGCTCGCCTTCCTGGCCAGCGGCGGCACCACACCGCCGGCGGTCTGGGTCTACGATCTCGCCAGCCTGAGTCCGCCGCGGCGGCTGGCCACGGCTCCCGAGGGAGCGGCGGTGGAAAGGGGCGGGATCGAGGGGACAGTGGTGCGTTTCAAGTCGCGCGACGGCCGCGAGATCCCCGGCATCCTCTACACGCCCCCGCAGGCGACCCCCGAGCACTCGGTGCCGGCGATCGTCTGGCTCCACGACGGCCCCAGCGGGCAGGCACGGCTGGGGTACGATCCCCTCCTCCAGGCCCTTGCCCAGCGCGGCTACGCCGTCCTCGCGATCAACGAGCGGGGGAGCTCCGGCTATGGCAAGACCTTCAAGCAGCTCGACGACCGGCGGCACGGCCTGACGGATCTGGACGATTGCGTCGCCGCCAAGGCGATGCTCGCCGCGTCCGGCCTCGCGGACCCCGCCCGGATCGCCATCGGCGGCATCGGCTTCGGCGGCTACCTGACGCTGACGGCGCTCGCCGACCGCCCCCAGGAGTTCGCCGCCGGCGTCGACCTCTTCGGGATCGCCAACTGGCAGCGGGTGCTCGACGCCCTGCCGTTCAACTCCCTGGAGCGCACCATGCTCGCCGACGAGATGGGTCACGCCGGCTCGCAGGAGACGCAATTCTGGGCCCCCTACCGGCGCGGTGGCGAGATCGTCAAGCCGTTGCTCGTCGTCCAGGGCGGCCGGGACACCCTGGTGACCCCCGCGGAGGCCGCCGAGGTCGTGGCGGCGGTGAAGAAGAAGGGTGGGGTGGCCGAGGAGATCCTGCTACCGGATGCCGCTCACGACCTCATCCTGCGGGACGACCGGGAGAAGGTCTACGACGCCGTCGCCGACTTCCTCGACCGCAACCTCAAGGCCGCCGCGCCGGCTGCCGCGCCGCAATGAAGTCGTCGAGCAGGGCGCGGGCGATCGAGAGGCGCGACGGCAGGCCGGGAAGGTCGTCGATCCCGAACCAGCCGGCGGCCTCGATCTCCGCCTCCTGAAGGCGGATCTCCCCCGACGCCCAGTCGGCCACGAAGCCGATCATCAGCGAGTGGGGAAACGGCCAGGGCTGGCTGCCGAAGTAGCGGATGTTCCGCACCTCGACCCCCACCTCCTCGCGGATCTCGCGGGCCACCGTCTCCTCCAGCGATTCGCCGGGCTCCACGAAGCCGGCGATGGTGCTGAAGACGCCGGGGGCGAAGTGGGGGGAGCGGGCGAGCAGGAGCTGGTCGCCGCGCTCGATCCGCACGATCACGGCGGGGGAGATGCGGGGGAACTGCTGCAGGCCGCAGCGGGGGCAGACGCGGGCGAGCTCCTCCGGCTTCCGCTCGGTGCCGGCGCCGCAGCGCCCGCAGTAGCG
>DATBAW010000008.1:0-39164 GCA_036271335.1 Thermoanaerobaculia bacterium
GGGATGTTGCGGTGGAGGAGGTCGGCGACGACGCCGGCGGTGCCGGCGGCGAGGGGCATGGTGCTGAGGCCCAGGGTCTCGAAGAGGCCGAGGACGCGGCCGCGCATCTCGGGGGGCGTGGTGATCTGCGCCAGGCTCAGCGAGTGGATGGTGTTGAAGCCGACCATCAGACCCGCCGCGAAGAGCAGCCCCATCGCCGCCCAGGGAGTGCGGACGAAACCGAAGGCGACCGCCGCGGGGCCCATGCCGATCGCGCAGATCAGGTAGGCCCAGGTCCGGGCCCGTCCCGTGATGTTGGTGGTGCCGGCGGTGATGCTGCCGAGGAACGAGCCGGCGCCGAAGGCCGCCACCAGGAAGCCGTACCAGTCGGGCTTCACGTGCAGGTAGTCCTCCACGAAGAAGGGGAGGAGCACCACGATGGTGATGATGAAGAAGCTGTCGAGCGGCGACAGGAAGAGGAGGTAGCGCAGCCCCTTGCGGCTCGCCACGTAGCGCAGCCCGACCTTGAGCTCGCGCCAGAAGTCGGCGCCGGCCGCGCGCCAGCCCCCCGTCGCGGCGCTCTTCGGCGGCGGCGGGGGGAGCCGGATCAGCGACTCGGCCGCCGCCGAGAAGAGGTAGGTCACGCCGTCGACGAAGAAGAGGATGCCGGGGCCGATGATGCGGAAGAGCACGCCGCCGAGCCCCTGGCCGATGAAGGTGGAGACGTCGAGCGCCAGCCGGTTCGCCGAGTTGGCCCGCGTCAGGTCGGCCTCCGGCACCAGGTCGGGGATCGAGGCGCTGATCGCCGGCCGGAAGAAGGCGTCGCACACCCCCATCACGGCGGAGAGGATCAGCAGCCCGACCAGGATGGTCCCCGAGCGCCCCGGATCGAACAGCACCAGGGCCGCCAGCGCGATCGCCGCGAGGCCGCGCAGGACGTCGGTCACGATCAGGATCGCGCGCCGCGACCAGCGGTCGGCCAGAGTGCCGCCGAAGGGCCCCAGGAGGACCGCCGGCACCCACTGCGACAGCATGCCGAGGCCCAGCAGCGACGCCGAGTCGGTCTGGCGCTTGATCCAGAAAATCATCGCCACCGAGAACGCCTGCGAGCCCAGCATGCTGACGAACTGCCCCTGCCAGAGCAGCACGAAGTCCCGGTTGAGGAAACGCGTGGGGCGCTCATAGCTCATGCAGTTTCCTTAAAAGGCGATTTGACGCGGTTCGAGGTCCGCTTTCGATCCATGCGGGACACTCTATCTTCAGGCCGCTCTCGGGGCCATCTTCAGGAGGAGGCAAGGATGAAACCGTCATCGGAGATCCCACGCCCCGCGGGCTCGCTGGTGGCGAACTCGCTCCGGTTCGCCAGGAACACGATGCAGTTCTACGAGGAGGCCTTCCGCGACTGCGGCGACATCTTCGCGACGCGGATCCCGGGGCTCGGCAACTGGGTCTACATCTGCTCTCCGGAGCTGGTCAGGACGATGCTCGCGGCGCCCTCCGAGGCTCTGGGGGGCGACCTCGGAGCGTTCAGCCTCGTCCACGTGCTCGGCAGCGGGGCGACGTCCCACCTCGAGGGCGCGGCCCACCGGGAGCGCCGGGAGGTCACCTGCCCCCACCTCAATCTTCAGGGGAGCCTGCGCTACGTCGACGACATCCGCCGGATCACCGAGCGGCGGATGGCCGGATGGCCGGTGGGGAAGCCCTTCCCGCTGGTACTGGAGCTGCAGAAGGTCGCCCTCGAATCCCTGATCAAGGCCTTCTTCAACGGCGCCGATCCGGACAAGGTCCGCCAGCTCGCCGACCTCTACGAGGACTTCTCGTTCAAGGGGGTGCGCTCGCCGACCGTCTCCCACCCCACCCTGCAGCTCAACTTCCCCGGCAGCCCCTGGCGCGGGGTGCAGAAGCGGCAGCGCGAGGTGGTGCGGGTGTTCTCGCGGGAGATCCAGGAGCGCCTGGCCGCCGCGGACCGGCCGGAGGCCATCGACATCGTGCTCGCCATGGGCCGGGCCGAGCTCGCGGACGGCAGCCGGATCGGGCCGGACGTCATCCTCGCCGAGATCCTCGACCTCCTCTTCCAGGGGCACGAGCTGACCGGCGACTCGCTGACCTGGACGATGGCCGAGCTGATCGCCCATCCGCCGGTGCTGGCGCGGCTGCGCCAGGAGCTCGCTGCGGTGGTCGGTGCCGGGGGGATCCGAAGCTCCCATCTGGACCAGCTCCCGTACCTCGAAGCGGTGGTCTACGAAGGCCTGCGCCGGCGCCCGGCCAACCTGGCCACCAGCGTGCGGAAGGTGAAGCAGCCGCTCGAGATGGGGGGCTATCTGCTCCCCGCGGGAACCCTGGTGGCCATCTGCTATCCGGCGCTGTCGATGCGGGAGGACCTGTTCCCCGATCCCCACAGCTTCGATCCCGGGCATTTCCTCGACAAGCCGGTCGCGGCGGAGGTCTGGAGCCCGTTCGGAGTGGGGGAGCAGGCCTGCGCGGGTCAGGACCTGGCGCTGGTGTTGATGAAGACCGCGCTGGCCACGGTCGCCGCCGGGACCGACCTGAAGCTGGCGCAAGACGAGGTGCGGCCGGTCCGCAACGCCTATTACTACGAGCCCAACAAGGGGCTGCTGGTGACGCGGGAGAAGCGGTAAGACGGAGGGCGCGGTTGCTCTACAGCAACCCCGCCTTGCGCGCCCGGCGGAGGACCTCGCCACCGAGCTGGCCGTAGGCGGCGGCGCCGGTCGACCAGCTCTCGGTGTCGAAGATCGGGCGCCCCTGGGCCGGCGCCTCGGCGAGGCGGACGTTGATCGGGATCTCGGCGCGGAACACCTTCGTGCCGTACTCCTTGCGGACGGCCGCGACGACGTCGTCGGTGACGGCGGTGCGATGGTCGACCAGGGTGAGGAGGATGCCGAGGAGCTCGGCCTTGCGGCCGATGCGGTCGCGCGTCGACTCGACGAGGGAGAGGAAGCCGGCCAGCGCCTCGGTGTCCAGGCGGTGGGGGGAGACCGGGACGATGAACGCCTCGGCGGCGGCGAGGGCGTTGACGGTGAGCAGCGAGAGGCCGGGCGGGCTGTCCATCACGATGACGTCATAGCGGCGGCGGATGGGGCCGAGGGCCTTCTTGAGCAGCTTGTCCGGCTCCTGCTTGCGGGCGAGGGCCAGGTCCAGGGCGGCCAGCCGGAGCGAGCCCGGCAGCAGGGAGAGGCCGTCGACGGTGGTCTCGACGATCGCTTCGGCGGCCTCGGCCTTGCCGGCCAGGACCTCCGCCGAGGACGCCTCCACCTGATCGCGCGCGACGCCCAGAGAGAAGGTCGCCGAGGCCTGCGGGTCGAGGTCGATCAGCAGCGCGGAGAGTCCGCTGCGGGCGAACGCGGCCGCCAGGTTGACCGCCGTGGTCGTCTTGCCGACGCCCCCCTTCAAGTTGGCCAGAGCCAGTCGCATGCCTTTTCTCCTTTCCTCGGAGATCAACAGCACCTGCTGTGCGCCGCGCCATTCTATCGCGATGGTTCCGGCCGCCGCGATGGTTCCGGCCGTCCCTAGCGGCCGGCCGCATCCTCCGGCGAGCGAGGGATCTCCATCCAGCCTTCGCTCATCAGCACCGACGAGCCGCCGACGCGGACGGCGGTGACCGCGCCGTCCCGCTGGTCGACCTCGAGGTGAAGGAGGCTCGGCCGGCCCATCTCGAACCCCTGCTCGATCACCCAGCGCAGGGTGCCGTCGCGCTCCGGCGCGCGGGCGGCGAGATAGCCGCCGAAAGAGGCGGTGGCGGCGCCGGTCGCCGGGTCCTCGGCGATCCCGAAGCGCGGCGCGAACATGCGCGACCGGAGGTGCGAGCCCGGGAGCTCCGGGTCGCGGGCGAAGACGTAGATCTCCTGGGCCCAGGAACCGGCGAGCAGCCCTTCCCAGAGGTCGACCCGCACCCGGGCGCGGCGGACGGCGTCGCGGTCGCGCAGCGGCACATAGAGGAAGGGGACGCCGCAGGAGACCGCCTCGGCGCCGTCCAGCAGGTCCGCCGGCTGGAGGGAGAGCATCGCCGCGAGATCGCGGAGCGCCGGCGCCGGCGGCCCCACTTCGGGGAGCTTCGTCGCGGTGAGCTCCGCGAATACCGGCAGGCCCCCCTCCGCCCGGATCGTCACCGGCACCGGCCCGACCCCCTCCTCGAAAATGACGCGGGTCTCGTCGCCGGCGAGCGGCACCTCCGCGATCGCGGCCAGCACGAACGCCGTCCCCACCGTGGGATGGCCGGCGAAGGGGAGCTCCACCGCCGGCGTGAAGATGCGCAGCCGGCGGGTATGCCGCGGATCGTCGGGCGGGAGCACGAACACGGTCTCCGAGAGGTTCAGCTCGCGGGCGGTCTGCTGCATGCGGGCGTCCGGGATCCCCCGCGCGTCGGGGAAGACGGCGAGCGGGTTGCCGCCGAAGGGGCGGTCGGTGAAGACGTCGGCGGTCAGGTAGCGGTAGCGCATCGAGGCGGAGGGTAGCATGGGGGTTCCCCTCACTCGTGCCGGATCGCCTCCAGCGGCTCCACCGACGCCGCCCGCCGTGCCGGGACCCAGCTCGCGAGCAGCGCCACCGCCGCGAGGAGCACCGGCACGGTCGCGAGGGTTCCGGGATCGGTCGGGCTGACGCCGTAGAGCAGCGCGAGCATCAGCCGGGTCAGCGCCAGGGCGCCGGCGAGGCCGATGGCGATGCCGAGCAGGGTGATCCCCAGGCCCTCGCGCAGCACCATGGTCGAGATGTCGTCGCGCCCGGCGCCGAGCGCCATCCGCACTCCGATCTCCTGCGTGCGCTGGCTGACCACGTAGGAGATGACGCCGTAGATCCCCACCGCTCCCAGCAGCAGGGCGACGGCGGCGGCGATCACCAGCAGCAGCATGGTGAAGGAGGTCCGCGCCATCGACCGCTTCACCACCTCGGGCAGGGTGCGCACCTCGGAGACCGGCAGGTTGGGATCGAGCGCCTGGACGACGCCGCGGGCGGGCGCCGCCAGGGCGTCGGGATCGATCCTGCCCTTCAGCACCAGATGGAAGCTGGTGGGCGCCCAGGCCGGCCCATCGCCATAGCGCACCATGGGAAAGTAGACGGTTTCGGTCGGCTTCTCCTCCAGGCCGAGATCGTGGACGTCGCCGACGACGCCGATGATCGTGCACCAGGGGTTCTTGCCGCCGGGCGGGCCGTTGACCAGCCGTTTGCCGAGGGCGCTGCGGCCCGGCCAGAAGTGCTCGGCGAGCCCGCGGCTCACCAGGACCTCGCGCGGCCCCTGCGGCGTCGTCTCCAGGCGATCGAAGGTCCGCCCCTCGAGCACCGGGATGCCGAGCGCCTGGAAGTATCCGGGGCTGACGAAGCGGTTGCCGAGGATCGGCGGCACTTGGTCGGCCGTGAGGGGGAAGTCCTCGATCCAGTAGCCGCTGTTGGTGTTGCTGCCGGAGAGCGGCAGCGGATAGACGGTGGCCGCGCTCGTCACTCCGGGCAGCGCCCGCGCCCGCTCCAGCAGCCGCTGGATGAAACGGAGGGTAGAGGGGGGATCGGGGTAGCCGGCGGCGGGGAGGTCGAGCCGCAGCGAGAGAACGCCCTCCGGCGCGAAGCCCGGGTCGACGCTGCTCAGCCGCCAGAAGCTCTTCACCATCAGCCCCGAGCCAACCAGCAGCACCAGGGCGAGAGCGACCTGGGCGATCACCAGGACGTTGCGGGCGCGGTGGCGCTCGCGCCCCGCCGTGCCGCCCCGTCCCCCCTCCTTGAGCGCCGGCACCAGCGCCGGCGAGCCGTAGCGCAGCACCGCGAGCCCGCCGCAGAGGAGCCCCGCGAGCGTCGAGAGCAGGAGGGTGAAGAGGAGCACGCGGCCGTCGACGCCGATCTCCTCCAGCCGCGGGATCCCCTCCGGCCTCAGGCTCACCAGCAGGCGCACCCCCGCCCAGGCCAGGCCGAGCCCCAGGAGGCCGCCGAGCAGCGCCAGGGTCACGCTCTCTCCCAGGAAGAGGCGGGAGATGTCGCCGCGCGTGGCTCCCAGGGCCGTGCGCACGGCCGCCTCCCGCTGCCGCCCCTCGGCGCGCACCAGGAAGAGGTTGGCGACGTTGGCGCAGGCGATCAGCAGGATGCAGGCGACGCTGCCGAGGAGCACCCAGAGCACCCGCTCGACGTCGCCCACCACGTCGTCGCGCAAGGGGATGACGAGGAGGGTGAGGTGGGAGCTCTGGATCATGCCGCGGCTGATCTGCGAGTCCCTGTAGAGCTCCGGGATCCGCCAGACGAGCGCCGAGAGCTCGCGCGCCGCCCGCGCCGGCGAGATCCCCGCCCGCAGGCGGCCGACCGACTCGTAATTGAAGCTCCCCGTCGCGAGCTTGGCGGGATCGATGACGAGCGGCAGCCAGAGATCGGTCTTCGGCGACGGGAAGTGGAACGCCGGCGGCATGACGCCGACCACCCGCCGCGCCACGCCATCGACCTGGAGGATCGTTCCGACCACCTTGGGATCGCCGCCGAAGCGGCGGTGCCAGAGCTCGCCGGCGAGGACCACGACCGGTTCCGCGCCGGGCTTCTCGTCCGCCTCCTGGATCGTGCGTCCCAGGGCCGCCGGCACCCGCAGCGCCGTGAACGTGGAGCCGGTGGACCGGGTCGCTCCCAGCCGCTCGGGCGCCTCGCCGCCGGTCAGCGTCGCCGAGCCCTCGTGGAAGATCCCCAGCTCCGCGAGCACCCGGTTCTCCCTGCGGTAGAGGAGATAGGTGCCGTCCGACTGCTCGAAGTGGCGCAGCTGGAGCCCCGGCGCGTCGTGCCAGACGCCGACCAGCCGCTCCGGCTCCGGGTAGGGGAGGGGCCGGATCAGCACGGTGTCGACGACGCTAAAGATCGCCGCGTTGGCGCCGATGCCGACGCCGAGCGTGATCACCGCGATGAGCAGGAAGCCGGGGTTGCGCCGGAGCTCCCGGGCAAGCGCGCGCAACGACGGGAGAACGAAGCTCATGAGGGGCCCTCCGGGAGCCGGAAGCGGCTCCCTGCGAGCCTTACGCAGCGAGGGCCGGCGAAGTTACAGCGCGCTCGCCGGTCACTCGTGCCGGATCGCCTCCAGCGGGTCGACGGAAGAGGCGCGCTGCGCCGGCACCCAGCTCGCCAGCAGGGCCACGGCCACCAGCAGCAGCGGCACGGCCGCGAAGGTCCAGGGGTCGGTGGGGCTGACGCCGTAGAGCAGCGCGGCCATCAGGCGGGTGGCGGCGAGGGCCGCGGCAAGGCCGGCCGCCACGCCGGCGAGGATGATCCCCAACCCCTCGCGGAGCACCATGCGCGAGATCTCCTCGCGGCGAGCGCCGAGGGCCATGCGGACCCCGATCTCGCGCGTCCGCTGGCCCACCACGTAGGAGATCACGCCGTAGATCCCCACCGTGCCCAGCAGCAGGGCGACGGCGGCGGCGATCGCCAGCAGGAGCATGGTGAAGGTGGTCCGCACGATCGAGCGCGTCTCCAGCTCCCTCATCGACCGGACGTCGCTGAGCGGCAGGTTCGGATCGAGCGACCGGATCGCCTCGCGGGCCGGACCCGCCAGCAGCGTGGGATCCCCCTGGCTTTTGATCACCAGGCTGAAGCCGTGAGGGATCCAGGTGTCGCTCTTGCCCGAGGCGCGCAGCATCGGGTAATAGACGCGCTGCTCCGGCTTTTGCTCCATCCCCTGGATGTGGACGTCGCCGACCACGCCGATGATCGTGCGCCATTCCGGCGTGTTGCTCGATCCGGCCGCCAGGCGATGTCCGATCGGGCTCCTGCCCGGCCAGAGGCGCTCGGCCAGGGCATGGCTAATCATCACCGGCTTCGTCCCGGGATCGGCGTCCTGCCGGGTGAAGGTCCGTCCCGTGATCACCGGGATGCCCAGGGCGCGAAAATAGTCCGGGCTCACGAACCCGTCGCTCATCATGCTCAGCACCTGGCCGGGGGGCCGTGGGAAGTCCTCGAAGGTATAGCCGGAGCTGCTGTCGCTGCCGCCGAGCGGCAGGGGGTAGACCGAGGCCGCACTGACGACGCCGGGCAGCGCCCGCACCCGCTCCAGCAGCTGTTCGGTGAAGCGGAAGACGGCCGGGGCGTCGCGGTAGTCGGCGGCGGGGAGGTTGAGCCGCAGGGTGAGAACGCCGCGCGGATCGAAGCCGGGATCGACGCCGCGCAGAAGCCAGAAGCTCCGCACCATCAGCCCCGAGCCGATCAGCAGCACCAGGGCGAGAGCCACCTGCGCGGCGACCAGGAGGTTGCGCGCCCGCAGCCGGCCGCGTCCGGCGGTGCCCCCTCGCCCGCCATCTCCCAGCGCCGGCGCCGCCGGCGAGCCGTAGCGCAGGGCCGCGATCGCGCCGCAGAAGAGGCCCGCGAACGTCGAGAGCAGAAGGGTGAAGAGGACCACGCGGCCGTCGACGCCGATCTCGCTCAGCCGCGGGATGCCGGGCGGACTCAGGGAGACCAGCAGCCGCACGCCGGCCGCGGTGAGGACGAGGCCCAGCACGCCGCCGAGGAGCGCCAGGGCCAGGCTCTCGGCCAGGAACAGGCGGGCGATGTCGCCGCGCGAGGCGCCGAGGGCGGTGCGCACGGCCATCTCCCGCGACCTCCCCTCGGCCCGCACCAGGAAGAGGTTCGCCACGTTGGCACAGGCGATCAGCAGGATGCAGGCGACGCTGCCGAGGAGGATCCAGAGCAGCGACTCGACGTCGCCGACGATGGTGTCGCGCAGCGGCGTGACGTGGACGGCGAGCCGGGCGCTCTGGATCATCTCGCGGGGGAGCCCCTGGTCGCCGTAGACCTCAGGAATCCGCCAGACGAGCGCCGAGAGCTCCCGGGCGGCCCGCGCGGGGGTGACTCCAGGCCGCAGGCGGCCGAGCCCGCCGTAGGAGAAATCTCCGATCCGGTAGTGGGCGGGATCGATCGTCAGCGGCAGCCAGGTCGCGGTGTCCACAGTGGGGAAGGCGAACTCGGGGCCCATCACGCCGACGATCCGCCGCTCGACGCCATCGGCCCGCAGGGTCTTGCCGACGACCCGCGGATCGCCGCCGAACCGGCGCCGCCAGAGACCGTCCGAGAGGAGCACGACCTGCTCGGCGCCCGGCGCCTCGTCCGCCTCCTGGAGCATCCGCCCCAGGGCCGGCTTCACCCGCAGCACCTGGAAGATCGAGCCGGTCGCCTCGGCCGATTGGAGCCGCTCGGGGTCGCCGGCGCCGGTCAGTGTCACCGGGCGGCTCTGGTAGATCCCGAGGTCCGCGAGCACCCGGTTCTCCTTGCGGTACAGGAGGTAGGTGCCGTCCGACATCTCGAGCTGGTCCATGCCGAGCCCCGGCGAGTCGTGCTTCAGGGCCACCAGGCGGTCCGCCTCCGCGTAGGGGAGCGGGCGGAGAAGCACGGCGTCGACCACGGCGAAGATCGCGGTAGTGGCGCCGATGCCGACGCCCAGGGTGAGGACGGCGACCGCCAGGAACCACGGGCTGCGGCGGAGCTCGCGGGAAAGGGAACGGAAGGTAGTCAGGACGGCGCTCATGAAAACGCTCCTACCGGGCGACGGGTCGCGCCGCCCGCGTGACCTGCGTCTGGCGGAAGTATATTCTGGCGAGCCGCAACCGGGTTACCATGTCGGCACCTCTTCGATCTCCTTGAAACTCCTTGAAAGGAGCGGTCATGAGAATGCACGCTGTGTTGTACTTCCTTGCCGGAGGAGCATTCCTGCTCGCCGCCGCGTCGCCGGCGGCAGCCGACGGACGGGTCACCTTCAACGACATGGTGGTCCAGAAGTGCCCGCAGAGCGGCGCCTGCGCCTGGAAGCTGAGCTGCGGTGTGGAGGGGAAGCCGGAGACCGAGATGTTCGCCGGCACCAAGGCCAAGACCAAGTACACGGTCAACGTCGGCCACGGCCTCGACATCCACTCCTTCCCGGCGGACATCCGCTGCTCCGCCTGGCTGGACACCGGCTGGATCGGCACCACCTGGGAGAAGCTCGACACCGCCACGGTGAGCGTGCCGTCCGGCGGCGAGTTCAGCCTCGACATCAACAGCCGCGCTCAAGGGTCGGTAACCGTCCGCATGAGCATCGACAGCCTGGAGATCGGCACCCCGCCGCCGGCGCCGGCCGCGGCGCCCAAGAAGGGCAAGGCCGACAAGGCGGAAGCGCCGCTGCAGTTCCTCGGCGTCTTCAGCCCCGAGCCCGAGGGACGCGCGGTGGTGGTCGGCCTCGAGTGGCCGGCGTTCAAGAAGCGGGTGGACGACCTCGGCTCCCGCGGCCTCCAGCTCGTCAACCTCGAGACCTTCGAGCAGGGGGGCAAGACGTACTGGGGGGGCATCTTCCGGAGCACGCAGCAGGCCACCGTCCTGCTGGCCAACCAGGACTGGGACACCTTCCTGAAGAACTGGAAGACGATCACCGGCAGCAAGAAGCGGCTGGTCAACTTCACCGTCTACCAGAACGGCGGCAAGACCAACTTCGCCGGCCTCTACCGCGACCTCGGCGAGAAGTATTCCCTCTGGGTGGGCCAGTCGCGCAAGGACTTCGTGGCCAAGGTCAAGGAGCTCGCCGGCACTCAAGGGTTGCAGGTGACCGACATGAACGCCTACCGCGCCGGCGGCACGTCGATCCTCTACGCCGGGACGTTCCACTTCGAGGAAACCCCCAACGAGCTCTGGACCTCCCTCGAACAGAAGGATTTCGACGCCAAGTGGCAGGCCGCCCGGCACAAGAACATGCAGCCGCTCGACGTCGAGACCTACAAGGAGGGGGACAAGCGGTTCTACGACGCGATCGTGCACGGCGGCACGCCCGGCGAGGTGGTGATGAACCTCGACGCCGCCGCCTTCACGGCCCGCTGGCACGAGCTGGTCGCCAAGGGGCTCCGGCCGACCGACCTGGAGGTCTATCGCGACTAGCCTTCGCCGCGGGCAGGTCTGTAGGGGCGGCCATGTGTGGCCGCCCTCAGCGATGGGATTGCCGGCCGGACCAGCCCCCACCCAGGGCGGCCACACAGGGCCGCCCCTACATATAATGTCTGCCATGCCAGAGATTCTCCCGACTCCCGAGCCGACCGATCCGGTCGACGAAGCCTCCGACGAAAGCTTTCCGGCGAGCGATCCCCCGTCCTGGGCGCCGCTCCATCCCGGCCCGCCCGCCGAGCCCGAGGAAACCCCCGAGGATCAGCCCCCAGCCGGGTAGAGCTCGACCTCGGCCGCGTCCCCGGTCACGATCGTCCCCGCCTCGCCGCGGGCGATGCGGGTGACGTCGGCCAGGGCGCCGATGGCGGCGGTCTTGCCGGTACGGGTGGCGAAGTCGATCGCCGCCTCGACCTTGGGACCCATCGAGCCCGCCGCGAAGGGATAGGCGGCGAGGCTCTCGGGCGAGGCCCGGCGGATGGCCCGCTGCGTGGGCTGTCCCCAGTCGAGATAGACGGCGCCGGCGTCGGTCGCCATGATGAACAGGTCCACCTCCAGCTCGCGGGCCATCAGGCTGCTCGCCCGGTCCTTGTCCACCACGGCGTCGATCCCCTGCAGCCGGCGCCCCGGCGCGTACATGGTCGGAATGCCGCCGCCGCCGGCGCAGATGACGATGCACCCCTTCTCCAGCAGCCACTTCACCGGCCGGATCTGAAAGATCCGCCGCGGCAGCGGCGACGCCACCACCCGCCGGAAGCCGTCGCCGTCCGGCGCCATCGTCCACCCCTTCTCGGCGGCGAGGCGCCGCGACTCGGCCTCGGAATAGACGGGGCCGATCGGCTTCGTCGGATTCCGGAACGCCGGATCGTCGGGATCGACCTCGACCATCGAGAGGATGGTGGCGAACGGCTGTTCGAAGGGGAGGAGGTTGCCGAGCTCCTGCTCGATCATGTAGCCGATCATCCCCTCGGTCTGGGCGCCGAGCACGTCGAGGGGAAACTCGCTGGCCGCCTCGTACGCGGCGCTCTGGAGCGCCAGCAGCCCCACCTGCGGGCCGTTGCCGTGGGTGATGACCAGCTGGTGCTCGCGCGCCAGCGGCGCCAGCGCCTCGGCCGCGATGCGGACGTTCCTGCGCTGATTCCCGGCGGTCATCTCCTCGCCCCGCCGCAACAGGGCGTTGCCGCCCAGGGCTACCAGAATTCGCATGCGCGTCAGTCTATAGGCCCAACGCGCGGCCCGCCAGCTCCGTATACCTCTTGAAGTCCTGACAGAAGAGTACGAGATCGAGATGGAAGAGCGCATCGCGTCCCCCGGCTGGGAGCTGCTGCACGGCGCCGACCGCCTCCTGACGGAGGTGATCGCCGGCCGCGACCTGCTCCGCCACTGGCTCCGCCTCTGCGTGGCGATGGCGGCCTGTGCCGCTCTCTACGGCGCCGTGCTCGGGTCCTGGCACGGCCCCCGGCTCGCCGCCTATGACGCCGTCAAGCTGCCGCTCGTACTCCTCCTCACCGCGGCGCTGACGGTGGGATTCGCCTGGGCGGCGGCGGCGGCGCTCGGGCTGCCGCTCCGCTTCGGCCAGGTCGCGGTGCTCACCTTTCTCGCCCTCTGCTGCGGGCAAGCGGCGCGCGGGGCGGGCTGGTCGTCTGGCTCATGCTCTTCTGCGTCGTCTCCCTCCAGGCCGCCACCATGCTCCGGCCGGTGATGCAGCGGAAACCGGGGGCGCCGATCTTCGTCAGCGGCAAGAAGTCCTTCCTGGAGCAGATCGGGGACATGTTCGACGGGAAGGAGCCGGCAAAGACGGGACCGTAGCGCGCCATTGGAAGCTGCCATACGCCGTTGGGAGCTTATATATGCCATTGGAAGCTCCCATCTGCCGTTGTCAGCTTCCATACGCCGTTGGGAGCTCCCATAAACCGTTGGGAGCTCACATACGCCGCTGGAAGCTCACATTTGCCGTTGGGAGCTCCCATACGCCGTTGGGAGTTCCCATTTGCTGTTGGGAGCTTCCATACGCCGTTGCAAGCTCCCATAAACCGTTGGGAGCTTATATACGCCGTTGGAAGCTCACATTTTTCGTTGGGAGCTTCCATACGCCATTGCAAGCTCCCATAAACCGTTGGGAGCTTATATATGCCGTTGGAAGCTCCCATTTTTCGTTGGGAGCTGCCGTTTGCCATTGGAAGCTTCCAATCCTTTATGGCAGCTTCAGCCTCGAACCGCCCGCTCCAGAGCCGCCGCATCCCCCGCTTCCATCGCGATCTCCGCTTCCAGGCTCTCGCGGTCGCGGAAGATCGTCGCCACGGCGGCGATCCGGCCGCCGTCACGGTAGGTGACGACGGCGTTCTTCTCCGGGATCGAGCCGGAGACCTCGATCGAGTCCCATTTCGCGGCATGCCCGACATAGGAGACCGAGACGTCGTAATGCTGGCTCCAGAAGAACGGCGCGTGCGCGAAGGGCTCGCGGCGGCCCAGGAGGTTCCGCGCCGCGATCTGGCCCTGCCGCTCGGCCACCACCCAGTGCTCGACGCGGATGCGCTCGCCGGACCAGGCGTCGGGCCAGCGCGCGATGTCCCCCGCCGCGAAGATCCCAGGCGCGCTGGTCTCCAGAAACGCGTTCACCAGCACGCCGTTGTCGATCTCCAGACCGGCCGCCGAGGCCAGGTCCACCCGGGGACGGACGCCCACGCCCATCACCACCAGATCGGCAGGGAGCGTCGAGCCGTCGTCGAGACGCACCTCCCCCTCTTCGATCAACGCCGGCTTGCGGCCGAGGCGGAAGGTGACGCCGTGCTCCTCGTGGAAGCCGCGGAGGAAATCGCCGAGCTCCGGTCCGAGGATCCTGACCAGCGGGCGCTCCTCCGGCGCCACCACGGTGACTTCCACCTT
The DNA here is from genome assembly GCA_036271335.1 of Thermoanaerobaculia bacterium. GTDB lineage: Bacteria > Acidobacteriota > Thermoanaerobaculia > Multivoradales > UBA5704 > DATARR01. The sequence continues at coordinate 13,729 of DATBAW010000008.1, forward strand.
GAGAGCCCGCAGCGAAGCCGCCACTTCGAGACCGATGAAGCTGGCGCCGATCACCACCGCCCGCTTCGCGGTCTTCGCCGCCGCGACGATCGCCCGGCTGTCCGCGAGCGAGCGGAGGACATGCACCTCCGGCCGTTCCGCGCCTGGGATCGGCAAATGGATCGGCTCGGAGCCGGTGGCGAGGAGCAGAGCCCCCCAGGAGAGCGCGCGGCCGTTCGAGAGGGTCACCGTCTTCGCCTTGGGATCGATCGCCGTCGCCTTCACCCCGAGCAGGAGCTCGATGCGGTGCTCGTCGTAGAAGTCGCGGGGGTGGAGGGGGATCCACTCCTCGGGAGCGTTGCCGGCGAGGTAGTCTTTCGAGAGGTTGGGGCGGTCGTAGGGGGCCTCGTCTTCGACGCCGATCATCTGGATCTTTCCCCGGTAGCCCTCGCGGCGGAGCGCCTCGGCCGCCGCGTTGCCCGCCGCGCCGGCGCCCACGATCACGATGGGATCGGGACCCGCGGCCTCCCGGTGTGGCGCGCCGTCGATCTTCGCGCCGACCGTGATCCGGTCCCCCTCGCGCTCGACCGTGTAGCAGGCGACCGGGTTGAGGGCCGGCGCCCGCACGGCCTCTCCCGTGCGCAGGCTGAAGCAGGCGTGGTGCCACGGGCAGCGCACCGTGTCGCCCACCACCGCCCCCTCGGCCAGCGGGCCGCCGTAGTGCGTGCAGGTGGCGCCGATGGCGAAGATCTCCTCCCCCTGCCGCACCACCAGCACCGCCTCGCCGTTGCTGTGCCCAAGGAGCCGGCCGCCGTCCGTCAGCTGGTCGAGCGCGACTCCCTTCGAGAAATCGGGTCCTGAAAGCTCTGTCTCACCACTCATGGGTCACCATCCTTTGCAGGTGGGCTCTATCCTAATCGAAGCCCCGATTGACCCGGCCCAGGGCCGGCGGTAAGCTCGCGCCGCTTGAAAAACCTGCCGGAGCTCTTCGCCAACAATCGCCAGTGGGCCGCCGAGATGGTCGCGCGCGACCCGGCCTTCTTCGCCCAGCTGACCGCTCAGCAGGCGCCCGCCTACCTCTGGATCGGCTGCTCAGACAGCCGCGTGCCGGCCAACCAGATCGTCGGCCTGGCGCCCGGGCAGATGTTCGTGCACCGGAACGTGGCGAACGTGGTCGTCCCGACCGACATCAACTGCCTCTCGGTGCTCCAGTACGCCGTCGAGGTCCTCGGCGTGCGGCACGTGATCGTCTGTGGCCACTACGGATGCGGCGGGGTGAAGGCCGCGCTCGCCGGCACCCGGCTGGGATTGATCGACGCCTGGCTGCGCCACGTGCAGGAGGTGGGGCTGAAATACGCGGCGCGGCTCGACGCGCTGGCGAGCCCGGAGGCCCGCGCCGACCGCCTCTGCGAGCTCAACGTGCTCGAGCAGGCGGTGAACGTGTGCGAGACCCCGATCGTGCGGGACGCGTGGGCGCGCGGCCAGGACCTCTCGGTCCACGCCTGGGTCTACAGCCTCGCCGACGGCCTGCTGCGGGATCTGGGCTTCTGCGTGACCGGCACGTCCGAGATCGCCGCCGCGCTGGCGCTGGCGGTCAACGCTACGCGGGACGCGTCCGGACCGCCGCCCGGATCGCCTCTTCCAGACCGGCCAGGAACCGCGACCGGTCCTGCTTCGCCATCGGCGCCGGACCGCCGGTGACCACGCCGGCCTGACGGAGCTGGGACATCAGCTCGCGGGTGGCCAGCGAGTCGCCGATCGAGTCTTCGGTGAACAGGTTGCCCTTGGTGCCGATCACCGTCGCCCCCCTTTCGAGGCAGCGGGCGGCGAGCGGGATGTCGGCCGTCACCGCGACGTCCCCGGGACCGATGCGCTCGGCGATCCAGTCGTCCGCCTCGTCGAAACGGCCGCCGACCACCACCTGCCGGATCCGCTCGTCGGTAGGCACGGACATCCGGCTGTTGGCGACCACGTGGACCGTCCAGCCGTGACGACGGGCCACGCGGTAGACCTCGTCCTTGACCGGACAGCCGTCGGCGTCGACGTAGACCTCGTGCATCGGCCCTCAGCCGAGGTTGTGGAAGACCTTCTGCACGTCGTCGTCCTGCTCCAGGCGGTCGACCATCTCCAGGACCTGGGTGGCCTGGGCCTCGGAGAGCTCGATCGGCGTCAGCGGCAGGTACTCGGACTCCGCGGAGACGGGAGTGATGCCGCGGTCCTCCAGCGCCTTCTGCAGGGAGCCGAAGTCGTTGAAGGCGCAACGCAGCACGAGCTGCGTCTCGTCCTTGTCGTTGGTGCTCTCCCCCATCTCCTCCAGGCCGTGATCGATCAGCTCCAGCTCCAGCTCGTCGGGATCGAGGCCGGCCGGGTTCAGCCGGAAGACGCCCACCCGCTTGAACAGGTAGTTGACGGTCCCGGAGTTGCCGAGGGTTCCTCCCCCCTTGTTGAAGTGGGTCCGCAGGTTCGAGACGGTCCGCGTCGGGTTGTTGGTCGCGGTCTCGACCACCACGGCGATGCCGTGCGGCGCGTACCCCTCGTAGAGGATCTCCTCGTAGTCCTCGGCTTCCTTGCCGGCCGCGCGCTTGATCGCCGCCTCGACCTTGTCCTTCGGCATGTTGACCGCGCGGGCGTTCTGGACGACGCGCCGCAGGAGCGGGTTGCCGACGGGATCGGGACCACCCGCCTTGACGGCGATGGTGATCTCCTTGCCGATCCGGGCGAAGGCTTTCGCCATCCGGTCCCAGCGGGCGAACATCGTGTGCTTTCTGGTTTCGAAAATGCGTCCCATGAGGGGGAATCTAGCCCGAGCGCCGAGGTGGAGTAAAGGGGACGGCTCTCTGAGGAAGAAGGGACGTCAGGGACACAAGGGACTTCAGGGACTCAAAGGACGACCGTGGAAGGGTCTTTCCGGCGAGTCCTTGAGGTCCCTGATGTCCCTGGCGTCCCTTGTGTCCCTCAGGCGAGCTGCCGCAACGCCGCCGCCAGCCGCGGCAGGGCCGCCTCGACCTCGGCGATCGAGACCGCTCCCGCGCTCATCCGGAACCACCCCTCGTCCTCGGTCGAGCCGAAGGCCTGGAAGGCGATCACGCCGATGCCGGCGGCCTCCAGCATCCAGCGGCGCACCTCGTCGTTGGTGCGCAGCTCGACTCCCTCGGGGGTCCGGCGGCCGAAGGGGTTGATGCGGGCGGTGAGATAGATGGCGCCCATCGGCGGGATGCTGTCGACCGGCAGCCCCTCCCGCTTCATCGCCTGCAACCCCTCGTGCAGGAGGTCGAGGCGCGCCTGGAGCTCGCGCTGGTAGACCGCCTCGTAGCGGCCGATCGCCTCCGGATTGTCGAGCAGCCCGACGGTCGCGAACTGCTCGGCGCGCGGCGCCCAGGCGCCGACGTGCCCGAGCACGGCCGACATGCGGGTGATGATGTCGACCGGCCCGACGGCCCAGCCGACGCGCAGGCCGGTGGCGGCGAACCCCTTGCTGATGCCGTCCACGAAGACGGTGTAGCGCGCCATCTCGGGGATCAGCTCGGGCGGCGTCACGTGCGGGATGCCGCCGAAGCGGAGCATCCAGTAGATGTGGTCGTAGAGGATGAACAGCGGCCGCTCGCCGCGGCGGGCGCGCCCCTCGTTCTCCTCGAGGACCGCCTCGCAGATGCCCAGCAGATCCTCGCGCGTGAAGGCGGTGCCGGTGGGGTTCAGCGGCGAGTTCAGGCAGAGCATGCGCGCCCCCGGCAGCGCTGGGAGCAGGTCCTCGCGGCTGGGAAGGAACCGGCGCTCCGGCCGGCAGACCACCGGCACGGGCACGGCGTCCATCATGTGCACGTAGTGGTTGTTGTTCCAGCTCGGCACCGGGAAGACCACGCGGTCGCCGGGATCGACCAGGGTGCGGAAGGTGCAGTAGATGATCGGCCGGGCACCGCCGGTGACCAGCACCGAATCAACGGGATAGCGCAAGCCGAGCTCGCGCTCGTAGAAGCGAACGATCGCCGCGCGCAGCTCCGGGATGCCGTTCGAGGGCGGATAGTTGGTCTCGCCGCGTTCCAAGGCGGCTTGGACACCTTCGCGCAGCTCGGCGGGGATCGGGAAATGGCGGGGATCGAAGTCTCCCACCGTGAGGTTGCAGACGGTCCGGCCTCCGGCGATCAGGGCGCGGATCTCGCCGGCGATGCGGAGGATCTCCGAGCCGACGAGGCCGGCGGCCATGCTGGAGATGCGGGAACGGGGGTCCGGTCCGGCATCGTTGGCCAGCGCCGCGAGGTCGAGGCAGGTCGTTTGAGTTTCCATGGGGTGTGACTATGCCAGGATCGGACCCGGCGTTCCAGGAGGTCCGGCGACACCATGCCGCCCGGCCGCGTTGCTCCCAAGAGTGCGAATGCTGGGTCGAGGGGAGACAGGGAAGGTTACAACGGAGGGAACAGGGCGTCCACCGGAATCGCCAGGCCGGGGAGAATGGACGAGCGGATCGTCTCGCCAACGCCGTAGCAGCCGAGCTCGACGTATTGGGTGCGATCCTCGCTCAAGGCCAGGACGGTCACCGCGCGAGGGCTGAAGCCCACGCGCCAGAATTCCGGAATCCCAGCGTCCCGGTAAGCGTCCCGCTTGATCGTCCGGTCCCGTTTGCGGGTCGAAGGGGACTCGACCTCGACGACCAGATCGGGTACGCCCTGAAAGTTTTTGTCGCCCGAACGCGGCTCGTTGCCGGCCAGGAAAAAAATAACGTCGGGTTGAACCGGAGAAGCAATCCTTTCAGGCAACAGGACGTCAAAGGGAGCGATCATGGGAGAACCCAAGCCGGTCTCCTCCCCGAAGTTGGCCAAGCGGCGTGAGATCTGCAAGATGACGAACTGGTGGTCGTAGACGGGCGCGGGCGTCACGTAGAGATTCCCCCGGATCACCTCGTAGCGGCGGCCGTCGTCGGGAAGGCGCGCATAGTCGTCATAGGTCCACTTCCCCTGCGCGGGCCAAGCCGGCTGGTCGTCGTTCCAGGGAAACATCAAGTGGGCGGGTTTGGCCATCGCGATCCTCCTGATACCGATCCGAGGGTAGCGAGCCCTTGCCGATCCGTCAATCCGCCGTTCGTCGCGGAAAAGCATAATTCAGGTCGCGGTCCGCCGCAATCCGTCCGCCAGCCGCTCCAACCCGCGCGCCACGTCCTCCGGCATCACCGCGAAGCCCAGCCGGAAGTGCCGGGGGGACTCGAAGAACGTCCCCGGCACGATCGAGGTCTCGCGTTCCCGCAGCCAGTCGTGGAGCGGCTCGGCGTCCTCTTCCTTCCGGAGCCGGGGGAAAACGGTCATCGAGCGTGGCGGGACGACGCAGTCGAGCCACTCCTCGTGCTCGGCGAGAAAGGCGCGCACCTGGGCGATGTTCGGCTCCAGGATCGACCGGCTGCGCGCGGCGAGGCGGGGGAGCTGCCGGAAGGCGGCGGTCGCCAGCGTGTCGCTCGGCACCGAGTCGACGGCCTGCATCGCGTCCCGGGTGAGCCAGAGCCGCCGGGCGACCTCCGGCGCGCAGAGGATCCAGCCGCAGCGCAGCCCGGAAAGCCCGTAGCTCTTGGTCAGACTGCTGGTGGCGAGGACGTTGGCCCCGAGATGGACGTGGCTCGGCGGCGCGTCCTCGAACCAGATGTCGCGGTAGACCTCGTCGACCAGGACGTAGGCGCCGACGCGCGCGGTGAGTTGCGCCAGCCCGGCCACCTCTTCCTGGGGCAGCAGCACGCCGCTCGGATTGTGGGGATTGGCCAGCACGATGAGCCGGGTCCGGTCCGTGACCAGCGAGCGGATCTCGTCGAGATCGAGCCGATAGCCGTTCTCGAACCGCCGCTCGAAACGACGGACACGGGCCCCCAGGAAACCGAGGGCGGCAAGGAGCGGCTCATAGGTGGGGCGCTCGACCAGCACCTCGTCGCCCGGCTCGACCAGCGCCGCGAAGGCCAGAAAGTTGGCGCCGGAGGTCCCCGGAGCCGTGACCACCTGCTCGGGTGCCACGCCGTACCGCGCGGCGATCGCCGCCAGCAGAGGGGGATAGCCGTCGCGGCTCGCGCCGTTCACCTGCACGTCCCCAGGCTCCAGGACGAGATCATCCGTCGTACAGCCGAGCAGCCCGCTGTTGGCGAGGTTGTACCGGGCCGCGGCGTGCTCCTTGGCCCAGCGCATGTAGACGCTGCCTCGGGTCATGGCAAAGTCACCAGGACTCGGTGATCAGATCGTCCACATACCCGAAGTGACCGTCGCGGGTGACCAGGGCCAGCCCATGCTGCAGAGCCGACGCCGCGATCCAGATGTCATTCTCGGGAATCGGACGGCCTCTCTGCAGGAGACGCAGTTTGATGGAGCCGTAGTGACGAGCCGTTTCCTCATCACAAACGAGCACAGGGCAGAGCCGCACAAGACGACGGATCTGGATCAAGTTCGCCTCGACACGGCTCGACTTCTCTGCACCGAAGATGAGCTCACCCAATACGGTCGAACTCAGAAAAGTATTGAGCCAGCCGCCCAGGCGCCGATCGAGATCGACCTTGTCGTTCAAGACGGCGACGGCAGCATTGGTGTCGAGAAGATACCTACCAGTCTTCTGGCTCGATCCGCTCACAACCCTCCTCAATCGCTTCGATCATCTCGCGGGCAGATTCGTCGTCCAAGGTCCCTGCCAGGCTCATCAGGTCCTCCGCCGAGGCCCCCTTGGGCAGAGGATCGACGAGGTTGTGAACCAACTGGAGGGCTCGCTGTTGTAGCTCTGGAGAAAGTTGATCCAGATCTCTCAAAATCCGCTCTTTGACGGTCGGCTCAATCACGGCAGCACCTCCTCCGCGGGCCATTCTACTCGACGCGGTCTTTGAGCCCTCTCCCTCGCCAGAAAAAATACACCGGTACGCCCAGCAGGAAAATCCCCGTCCCGATCAGCGCGTTGCGGGTGTCCGTGAAGTAGATGTTGAGCACGATGCCGGCCCCCGCGAGGACGAAGAGGAGCGGTATCCAGGGGTAGGCGGGCGTCCGGAAGGGCCGGGGCGCGTCGGGCAGCGTCCGCCGGAAGACCATCAGCGAAACGCCGGCGAGGGCGAAGAAGATCCAGTCCGCGAAGACGGCGTAGCCGAGCAGGCGGTCGTAGGTGTTGGCCAGGGCGTAGACGGCGGACAGCGCTCCCTGGAGCAGGATGGCCGCGGTCGGCGCGTGGAAGCGCGGCGAGAGGCGGGCCAGCCGGCGGAAGAAGAGGCCGTCGGCCGCCATCGCGTAGTAGACCCGCGGCGCCGAGAGGAGCGAGAGGTTCAGGAAGCCGAAGGTGGAGACCACGACCAGCAGGCTGATCACCTTCGCCCCGCTCTCTCCCACCAGCCGCGCCGCCACGTCCGCCGCCGGCGTCCTCGTGGCGGCCAGCGCCGGCGCTCCGAGGACATGCACGTACGCCACATTGGCCGAGACGTAGACCGCGATGACGCAGAAGACGCCGATCAGGATCGCCCGCGGCAGGTTCCGTTGCGGCTCCTTCACCTCCTCGGCGACGTAGTTGAGGTTCTGCCAGCCGCCGTAGGCGAACATCGCCGGCACCAGCCCCGCGAAAAAGGCGGAGAGCAGCGGCAGGCCGCCGAGATCCTCCGGCACCAGCGGCTCGAAGGTGAGGCCGGAGTGGCGGGTGAGCAGGAAGGCGCCGACGATCAGCGCCGCCAGTGCCACCGTCTTCGAGAAGGTGAGGACGTTGAGCACCACGGCCCCCGGCTTGATCCCCAGGGCGTGGAAGGCCGCCACGGCCAGGAGGATGGCGGCGGCGAGAAACCGCTCGCTCCCCGGCGGCAGATCGACCAGCCGCGCCACGTACTGGGCGAAGGCCACCGCCACCGCCGCCGTGGCTCCGGACTGCACGATCAGCAGCAGTCCCCAGCCGTAGAGGAAGGCCACCATCGGCGAGAACGCCTCGCGGAAGAAGGCGTACTGCCCGCCCACCCGCGGCATCACCGTGCTCAGCTCGGCGAAGACGAAGGCGCCGAAGAGGGCGATCAGGCCGCCGGCGATCCACACCCCGAGGATCAGGAAGGGCGTATGGACAGCCCGCGCCACCACGTAGGGGTTGATGAAGATGCCGGAGCCGATGATCCCGCTGATGACGATCATCGTGGCGTCGAACAGGGTCAGACGCCGGGCGAACCCGGGGCTCGGGCCTTCTCCCATCATGCTCTCCCCCTCGGAGTGGAAATACGAAAGGGAGTGTACTGCATGGGGAAGCCGGGTCCGTCCTGGCAGTTCTCTTGCTACAAGATCTATCCTGAGGTCCTATGCCGAGCCCAGCGTACGCCACCCCCCAACAGCCCCACGCCACCATCGCCGCGGAAAAGCCACCTCCGCCGCGCGAGCCCGGGAACCCGCGCGCGCCGCGGCTCCGCCGCCACCACCTCTGGATCATCCTGGTCGTGGCGCTCGCGCTGATCGTCGCCCTCGTCGCCCACGCCTTCGACGGCTACCTCCGCCGCACGCTGGAAGCCAAGATCAACCAGGATCTTCACGGCTACCACGTCACTCTCGGCCACGCTCATCTGAGCCCGTTCGGACTGGGGCTGACGCTGCGGGATGTGGTGATCCGTCAGGACGCCAATCCCGAACCGCCGGTGGCGGCGATCCCGCGCCTGAAGATGAGCGTCGAATGGAGCGCCGTCCTCACCGGCCATCTGGTGGCCGACGCCGTCTTTTTCCGCCCCCAGGTCCACGTCAACCTCCCGCAGCTCGAGGTGGAGGCGAAGGATACGACGAAGCTGAAGGACCGCGGCTGGCAGCAGGCGTTCGAGTCGATCTACCCGCTCAAGTTCAACCTGATGCAGGTGCGCGACGGCGATCTCGTCTATATCGATCAAGACCCGAAGTGGCCGCTCCATATCTCCCATTGGAACGCGGCGGCGTCGAACATCCGCAATATCCAGTCGCACGCCGGAACCTATCCCTCGCCCGTCCATACCGAGGGGGTGGTCTTCGATACCGGCCGCGCCACCCTCGACGGCCATGCCGACTTCCTCTCCGTCCCCTATCCCGGCGTCCACGCGTTCTACAAGGCGCAGAACATCCCGCTCGACCGTCTGCGGCCGTTCGGCGAACGGGCGAACCTGACGCTCACGGGTGGCGCGCTCTCATCGCGAGGCGAGGTCGAATATAGCCCCCGGCACCGCGAGGCGCGCATCGCCGACGTCGTCGTCAACCGGCTCCATCTCGATTACACCCACACGGTCGCCACCGCGCCGGAAGAGAAGGCGCGCGGCAAGAAGGTGGAGAAAGCGGTGAAGACCGCGGAGCAGGGGATGCCGGTGGAGATCGCGCGCCTGAGCCTGACCGACAGCGATGTCGGGGTCATCGCCCCCATCAAGGACGGCCGCTTCCGCTTCTTCGTCGACCGCGCGAACCTCGACGTGACCAACCTGTCGAGCGGCTTCCGGCAAGGGCCGGCCAAGGCCACACTGACCGGCCGCTTCCTGGGGAGCGGCACGGCGCGCGGCTCGTCCACCTTCCGTGATGGCGACGCCAAAGGGCCGGACTTCAACCTCCTGCTGGCGGTGGACAAGGCGAGCCTGCCGAAGATCAACGACCTCCTGCGCGCCTATGGCAAATTCGACGTCGCGGCGGGGACCTTCTCCGTCTATTCCGAGGTCAAGGTCCGGAACGACCGGATCGACGGCTACGTCAAGCCTCTGTTCCAGGACATCCAGGTCTACGACCCCAAGCAGGACAAGAACAAGCCCGTGCTCAAGAAGCTCTATGAGAAGGTCGTCGGCAGCGTCGCCCACGTGCTGGAGAACCACAAGAACGAGCAGGTCGCCACCGTCGCCGACCTCTCGGGACCGCTCTCCGCGCCGAACACCAGCTCCTGGGAGATCTTCGTGCGACTGGTCTCCAATGCCTTCGTCAAGGCGATCCTCCCCGGCTTCCAGCGGGAGTACCAGGCGGCCCACGGCGGCAAGTGAGCGCGGCGCATGGTAGGTTGACGGCGGATTCCCAAAGGAGCCCCGCGATGACCTGGAGGAAGCGCCTCGCCCCTGTCTTCTGCCTACTGGCTCCGCTCGGCCTGCTGTCCGCGACGCTGGCCGCCGGCCAGACCTCGAGACCCGCGAGCCCAGCCGTCACCGCCGTCAAATGCGGCCATCTGATCGACGTCAGGAACGGCCGGTCCGTCACCGGCGCCGTGATCCTGATCGAAAAGGGGAGGATCACCGCCGTGGGGCCCGAGGTGAAGGTCCCCGCCGGCGCGCGGATCGTCGATCTCGGCGCGGCGACGGTGCTGCCGGGACTGATCGACGTCCATACCCATCTCCTCACCAATCTCGACCTCGAAAAGGGGGACGAGCAGCTCTCCGGCACGATGTTCACCGAGATGAGCCTCGCCAAGCGGGCCCTCCTCGGAGCCGGCATGGGCCGGGAGACGATCGAGGCCGGGTTCACGACCGTCCGCGACCTCGGCAATTCGGGGACGAACGGCGACGTGGCCCTGCGCGACGCCATCAACGCGGGGTGGGTGACGGGACCGAGGATGGTCGTCTCCACCCGTGCGCTCTCGCCCATCGGCGGCCAGTACGGCGGCCTCTCCACGCTCGGCCGGAGCCTGATCCCACTGGAGTACGCCGAGGTCACGGGGACCGACGAGGCGCGCCGCGCCGTCCGCCAGGCGATCTTCGACGGCGCCTCGGTGATCAAGGTGATCGTCAACGCCACCACCACCCTCTCGCTCGACGAGATGAAGGCGATCGTGGACGAGGCGCACCGGAACGGCCTCAAGGTGGCCGCCCACGCGATCGGCGACGAAGCCACGCGGACCGCCGCGCAGGCGGGGGCCGACTCGATCGAGCACGCCTACACGGTGCCGGACGACGTGCTGCGGCTGATGGCGGAGAAGAAGATCTACCTCGTCCCCACCGACTATCCGGCCGACGTCATCGCGCAGCTCTCGGGCCTCCCCCTCGCCGAGCAGAAGCGGCTGCGCCCGCAGTTCGAGGCCTCCGAGGCCGCCTCCGGCAAGCGCCTCGACCGCGCCATCAGGGCTGGCGTGCCGATCGCCGCCGGCTCGGACGAGTACTACGACGTCCCCGGCCAGACCCGCGGCCAGACCGCCCGCACGATCTTCCGCGCCTACGCCGATGCCGGCATGAAGCCGCTCGACATCCTTCGCGCCGCCACCCTCAACGCCGCGGATCTCCTCGGCTGGCAGAAGGATGTGGGGAGCCTGGAGCCGGGGCGCTACGCCGACCTGATCGCCGTGCCGGGCGATCCCCTGGCGGACATCACGGCGCTGGACCGGGTCGGGTTCGTGATGAAGGGGGGCGTGATCGTGAAGGATGAGATGACGAAGCGGTAGGCCCTCGCGGCGCCCGGGCCAGGCCGCCTCTCGGATGGGGCGCGACCGCCTGCTATCCTACGTCCGCCATGAGCGAGCTCATCCTGATCGTCGACGACGAGCCGGGCATCCTCTCCACCCTGGGCGGGATCCTCTCGGACGAGGGCTATGCGACCCTCACCACCACCAGCGGCGAGAGCGCCCTCGCCCTCTACGAAGAGAAGCGCCCCGCCGTCGTCTTCCTCGACATCTGGCTGGCCGACCGCGACGGGCTGGAGACCCTGGAAGCGCTGCGCGAGGCGGACCCCACAGTGGCGGTGGTCATGATGTCCGGCCACGGCACGGCGGCGACGGCGGTGAAGGCGATCAAGATGGGGGCCTACGACTATCTGGAGAAGCCCCTCTCCTACAAGCGGGCGGTCGATGCCGCGGCCGGCGCCCTCGAATACCGACGCACCCTCCAGGCGTCGGGAAAGGCGGCGCCGGGCAAGCCGCGCGGGAAGGTCGAGGCCGAGCGCCGCTTCGCTCCGGCCCCCGACCTGCCGTTGCTCGTCGAGACCCGGCGCAACCAGCGGACGCTCGGCCATTCGACCGTGGTCTACGGCCTCGGCCTGCACTCGGGCCAGCGGACCGGCATGGTCCTCCAGCCGCTGCCCGAGAACAGCGGCATCCACTTCGTCACCCTGCCCGCCGGGATCGAGATCCCGGGCCACGTCGGCGCCGTGGCGGAGACCGACTACGCCACCACGCTGTCGGGAGAGGGCGAGATCATCCGCACCGTCGAGCATCTCCTCTCGGCCTTGCACGCCTACGGGGTAGGGAACCTGCTGATCAAGGTGCACGGCGAGATCCCGGTCCTCGACGGCTCGGCCCTCGAGTTCTGCCGGCTCCTCGAGGAGATCGGCATCGCCGAGCAGGACGAGCCGCAGCGCGAGATCGTCATCGACCGCCGCTACGAGGTGGGGGGAACGGGCGAGAAGGTGCTGGCGATCGAGCCGGCGGACGAGTTCTCGGTCTCCTACCTGCTGCGCTACCCGCCGCCGGTCGGCGAGCAGTTCCACGAGTTCACGCTCACCTCGGCGGAGGACTACAAGCGGGAGATCGCGCCGGCCCGCACCTTCGGCTTCATGAAGGACCTCAAGATGCTCAACGAGCTCGGCCTCGGCTCCGGCGGGCGCCTCGACAATTTCATCCTGGTCGGCGAGGACGACGTGATCAACACCGAGCTCCGCTTCCCCGACGAGTTCGCCCGCCACAAGATCCTGGACATCATCGGCGACCTCTACCTGCTCGGCTATCCTATCCGCGGCAAGGTCACCGCCCGCCTCACCGGCCACCGCGACAACATCGCGCTCCTGCGGCGCATGATTGCCGGCTGAGCGGCCCTTCACTTCAGATAGGCCAGCATGTCCTTCGCCGTGGCGGCGTCGGGATCGTTGGGGGCCATCTGGAGGAAGGCCTGGAGCTGCTCCTTGGCCTGAGCCTTCTTGGCGTCGTCCTTGGCGTAGGTGAGGCCGAGGACGTAGTGGGCCTTGGCGAACTTGGGATCGGCGGGGGCGATCTGCACGACGCGCTCGAAGAAGGCCGTCGCCTCGTCGAGCTTGCCGGTGCGGGACCGCTCGGCGCCCTCGTTGAAGAAGCGGACGGCGGTCTCGGGGCCCTGCGGATCGGCGGCCGCCAGGGCGTCGAGCGCCTCCCGGGCCTTCTCGTTGTCCCCCACGCCCTTGAGCGCGTCGTAGCGCGTCCGCAGCCCCGCGGGATCGCCCGGCTTCAGCGCCAGGTAGCGGTCGGAGGCGGCGAGGGAGTCGCCATAGCGCTTCAGGTCGAGATAGACCTGGGCGAGCGCCGCCTGTGCCTCCGGCAGCTTGGGATCGAGCGTCGCCGCGCTCTCGAGCTTCGGCAGCGCTGCCGCCAGATTGCCGGCGCCCAGGGCGGCCACCCCGTCGTTGTAGGCGACGACCGCCTGGTCGGCGCCGTTCGCCGCTCCGGCCGCGGCGGCGACTTTCGGCAGTGTGAAGGTCAGCCGGACCGTATCCTCGAACTTCGGCTTGACCGAGCCCTGATAGGGGCCGTAGCCCTCCTTGGTGATGGCGATCTGGTAGTCCAGGGTGGCGTCGCGGATCAGCAGCAGGACCTGCCCTTTCTTGTCGCTCACCTTCTCCAGCGTGGCCGTCCCCGCTCGGGTGAGAGCGACCTTCGCCCCTTCGATCGGCTTGCCCGACTCGTCCGTCACGGTGGCGATGACCCGCCCCTCGCCGGCGGCGCGCAGCGTGGCGGTGAAGGCGAGCGCCAGAACGAGCGCGGCGAGCGCCGCGCGAGCGATGGAAGTCCTCATGGGTCGTCTCCTATGGGTTTCCGCACCTGCGTCCGGGTACGGGTTCGGCTGGGGATTCTAAGCGAAAGCCGTGCCGAGCTTCCGGTTGCCCTCCGCATAGCGCCGGGCTGCGGCCACCGTCTGCAGGTGGATCTCCACGGTCTCCCGCACGTCCACGTTGTAGCCTCCCGCCATCATGACGGCGACCGGCAGGCCGGCCCGCCGGCAGTGCGCGAAGACCAGCTCGTCGCGTGACAGCAGGCCGGCGCGTGTGACCTTGAGCCGCCCCAGGCGATCGCGCTCGTGGGGATCGGCGCCGGAGACGTAGAAGGCGAGGTCGGCGCGGGCCGACGGGATCGCCCGCGCCAGCCCGGTCTCCAAGGCGTCCAGGTACTCGGCGTCGGCGGTGCCGTCCGCCAGCTCGACGTCGAGGTCGCTGCGCTCCTTGTGGAAGGGAAAGTTGTTGCGGCCGTGGATCGAGAAGGTGAAGACGGTCGGGTCGTCCGCGAAGAGGGCGGCGGTGCCGTTCCCCTGATGGACATCGCAGTCGATCACCACCGTCCGTCCGATCCTCCCCTCGGCCTGCAAGGCGCGGGCGGCGATGGCGGCGTCGTTGAACACGCAGTACCCCTCGCCGCGGTCGCGAAAGGCGTGATGGGTGCCGCCGGCGAGGTTCACGGCGGCGCCGTCGGCCAGCGCGGCGCGGGCGGCTTCGATGGTGCCCCCCGCCGACCGCCGCGAGCGCTCCACCATGGCGGGCGACCAGGGGAAGCCGATGCGGCGCATCTCCGCCCGGTCGAGCTCGCCGGCGGCGACCCGCCGCAGGTAGTCGGGATCGTGCGCGCGCACGATCTCTTCGTCGGTCGCGGCGTGCGGCACGATCAGGTCCCCGGCCGCCACGATCCCTACCGCCAGCGCCCGCTCGCGCAGCAGGCTGTATTTCTCCATCGGGAACCGGTGTCCGTCGGGGAGCGGCAGGACGAAGGGGTCGCAGTAGAAAGCCTTCACGAGGGGGATGATACGATCCGAGTCCTTCGACAGGGAGGTGCCATGCTGGCCCGACAGATTCCTGAAATCCAGTCCGCGCTGGCCGAGGCCGGTCTCGACGGCTGGTTCTTTGCCTGCTTCCAGCAGAACGATCCCCTCGGGCTCTCTCTGCTGGGCCTGACGGGGGAAGGCAAGCTCGTCAGCCGCCGCTGCTACTACCTGGTGCCGCGGGAGGGGGAGCCCACCAAGCTCGTCCACGCCATCGAGTCGCACATGCTCGACCACCTGCCCGGCGCCAAGAGCGTCTACAACACTTGGCAGGGGCACCGGGCGGGAGTGGAGCAGCTGGTTTCCGGCACCCGCCGGCTGGCCGCTCAGTACAGCCCGAACAACGATCTCCCCACCGTCTCGCGCCTCGACGCCGGCACCTTCGACCTGCTGCGCGCCGCGGGCGTCGAGGTGGTCTCCTCCGCCGATCTGGCGCAGCGGTTCGTCGCCACCTGGACCCCGGAGCAACTCGCCGGCCACCGCCGCGCCAACATCCATCTCCACTGCATCGCCCTGGAGGCCTTCCACCGCGTCGCCGATGTGCTCCGCCGCGGCGACGAGATCGACGAGTACGCCGTCCAGCGGTTCATCATGGATGCCTTCGAGGTCGCCGGCCTGTGGGCCGAGTCGGACCCGATCATCGGCGTCAACGCCAACAGCGCCGACCCTCACTACCAGCCGGGTCCCGGCCACTCGGCGCCGATCCGCCAGGGGGACTTCCTGCTGATCGACCTCTGGGCCAAGGAGAAGGCGGCGGAGAGCGTCTACGCGGACATCACCTGGGTCGGCGTCTGCGCCGCCGCGCCCACGGCGAAACAGCAGGAGGTCTTCGCGGTGGTCGCCGGCGCCCGCGACGCCGCCTGGGAGCTGGTCCGCGACCGTTTCCCGCACCAGACGGTGCGCGGCTTCGAGGTGGACGACGCCGCCCGCGAGGTGATCCGCAAGGCCGGCTACGGCGACCTCTTCATCCATCGCACCGGCCACTCGATCGGCATCACCGACCACGGCCAGGGCGCCAACATGGACAATCTGGAGACCCACGACACCCGCGCGCTGCTGCCGATGACCGGCTTCTCGATCGAGCCGGGCGTCTACATCGCCGGCGACTTCGGAGTGCGCAGCGAGATCAACGTCGCCCTCACGGGCGAGGGACCGGAGATCACCGGCGCCGAGCCGCAGCGCGAGCTGTTGCGGCTGCTCGCCTGATCGGACCCCGCTGATTCGCCGATGACTGAACGGCAGGACCGGCTCGAGGAGGATGGCGGCGGGTGCGACCTCCTCGCTCGTCTCCCCCAGAGCCGGCTCGGCCCCGAGCTCGGCCTCCCCCTCGACGACTTCGACGCCACCAAGGCCGAGGAGCTCTGCGCCGGCCTCGCCCGCGGCGTGCTGGGCGATTTCGCGCCCGCTCTCCTGCTCCTCCCCGGCACCGAGCGCCGGCGGGCGCAGGCTCTCCTCGCCCATGCGTATGCCCTCTTCGACTTCGCGCGGCAGGTGGGGATGGAAGGGGAGAAGCTGGCGCAGATCAACCGTTGGGACTTCACGTTGGAGACGGCTCTGGGGGGTGAGCCGGTGGGCCAGCCGGTCATGCTCTGCATGGCGCGCGAGAACGAGCGCCGGCGCTGGCCGGTGGACGCCCTGGAGGATCTCACCGCCGCCGCCCGCCGCCGCGCCACCCACGCCCGGCCGGCGACGGCGATCGACGCCGACGTCGAGGCGTTGAGCCTCGGGCGGGCGATCGCCGGCGCGCTGCTGGAGAAGAACCTCAACGCCGAGGTGAACGGCCTCGCCAGCGCCCTCGTCCGGCTGGCGGCGCTCCAGCGGCTGGGCGAGGAGATCGCGGCCAGGCGCTGCCCGCTCCCCACCGCCGAGGTGGCGGAGGAGCCGGGGTGCCGGTTCGATCCCGCGCAGCTGCTGGCCGCCGTGGCGCGCGAGTGTCCTCGTATCCGCTCGCGCCTGCTGCGGGCCCCACGCGGACTGGTCGGCCTGCCGCACGGCTACGGTCCCGCCGCCGTCTTCGCCCTCCTCGCCGCCCTGCGGCTGATGACCGGGATCGAGGACCCCGAAAGCGACCTGTTGAAGGCGCCTCCCCGGCTCAACTTGAGCGCCCGGCTGGGCTTCCTGGCCCGCGCGCGCTGGGTGGGGAGGTGAATGGTAAAGTGAGGCGGTGGCGAGCGAACCAAAGCAGCGGCTCACCGTTCAGGATTATCTGATCCTGGAGCGGAAGGCCGAGACGAAGAACGATTATTTCGCCGGCGAGGTCTTCGCCATGACCGGCGCCAGCCGCGAGCACAACCTGATCGGCCTCAACATCGCCGCCTCTCTGCATACCCAGCTTGCCGAGGGTCCCTGCGAGGTCTACACGAGCGACATGCGGGTGCGGACGCCGACCGACCTCGTCACCTATCCCGACGTGGTCGCCGTCTGCGGCGAGCCCCGCTTCGCCGACGACGAGTTCGACACTCTGCTCAATCCGGTCCTGATCGTGGAAGTCCTGTCCAGGTCGACCGAGGTCTACGATCGCCTGACCAAGCTCGGTCATTACCGGGCGATCCCCGCTCTTGCAGAGATCGTCCTGGTCGCACAGGACCGCCTGTACGCGGAGCACTGGCTGCGGCAGGAGGACGGCCGCTGGCTGATGGAGGAGCTCACCGGTCTCGGGCAGGTCCTCGAGCTCCCCTGCGTCCGGTGCAGCCTGCCGCTGTCGACGATCTACCGCCGGATCAACGTCTGACCTTCTTCCGAGGCCCTTCCCATGCCGAGATCCCGGTCGCTCGCCGTCCTCGCCGTCGCCGTTCTGTCGATCGCGCCGCTCGCCGCGCAGGATTTCTCCGGCCTCAAGGATCCGATCCAGCCGGACCGCCCGGACCTCACCAACGGCCCTATCCTGGTCGATCCCGGCCACCTTCAGATCGAGACCGGGTACACCTACACGCGGACCGGCAACGAGAAGGCGAGCTCGCTGGGAGAGATCCTGCTGCGCTACGGCGTCAACGACCGCTGGGAGGCGCGGCTGGGGCTGAACTCCTATGACTGGGTCGACGAGGGCCCCGGCGTGCGGCGGATCAGCGGCTTCGAGGACCCCTTCGCCGAGGTCAAGATCCGGCTCAACGACGCGGACGCCAAGAACCGCCCGGCCGGCGTGCCGGGGATCGGCGTGCTCGTCCAGACCACCATCCCGGTGGGCGCCCGCGCGCTGACCGCCAATGTCTGGCAGCCGCAAGCCGAGCTTGCCGTCCACTGGGACCTCCCCGCCAACTGGACCATCGAGGACAACCTCGGCGTCGTCTACGCGGCGGACGGCAGCCGGCGCTTCGATCAGTGCTTCGCCAGCATCTCCGCCGGCTTCCAGCTCAACGAGAAGTGGGGCGGTTTCCTCGAAAGCTACATCTTCTCGAAGGAGAGCGCCGACACCAGCCGCACCCGCTATGCCGACGCCGGCCTCTCCTACAACGTATCGAACGACCTGGCGCTAGACGTCCGCGTCGGCGCCGGCCTCGATCAGCCGCACCCGCACTGGTTCACCGGCCTGGGCGCGGCCGTTCGCTTCTAGTAGCTCTCGCCCGGCTTGAGGGCGATCACCTCGCAGGCCGTTCCGAAATCCTCCAGGGCCTTCACCAGCATCTCCGGCGTGCCGGTGAGCAAGGGGAAGGTCCCCCAATGGATCGGGATCACCTTGCGGACGCCCAGGAAGCGGCAGGCGCGGGCGGCCTGCTGCGGGTCCATGGTGAAGTAGTCGCCGATCGGCAGGAAGGCCAGCTCGGGGCGGTACATCTCGCCGAGGAGCTGCATGTCCGAGAACAGCGCCGTGTCCCCCGCGTGATAGAAAGTGAAGCCGCCGGGGAGCCGTACGACGTAGCCACTCGCCACGCCGCCATAGAGGGTCTGGTCGCCGTCGCTGAGGCCGCAGGAGTGGTCCGCCCGCACCATGGTGACGTTCATCCCGAGCACGTCCTGGCACCCCCCCAGGTTCATGCCGGCGCAGTTCTCGACCCCCTTCTGGCTCAGCCAGCCGCAGATCTCGTAGTTCGCCACCACCACCTTCGGCTTGTACTTCTTGGCGATCTCCACCGCGTCCCCCATGTGGTCGCCGTGGGCGTGGGTGATCAGGATCGCGTCGAGACGGTCGAAGTCATGGAGCTCCTTGGGGCAGGCCGGATTGTTCTGGACCCAGGGGTCGATGAGCACCACCTCTCCTCCCGGCAAGTCGCAGCGGACGGTGGCGTGACCGAGCGAGGTGAACTTCGGGCGCGGGTGCTGGCTCATACCGTTCCTCCCGTGAAAGTTGTCTCTTTTGATCGTCATCCCTTGGCGGTCGTCATCGCCAGGGATTCTATCCGAGCGGGATAGGATGAAAGCCGCGATGAGCATCGGAACTGTCGAGATCCTGCGGGTGCCCTACGATGTCGAGCGCCGGGACACTCCCACGGCACGCGGGGTGCGCGGCCTGTTGGAGCACGGCTTCGCGGATCGGCTGCGCGCGATGGATTGGGAGGTCCGCGAGACGGAGGTCGCGGCTCCCGCGGCCGGCCCGAAGCTCCAGACCGTCCTCGCGATCCTTCGCCAGATCGCGAGCTTCGTGGAGCGGGTGGAACAGGAAGGGAGCCTTTCCCTGATCCTCTCCGGCGGCTGCCTGGCCAGTCTGGGGGTGGTGGCCGGCCTTCAGCGGCGGGGGCACGACGTCGGGGTGGTTTGGATCGACGCGCACGGCGACTGCAACACGCCGGCGACCTCGCCGAGCGGCTACTGGGATGGCATGGCGCTGGCGGCCCTCCGCGGCCTCAGCCTGCCGGAGCTTAGGGAAAGGATGGGGGGCGCTCCGCTGGCAGCGGACGCCGTGATCCATCTGGCGGGCCGCGCTTTTGATCCCTTGGAGGCCGGAAACATCGAGAGCCTCGGGCTCGCCTGCGTCCCGTCCGCCCAACTCGCCGCCGGAGAGACCCGCGAGCTGCTGCGGCGTGCCAGCCATGACCGGTCGCTCTATCTGCATGTGGACGTCGACGGGATCGATCCGCGGGATGCTCCGGCCGTGGGCTTTCCTGTATCGGACGGCGTTCGCCTGGCGGAAGTGCTGGGCTGCCGCGACGACCTCCCGCCGGCCACGGCGATGACGTTCTCGGCGCTCAGCTTCGACCGCGCCACGCCGGACGAGGCCGCGCGGACTGTCGACGCCTGCCTGCGGCTGGTCGGCGCCTTCGCCCGGCATCTGTAGGGGCGGCCCTATGTGGCCGCCCTGTTCCCCGCCACCCAGGGCGGCCACATAGAGCCGCCCCTACAAACAAAACGGCCGGGCGAGGAGCCCGGCCGTTTTCAGGAACAGATCGTGCCTAGGGCAGTCAGACCTGGAACTGTTTGAAGAAGTTGTCGCGGAGCTTCGCGTTGAACTCGTGGTCGGTCAGACGGTAGTAGATCGTCTGAGCGTCGCGACGCGGAGCCACCAGCCCGTAGGCCTTCAGCTTCGCCAGGTGCTGGGAGACGGCCGAGACCGACACCCCAAGCATCTCCGCGAGATCGCACACGCAGAGCTCCTTCATGTTCTCGAGCAGGTAGAGGAGCTTCAGACGGGTGGAATTCCCCGCCAGATTCATCAGCTCCGCGGCCTCCTCGATGTCCGGTGTCCCCTCAAGGTTCTGCCGGATCTGGGCCATTTCTTTTGATGACATGTTCGGCGCCTCGCCTTTCATCTTCTTACCTCCAGTGTTCAAACCAGCATTCTTTCTATGCCTCACACCCTCCAGCGGTGCACCCACTGGACGGAATGCAAGCTCCCCGAAGACCCCAGACGTCAGACCCTCATCTCTTACAACGATGTTGAACAATCTCAGAGTATACTCAGGGTCACGGCCAAAATCCAGTCTCCGGAGAATTTTTTTGGCCAGATGTCCCACTTTGGGGCCTGGCCGCACCTATACACGTGCCAACATAGTCTTCAACCGTTTCATTCCGTTCTGCAAAAGGGTCCTCCCGCCGGCGGCGGAGCGGCGGCTGCTAGAATCGAGCCGCGAAAGGAGGACCTCATGCCCACGAAGAACGTTTCCATCGAGTACTGCACGAGCTGAAACTACTACCCCCGCGCCGCCAGTCTGGCGGC
This sequence comes from Thermoanaerobaculia bacterium, assembly GCA_036271335.1. GTDB lineage: Bacteria > Acidobacteriota > Thermoanaerobaculia > Multivoradales > UBA5704 > DATARR01. The sequence goes on from DATBAW010000008.1 coordinate 34,443, forward strand.
TCAGATCGAAACCCGGTTCGGCCTCACCCCGCAACTGATCCGTGGCCGCGGTGGCGTCTTCGAGGTCACCGTCGACTCCGACCTGATCTTCTCGAAGAAAAGGCTGGGCCGCTTTCCACAGCCCGGCGAAGTCGAGCAAGAGATCCAACAACGGCTCTCCCCCTGAATCTTCCGCGTGAGCCTCACTTTCCTTCTCTCTCTGCTCCTCGGCGCCCCCCTTCTCGGGCTGGCGCTGCGGACCGACCGGCGCCGGCACAGGGCTCCGGTCCTTCCGCCGCCTCTCCCGATCTCTCCGGACACCACCGTCCTCCTCCCCGTGCGCGACGAGATCCTCAACATGGAGGAATGCATGGCGACTCTGCTCGGGCAGACGGCCGCTCCGCGGGTGCGGGTGATCGACGACGGCTCCACGGACGGCACGGGCGCTCTGGTGGCGGCGCGGGCCATGGTGGAGCCTCGGCTGAGCCTTCTCGCCGCGGGTCCGCTCCCGGCGGGCTGGCCGGGGAAGGTCCATGCTCTCTGGGTGGGAGCGCAGGGGGTGGAGACTCCCTGGCTGCTGTCGACCGATGCCGACACCCGCCACGCGCCCGACCTGCTGGCATGCGCTCACGCCGCGGCGGCCGAGAGGCGTCTGGACGCGGTTTCCCTGGCCGGCTTTCAGGAGGTCCGTGGCGTCGGCGAGAACCTGCTGATCCCCGCGGTCTTCGCCCTGCTCGACGCCATCCTCGGCGGCTGGGATGCCGTTGCAGCGGGCGGCGGTCCTCCCGTCGCCAACGGCCAGTTCATCCTGGTGCGCCGCGAGGCGTGGGAATCGAGCGGCGGCTTCGAGTCCGTGCGTGCGGCGCCGATCGACGACGTGGCCCTTGCCGCCGGCTTGCGCGCGCACGGCTTCCGCACCGGCTTCTTCCGCGCCCCGGGGCTGCGGGTGCGCATGTACCGCGGCTTCCGCGAGGCTGTCCGCGGCTGGCGCCGCAACCTGGGAGCGCTCTTCAGCCATCTCCCGGGGACCACCGGCGCCGTCCTCGCCGTCCTCCTGCTTCCCCCTCTGGCCCTCATTGCCGCCGCGCTCACCGGCCGCTGGCTGGAGGCCCTCCTGCTCTGGGCCGCCGGTGCCACCGCTTCGACGCTCCTGCGTTCCGGCAGCGGCCATGCCCCCGCCTACGGTCTCCTCTATCCGCTGGACGCCCTGCTCCTGGCGGTGGTCCTGGTGTTGGGGGTCCTGGATCGCTGGCGGCGGCGGCCGGTGAGTTGGAAGGGGCGAAGGGTCGACGCCTGATGAACGCCTACCCCAACGACCCTCCGTGCGTGCGGATGACCTCCGCGTAGAATCGCGCGCTCGCCTTCGGCGTGCGGCGCAGGGTCTCGAAATCGACGTGCACGATGCCGAAGCGCTTCGCGAAGCCGAGGCTCCATTCGAGATTGTCGAGCAGCGACCAGGCGAAGTAGCCGCGCAGGTCCACCCCCAGGTCGATCGCCTGGCGGACCGCCCGCAGATGGGTGCGCAGGTAGTCCACCCGCAGCGGATCCTGCACCTCGCCGTCGGCCGTCGGCGGATCGTAGAAGGCGGCGCCGTTCTCGGTGACGTAGAGGGGGATGTCGCCGTACTGCTGCCGCACCCAGACCAGGGTGTCCGTGAGCCCCGGAGGGTAGACCTCCCAGCCCGTCTCCGTGTAGGCGTGGCGCTTCTGCCGCACCGAGACCGCCCGCACTGGGAGTGCGGTGGGCTCGAAGCGCGTCACGCTGCGCGTGTAGTAATTGATGCCGAGAAAATCGATCGGTTGGCGGATACGCGTCAGGTCCTCCGCTGCGAAATCCGGCCACGCCTCGCCGAAGACCTCCCGCATCTCGTCGGGATAGCGGCCATGGATCACCGGATCGAGATATTGGCGGTTCATGTAGGCGTCCGCGCGGCGAGTGGCGGCGAGGTCCTCCTCGCTTTCCGAGGCCGGATATTTCGGCTCGATGTTCACCACCAGGCCGATGCGGTGCTTCCCTTCGGCGCGGTACGCCTCCACCCCCGCGGCGTGGGCGAGCAGCAGGTTGTGCGAGGCGATCGGCGCTTCGAAAAGGTTTCGATGTCCGGGCGCCAGCGCGCCGTGCAGATACCCGCCGTCGGTCACCACCCAGGGCTCGTTGAGCGTCGACCACATCTCGACCCGGTCGTCGAGGGCGCGGAACATCACCCGCGCGTAGTCCGCGAACCAGTCGGCCACGTCGCGGTTCAGCCAGCCGCCGCGGTCGTCGAGCGCCACCGGCAGGTCCCAGTGGTAGAGCGTGATCACCGGGCGGATGCCGGCGGCGAGCAGGGCGTCCACCAGCCGGCGGTAGAAGTCGAGACCCTTCTCGTTGATCCGGCCGCGACCCTCCGGCAGGATGCGGCTCCAGGAGATGCTGAAGCGATAGGCGTTGAGCCCGAGGTCGCGCATCAGCTGCACGTCCTCCTCGTAGCGCCGGTAGTGATCGCAGGCGATGTCGCCGTTGTCGCCGCTCGGGATGAGCCAGGGGGTGCGCGTGAAGCGGTGCCAGATGCTCGGTCCGGCGCCGTCGGCCAGGGGCGAGCCCTCGACCTGATAGGCCGAGGTCGCGGCTCCCCAGAGGAATCCGTCGGGAAAAGCAAAGGGATTTGTCATCGTAGGGAGTCGTCGAAAAGGGGCTCCGCGACTCTACAGCACCGCGCCGCGCCTCGATAGCATGAAAACGCGTTTACATCGGACCGGGCCCGGACGGGTATCCTGAGGGGTATGACGACGGCCTTCGGAGACGGTCTGCGCGCGGTTCTGGAGGGCCATCTCTCCTCGTTCCCACAGCGGAGCGTGGCGCTGGGCGAGAGACGGGCGGCGGCCGTGGCGGTGGTCGTGGTCTCCGGCGAGGTCGTCCTCGGCGAAAAAGGAGATGCCGCCGTCCTCCTCACCCGCCGCGCTTCGAGCCTGCGCCGGCACGGCGGCCAGTGGGCGCTGCCGGGAGGCCGGCTCGATCCCGGCGAGACCCCCGAGATGGCGGCGCTCCGCGAGCTCGAGGAGGAGGTCGGTCTCGCGCTGCCGCCGGCGAGCCTGCTGGGCCGTCTCGACGACTACGCGACCCGCTCGGGCTTCGTGATCACGCCGGTCGTCGTCTGGGGAGGCGACGGCGCGGCGCCTCTCCGCACCGACCCCCGCGAGGTCGCCGGCGTCTACCGGGTCCCGCTCGACGACCTCCTCGATCCCCGGAACCTCGTCCTCCAGTCGATCCCCGAGAGCGACCGCCCCGTCCTGGCCCTCGCCATCCTGGGCACGCTGGTCTACGCCCCCACGGCGGCGGTGCTCCACCAGTTCGCGGAGGTGGCGGTCGCGGGGCGCGAGACCCGGGTGGACCACTACGAGCAGCCGCTGTTCGCGTGGAAGTGAGCGGGCGGGTCCGACTCCGCGGCGGCGGTAACCGCGATTCCGGCGGTGGTCACCACCGCCGCATCCGCGATCTTCCAATCCGGAGCGGTCGAACGGCCGTTCCGGCGCGCGTCTTCGCGCAAGCGGCGGTAGATGGTCGCGCCCCGGCCTCCGTACAAAGAGGTAGCGAATTCTTTGATGGGAGATCTCCTGTGATCGGAAAGCGTCCGCTCCTCATTCTCGGCGTTCTCGTCCTGATGCTCCCTCTCGGCTCCCGGAGCCTGGCGGCGCAACTCTCGCCCGCCGGCCCCGAGGCTCGGGCCGATACCCTCGCGAACTATTTTCCAGATTGCCCCCATCTCGCCGTCGCGGGCGACCGCTCCTTCGAAATCGTCTGGGACTACGACGCCATAGGGGATTTCTTCATCCATGGCCGCCATTTCGATCCGGCCGGCGAGCCCACCGATCCCGCGCAGGTCCAATTCGGTCCGAGCGGCAGCTTCGACAATTACAACATGGTCGATTTCGTCACCGCGCTCCCGACCGGCTTCCAGGTCTTCATCACGAATTTCGACGCGATCTTCGAACATCCTCCGGTGGACTTCCGTCAGCGGCTCGATCTGGCCGGGTCGCCGGCGGGGCCGCCGGAGACGTTGAAGTTTGGCATCGTGCCCGCGGTGGGGCCCGCCGGGAGCCTGTACATCGCCACCTACCAAGCCCACCAGAACCTCGCGATCCAGGAGGTCACAGCCGACGGCACGCTACAGGGGCGGCGGATCGTGCTCACCAGCCGGCCGATCGGGCATCCCTTTTTCCCTCAGCTGGCTTCCCAGCAGGGCGGCAGCTTCGTGGCGGCCTGGAACGGTCTCAGCGTCGAGAAGCGTCCGCGGCAGGTCCTGCGGGCTCGCCTCGTCCGCCGAGGGGTGCCGTTCGGGCAGGATTTCGACATCAACACCCTCACGGGAGGTCGCGCCGGCGCGGCCCCTTTCCTCAGCGGCCCGATCCTCGCCTCATCCCCGACCACCGGCAGCTTCGCCGTCGTCTGGACGGTCGCGGATGCCGCCGGCGACACGTCGATCCACCTGCGCTTCTTCGACGCCGCGGGCAAGCCGCTCAGCCCGGAGACCGTGGCCGTGCCGAGCGCCAAGCCGGTCTTTCTGGTCTCCGCCGCTCTCGACGACGCCGGACATCTCCTCCTGCTCTGGCAGCCGCCGCTCGGCGGTGTCCTGCGGGCGCGGCTCTTCACGGCCGCCGGCGGCGGGCCGCTCGGAGCGGCGTTCCAGCTGGAAGACGTCTCCGACTATTACTGCGGCAACGTCGCGTGGGCCGGCGACTCCTGGCTGATCACCTGGCTGGCCAT
>DATBAW010000009.1:0-16970 GCA_036271335.1 Thermoanaerobaculia bacterium
GCGGACAAGGTCTCGCTGATCGTGCTGATGAGCCCCACGGGCACCGCCGATTTCCACTTCCACCCCTCGGAGTGGCTCCGCAAGCCCGCCGACGACAGCCTGCCGATGCTGCCGGAGCTCGAGAAGCTCCGCGGCCGGAAGATGCTGTGCGCCTACGGGCGGCTGGAGAAGGACAGCTTCTGCCTCCGCCTCGACGGCCTCGCCGACCTGCTGATCCGGCCGGGCAAGCACATCGTCGGCAAGGACTACGGCCCGGTGGCCGACTGGATCCTCGGGCGCAACTCGGGGGCTTCGCCCGGCGGCGCGGTGGGTAGGCGATGACCCCTTATGATCAGCCCTTTATGACGATCGGCCCTTATAGTGACCAGCCCTTATACTGAGCGCCTTATGAAAACGATGTTCGCCTCCGGCCTGCTCCTGCTCTCCTTCGCCCTGCCCGCCGCCGCCACCGAAGAGACGTTCGATCTCGAGCCCTTCGGCAAGGTTACCGTCTATCATCAGACCGCCCGCCCCACCCACGTCGCCCTATTCATCTCGGGCGACGGCGGCTGGAACCTCGGCGTCGTCGACATGGCCCGCGAGCTCGCGGGCATGGACGGCCTGGTCGCCGGCGTCGATATCCGCCACTACATGAAAGCCTCGACCGCCAACCCCGACAAGTGCTGGGACCCGGGGACCGACTTCGCCGACCTCGGGAAAGCGATCGAGAAGCGCTTCGGCTACCCGTCCAAAATCAAGCCGGTGATCGTCGGCTACTCCTCCGGCGCCACGATCGTCTACGCCGCCATGATGCAGGCGCCCCCCCACACCTTCAGCGGCGGCCTGAGCCTCGGCTTCTGCCCCGACCTGATCGTCAACCACCCCATCTGCAAGGGGCGCGGCCTCGCCTGGACCCACGACCCGCAGGGCAAGGGGGTCGACTTCTCCCCCGGCGACGGCCTGGAGGATCCCTGGATCGCCTTCCAAGGAGACATCGACCAGATCTGCACGCCGGAGGACACCCGGACCTACGTCAAGAAGGTCGAGAACGGCGAGCTGGTCTGGCTCCACAAGGTGGGGCACGGCTTCTCGGTGCCGAAGAACTGGATGCCGCAGTTCAAAGAGGGCTTCGCCAAGATCACCGGCCAAAAAGCGGGCCAAAAAACGACGGGCCAATCCTCGTCCCGGTAAAACTCCGCGGCCATGGCGACCTCCAGCGCGCCGGACCAGCGCGTTTCTGACCAGAGACTGACGGCCGAGGAGAAATACCGCCTCCTGCTGGAGGTCTCCGAGGCCGCCAACTCGCAGATCGAGATCGCCGCCGTGCTCGAGGCCGTGGTCGAGGGGCTGGAGCCGGCCATCCACGTCGACGGCCTGGCGGTGACCACGATCGACGGCGACCATCTGGTCCCCCACGCCGTCTACATCCGCGGCGTCGAGCGGCGGCAGGGGGATTCCTTCCACGACATCGTGGCGCGCTGGATGCAGCTCACGGGGAGCAAGGTGATCCCGAAACAGGGGAGCCTGCCGATGGCCGGCACCGGCACCGAGCACGTCGGCCGCACCGGCCAGGCCTGGATCTGCGAGGACCTCTCCAAGGGGAGCCGTTTCCCCGAGGACGAGCGCCTGCTGGCGGCGGGCGTCCGCTCCTACGTGCGCGTGCCGCTCCGGGTGCGCGAGCGCCTCGTCGGCTCGCTCGCCTTCTCCCGCGGCGAGCCCGGTCCCTTCAGCCCCCAGGAGGTCGACGTCTTCGAGGCGCTGGCGCGGCCGATCGCCGCCGCCGTGGCCAACGCCCGCGCCTTCGAGGAGATCGCGCGGCTCACCGGCCAGCTCCAGGCCGAGAACCTCGCCCTGCGCCAGGAGATCGACGAGCGCTCGATGTTCGAGGAGATCATCGGCTCCTCGCCGGCACTGCGCGAGGCCCTCTCCCTGGTCGACAAGGTGGCGGCCACCGACGCCACGGTGCTGATCACCGGCGAGACCGGCACCGGCAAGGAGCTGGTGGCGCGGGCCATCCACCGCCGTTCGCCGCGCTCGCACCGCGCCCTGGTGGCGGTGAACTGCGCCGCCCTCCCCCCCTCGCTGATCGCCTCCGAGCTGTTCGGCCACGAGAAGGGGGCCTTCACCGGTGCGCTGCAGCGGCGCGTCGGCCGCTTCGAGCTGGCGGAGGGGGGCTCGATCTTCCTCGACGAGGTGGGCGAGATCCCCTCCGAGGTCCAGGCCTCGCTGCTGCGGGTGCTCCAGGAGGGGACCTTCGAACGCGTGGGCGGCGGCCAGCCGATCGCCACCGACGCCCGGGTGATCGCGGCCACCAACCGTGAGCTGTCGACGGCCGTGGCCGCGGGCACCTTCCGCAACGACCTCTTCTACCGGCTGAACGTCTTCCCCATCGCCATGCCGCCGCTGCGCCAGCGCCGGGAGGACATCCCGATCCTCGTCGAGTACTTCGCCGCCCGCTACGCCGCCCGTTTCGGCAAGCGCTTCGAGAGCATCGAGAAGGTCTCGATGGACCGCATCCTCGACTATGCCTGGCCGGGCAACGTGCGCGAGCTCCAGAACGTCATCGAGCGCGCCGCCATCCTCTCCGAGGGGGACGTCCTGCGCGTCGACGAGCCGCTGCTGGGGAGCGCCGGCTTCTCGCCCCACGCCGCGGCCGGGGTGACTCCCCTGCCCGACGCCCTGCGCGACTCCGAGCGCCGGCAGATCGAAGAGATCCTCGCCCAGACCGCCGGCCGCGTCTCCGGCGCCAAAGGGGCCGCCGCGCGCCTGGGGGTGCCGTCAACGACTCTGGAGTCGCGCATCAAACGGCTGGGGATCGACAAGTATCGGTTCAAGCGCACTCCCTGAAAGCCGGAGGCGGGCTCTACCACGCCTCCGGTCCTGAAGGTCTGCCGCTGACCCGGGGTGCGATTTTGCGCGGTTACTTGCCGACGGCCGTCATCAGGATGCTCGAATCGATGGTCCCCGAGGCGCCGTCCAGCGGTCCACCCTTGGCGCCCTCGAACTCGAGGTGGTAGCCGATGTTGAAGGTGCTGTTGACGGCATAGCTGCCATCGTCGGCCGCGATCAGCGACGTGTGACCCGGGCTCTTGGTGCCATTGCTGGTGCCGCCGACCAGGTGGATGGAGGCGAAGATTCCGACGTTGGTCGCCGAGCCCTCGATGGCGTACATGTCGGTGTCGAAGCTCATCGGCCCGAGCTCCTCCGGATGGGGAGCCGTGTCCACCGTGAAGCTCGCCGGGATCTCCAGGTCGGCGACCTGGTCCGGGCAGAACATCATGACGTGCAGCGTCGAGGTCCCCAGCTCGCGCGTTCCACCCAAGCCCCCACCGATGTCGGTCCGGAGCAGCGCCAAGCGCCCATGCTCGATCGCGAGTTGGCACTTCTCCTGCCAGGAAACGTTCGGATCGGTGACCTTGCCGTGATAGTAATTTTCCTGCGTTGCCGACTGATAGTGGTCAATGTTGGTGATGATCGTCCGCGAGAGCGGACTCACGCTGCCGGAGGTGGTGGCCGCCTTCTGGGTTCCTTCGACGGTCTTGCCCGGCTTGATCACCGGCAGCGAAGAGGAGCGGACGGCTCCCGCCCAAGCCGCTCCGGCGATCAACAACCCTCCCATCACTGTACCCAAAGCGAAGTTTCTCGTATTTCTTAAATTACGCATGCCTAGCCTCCAGACCAAGGTCGAGCATCCCGAGGCGGGATGCCACGGTGGCAAAGTTCGTCCGGTCTCCGGCACATCGCCGGACCGGCGAAGGGATACCGCGAAAGACTTCCCTATCTGGAGGGGTGCCCCTGCCAGTCTTTTCGTGACAAATAAATTTTTTGTAACTGATATGACTTCGGGAGCTCCGCCTTCGCTCGCATCCCAGGCACCGGCACGACACCCCTTCCCGATAGCCTGCGCGACTCCAACCCGACCTCGGATCCCCTGAAAAGCCGGAGGCGTGCTTCACCCCGCCTCCGGGCCTGAAGGTCTACCGCTTACCGGGTGGTGGGATTTTCGAGGGCCTCGTCCTCCTTTTTTCTCGGTCCGTCCCACGGCACGTGCGTCGAACGCGCCTTGATGCCGAATTTGCTCAAGTGTTCGCTGTCGACGATGGCGGCGCGAGCCTGCGACTGGATGCGGCTGGCGAGCTCCTTCGCCCGCGACCGGCAGGAGTGGACCTCGTGGGTGGACTTCCTCATCTCCACCGTCAGCTCCGATCGCCGGGCCAGCAGCATCTTGAAGCTCCGCACTTCCCCCTCGAGCTCCCGGTGCAGAGAATCCATCAAGGGGAGGTCTCTGGTGGTTTCGGCGGCGGCCAGCAGCTTCTCCCACAGAGCGAGGTTTTGATCGAAGGACTCTTTCGGCATGTGGTGTCTCCTTTCACACAAGGGTTCGTCAAGATTGTCTTGGCGGCCCAGGAGTGGCCCTCACCACATCCATGGGTTTGTATAGTCAATCGTAGACTCTTATTTGTCAACTTCATGCCTTTAACTTCTCTCTCGATTCTCAATAGGCTTGACCTCAGTCGATCCAGGAATGCGCGAGATTTCATTCCGCCGCGGAACTTTCCGTTCCGTCCACCGAGTTGGAAACCCTGTGTCTACGGAATGGGTGGCGCTCCTTGGAGAGGACAATCTGTCCCCGGAAGGGAACAAATCCGCCCCATCGCCGCCGGGCGTGCCGGGGGACCAGGAGCGGCTCGAACGGTCGGCCCAGCGCGTCAGCCGCTCGCGTCTTCGCAGATTCTGGTTTGCGCCCACGAGTGGGCCCGCTGGCCCCCCTTCCGGGTCGGCGCCCCCTTCGCCTCCGGGGGCCGGCCTCCCGCGCGATTTCGCACCGCGGCCGAGCCCGGGCGATCGCTCCACTCTCTGGGCTCGACGACACCCCTTGTCGGGCCGGCCGCCCTGCGCCCTGGGCGACCGGCCCTCCCGTCCCGGGGCGCTCGCCCCAGGAGGGGGGCGAGCGGGCCCACGCGTGGGCCCAACCAGCGAATCCGGCCGTCCACGCCGCGAAGGCCGCCGCCGAACCGGCGCTCGAAGGCGCGCACTCCCCGGTCGCCGAGGCCCATCCGGCGAAGATCTCCGCGACACCGCAGGCCGCCTGGGCGCGCGGCGCTGGGCAGGGTGCGGAGAGGCCGAAGGCCTTCCCCCTACCCCATCACGTCCCGTGTTGCCCGCGCGGTGGCACCTTTTTAAGTGGAGCCGCTACGGCTCGCCATTCAACCTGCGCCTCCTGGGGCGCTCAACGAGGAGGTCCTCTCATGCAAAGGATGAAACCGGCTCTGCTTGGACTGTTGCTCCTCGGCCTCGCGACCACCGCCTGGGCCGCCCCCGTGGCTCCCGCCATCGCCGCGCCCGCCGCTCCGGCCGCCGTCACGCCGGCACCCCCGGCCGCCGCCCTGCCCGCCGGACTGTTCGATCCCAACCCCAACCTGACCGCCACCTGCACGGCTCCGCCGACGACCGTCTGCACCTCCTGCCTCTACTTCGGGGTCAAGAGTGCCTACCAGTGCACGACCTTCTGCCTCAACGGAGTCCTCCACCGCTCCTGCAACACCTGTGGCGAGGGGTGCATCAATTAGGCCCCACCGGGGCCTTAGCTGAGGAATCGACTGGCACATCGGGAATCTGGGCCGATGCTTGCCTCATTCGCAGGCATCGCCTATGCTTCTTGCATGCAATACACTCTGCGAGAGATTCCGCCGATCGTAGATTTGGAGTTGCGCCGACGGGCCAAGGCTGAACGCAAGAGCCTCAATACCGTCGCCATCGAAGCCTTGATCCGGGGCTCCGGCCTGGGAGAGAGTCCGGTTCGCCAGCGCGATCTCAGCGATGTCGCCGGGACTTGGCAAGAAGATCGGGACTTCGACCAAGCGGTCGCCGATCAGGATCGTGTCGACGAGCGGCTATGGCAGTGAGGTTGGCCCTCGACACCAACCGCTATACCGACCTATGTCGTGACGCGCCCGAAGTGGTCAGGCTCGTCGAGGACGCGGAGGCCGTATTCCTCCCCTTTGTCGTTCTCGCCGAGCTCCGTGCGGGCTTCGCCGTCGGCTCCCGTGGAGCCGAGAACGAGCGGGTGCTTCGCCGTTTCCTGATGAAGCAGGGGGTGGCCGTCCTGTTCGCGGACGATCAGACCACGCATCACTACGCCAAGCTTTTTCACCAACTCAGACGGCAAGGGACGCCGATCCCAACCAACGATCTGTGGATCTCCGCTCTCGTGCTGCAACACGACCTCGTCCTCTGCGCCCGTGATCGGCATTTCGACCATCTGCCCCAGATCACCCAGGCCTGAGCAATCCTCAGCCTGCCTATCGCCCGGCTCCTCGCGCGGGCCTGGTCTGATGGGCGATTGACCTCGGCCGCGTCCGCAAGCTCACCCACCCGGCCCAAAGCGCCACCCGGAGATCGCCTGGCACCTCGGTTCGGACCGTGACGCTTAACCCGCCACATACGCCCCGAGGTTTTCCGGGCTGAAGGCCCGGGATTGTTAAGCCCAGGGGTATCGCCTGGGTTCGCCAACACCAGCCATCCGATGCGGCCTGAAATCGCCTGGCACCTCCGGAATCGGGCGCACTTGATTTGACGAGTCGCCATGTATCCATGAGCCTCTGAGCTGGACACGTACTGGTCCAGTCGATATGATCTAAAAACACTCAGACAATCAGATAGAACAGATCCACGAGCGCTCCGCTCCTGGCTCTTTCTAATCTTTCCCGTGCGACAGAGAAATCATGTCGCATCAACAGGGGGTAGAGGTATGCGCAAGTACGTGGCCGCGCTCTTTTTCCTATTGCTGGTCCCATCCATCGCTGGAGCGCAATTGAAATGCCGCTCATCCCTTACACGGGAGCCTCTGCGGACATCGAAAGACGATGCCTGCTCGGGAGGCATCGTCGTCGATGACGGAAGCTTTGAGGATGGCTATGGATTCAACGAGTTTCTGGCTTCGGCGAGCATCGCTCAGGCGGTGGACCTTCCGGCGGGGACGAGCAGCCTGGACGGCGTTTGCATCTGCTGGTCACAGTTTCCGGACAGCCTGCTGGATCCATTGGATCCGATCCTGACGACCACCATCGGTGTATGGCAGTCCGACGGACCGGGAGGCACTCCAGGGACTCTCCTCACGTCGTTCCCGTCAACGTTTCTCAACGTCCCCGTCGCGAGCACCTTCTATCATATCCAAGTGCCCGCGGGCATCAAGGTGAAGGGCCCCGCCAGGCTCTTCATCGGACCGACCTGGTCTCCCCTGTTGCAGACCTCGAATTTCTTTGTCTGCGCGGACCAGAACGGTCCCAACCAGGGCGTCGCATACTCCAGGGGAAACCTTTCGGCGTGGGTACCGTACGGCACTCCGACAACTTTTCCAACCTATAGAGCTCTGGGAATCCGCGCCGAGACCTCACCTGTGGTTGATCCGGCGCCGCCGAGTGGTCCCTGGCTGACGACCGCCGAGCTGCCGGGCTATCAATTCAAGGTACGCGTCAACGGCGCCGCCGCCGGCACCCAGGTGGCGGATTGCGTTCCGGAGACCCTCTGCGTGGCGGGCGCGATCCCCACCCGTGCCGAGCTCTTCCTGCGCGTCATCGGCCCCCGTCCGAACGGCTTCCTCTGGGTCGAGACGGTCCGCTTCTCGATCGCTCACCTGGAGGTCTGGGCGCAACGCCCCTCGACCTCCGAAACTCGTTACTACGATTTCCCGGCCGTCGCGACCGACGCCACGGTGCTGCCTGGGCTGGTCGATACGCAGGCCTTCCAACCGTGAGTTCCCGTAGCTTGCCGGCAGAGGTGCCGGCAAGCTGCCCGCTCGGTTAGCGCTCGCCCGGCAAAGATCAATTTTCCGCGAGCAAGATCGATCCGGCATCCTCTCCAGGGAGGATGCCGGGGGATCGAAGCATCCTCCCTCAAGACGATAGTAAAGGCCCGCTCCGGCTCCTATCCTCTGAACGAATCTGACGAACAGACTCACGCCGAAAGATGCCGCGTGCCGGTCCGCAGAGTGCGAGAACGGGCGAGGTCGCAATCGGCGCTCGAACCGATCTTCGGAAGGATGGGAAAATGACACGCACGCTTTTCGGGAAGGGATTCAATTTCGCAGCGCACGGCCGTCTGGCCGCCGCGCTGGCCGTCACCGCTCTCGGGCTGACGGCGGCTCCGGCCTCCGCGGCCGCGGTCGTCGTCAATACCACCGTCGACCAGGCCCTCGGGGACTGCAGCAGCTCCTGCTCGCTGCGCGACGCCGTGGCCACCGCCAGCTCCGGCGACACGGTCCAGATCCCGGCCGGCCACTACGTCCTGACCCTGGGCAACATCACCGTCGCCCAGAGCTTGACCCTGGCGGGCGCCGGGGCCCGGACCACCATCATCGACGGCAACAACACGAGCGGCGGTGTATCGGGCGGACTCTTCAACTCAACGACCGCCATCACCCTCGAGTTCGATGACATGTCGCTCATCAACGGCGTTGCCTCCGGAACAGGAGGCGCCATCTCCGCCGTGGGCCAGTTCGTTTCAAATCCTCCGCTCGTCTTCAATCCCGTGGTGCTCACCATTCGCCGCTGCACGATCGCCAACAACAAGGTCACCGCCGGCCAGGGCGGAGGCGTGCAAATTCAACTCGGTACGTTGACCATCGAAGACAGCACGTTCAGCAACAACAGCACGTTCCCCTTGGGCGGCGGCGGCATCCTCGCCGGCACGGTGACAGGATCGATCGTGAACAGCACGTTCACCGGCAACTCCGCGGCCTCGTTCAGCCGGGGGGGAGCCATGGTACTGATCGGTGGCGCGTATACCCTGGTCAACGATACGATCACGGGAAACAGTGGATCGGGTGGCGGCGGTATCACGAACTTTGGAGCTCTCACGCTGACGAACACCATCATCGCCGGGAACGTGGGCGGCGACTGTTTCTCGACCACCGCGCCCGTCACCGACCACAACCTGGATAGCGACAACACTTGCCACCTGACCGGCCCGGGCGACCTGCCCGGGGTCAACCCGCTCCTCGGCGCGCTCGCCGACAACGGCGGCCCGACGGACACCCAGACCCTGCTCACCGGCAGCCCGGCGCTCGACGCGGGCGGCAACGCCACCTGCCCGGCGGCCGACGAGCGTGGAGTGACGCGCCCTCAGCGCGGCATCTGCGACATCGGTGCCGTTGAAAAGGTGAATACGCCTCCGGCCCTCGCTTCCAATCAGGCGAGCGTCACCGTGAACGAAGGCCAGACCGCGGCCAACACGGGAACCGTGACCGACGCCGAAAACGATCCCGTCACCTTGACCGCCTCGGTGGGCACCGTGATCAACAACGGCAACGGCACTTGGTCCTGGAGCTTCGCGACCATCGACGGTCCCACCCAGAGCCAGAGCGTCACCATCACCGGTAACGACGGCCAGGGCGGCACCAGCACCACGACCTTCGCCCTGGTGGTCCTCAACGTGCCGCCGACGATCGTCAGCGTGACCAACAACGGCCCCGTCACCGTGGGCGGCTCGGCAACCCTCACGGTCACCGCCACCGATCCGGCCGGCGCCAACGATCCGCTGACCTATTCGTTCGATTGTGACAACAACGGCACGTTCGAGATCGGTCCGCAGGCGGGCAACAGCGCCGCTTGCACCTTCGCCACGGCCGGCAGCCGCACGGTCAACGTCCGCGTAGCCGACGACGACGGCGGCGTGACGATGGGCTCCACCGTGGTCACGGTGCTGGCGGACACCGATCACGACGGCATTCCGGACATTCATGACAACTGCCCGACGGTCGCCAACCCGGGCCAGGAGGATTTCGATCACGACGGCATCGGCGACGCCTGCGACAACGACGTCGACGGCGACGGCGTTCCGAACTCTCGTGACCTCTGCCCGATGACGCCCGCGGGCCAGGTCGTCGGCCACTTCAGCGGCTGCTCGATCGCCCAGCTCTGCCCGTGCGTCGGCCCGACCGGCTCGACCCACCACTGGCTCAGCCACGACCTCTACGTCGCCTGCGTCACCCTCTCCTCGGCGGTCTTCCGGCTGGAGGGCACGGTCACCAGCCAGCAGCAGGCCCAGATCATCTCCACCGCCGTCCACTCGACCTGCGGCAGGTAGCAGTAAGCGCCAGCATCAAAACTCCCGTAGGGGCGGCCCTGTGTGGCCGCCCTGGGCGGGGGTGCCTTTTCGCTAGCAGGGCGGCCACACAGGGCCGCCCCTACGAAACGTCAGGATTGACCGCGGCGCCTCAGCAACCGGCCCCGAGCCCTCAGGAATGGCCGTGTTGGTGCAGCCAGTACTCGCGGAACGACCGCAGTCGCGGTAGCGACTCAAGATCCTTCGCTCGGCCGCTCGCTTCCTTGCTGGCAATGATGTCGTCGAGGTGGCAGACGGCGAAACCTTCGACCTCGACGCGTCGCCGCCAAGCATCCGCGAAGTGCTCGATGCCGTCTGGCGCGAAGACCAAATCGAGGTCGAAAGGCCCGTTCTTGAGCTGCACGAAATCCTTGCCGCGCTCGACTTGTGCCGCCTGCTCATCGTCGAGAGCGAAACCGAGCTCGCGCAGGGCGGCGACGATGGCCCGGCCGTTATCGGGGCTCTTCTCCACGAAGAGGTCGGCGTCCTGAGTGGTGTCGGGGAAGCCGAGCAGAATCGCGCCGGATTTGCCGATGAAGAGATAGCGCGCGCCGTGCCGGGTGAAAGCGTCGCGGATCTCTTCAGCCTGCCGGTACTCAAACGCGCCCATATCCCAGCCAGTCCGGCAGGTTCTCCTCGCACCAGCGGCGGTAATCGGCAGTCGTGTCGAAGGCGCGAAACGGCTCGTCGTCGAGGACCGGCTTGTAAGTGTGGATAAAGGCGTAGCGAAAACGGATTGAAAGCGGCCTGCGGGCGGCAGCCTCGAACTCGGCCAGCCACTCCGCCGGAATGTCGCCGGCTCGGGGCGTAGCGTGAGGATCCATAGGCTCCGAGTATAGCGCCCAAAGTAACCAGCCTGGGCATAGAGGGAGGCGCGGAGGCCGGATCGAGCCTCACCTCGCGGCTACCCGCGCCGCCTCGCCCTCCCGCCCCGTGGCGCGCAGCAGGCGGGCCCAGCTGGCGAGCGATTTGTTCCACTGATCGAAGACGGCCCCCTGATCGCGCAGCTTCAGCAGCCGCCGGAACAGGGGCTCGGCCTCGGCATACCGCGCATGCTCGCAGTGGAGATCGGCGAGGGCGGCGAGGGTGCGCACGAGCTCCGGATGAACGGGGGCGACCGTCTTTTCCTGGATGGCGAGGGCGCGCTCGAAGAGCTGGCGGGCGGCGGCGTCATCACCGAGGTCCTTCCGCACCAGACCGAGATTGAGCAGCGCGCGGGCGAGCTCCGGATGGCCGGGGCCATAGATTTTCCCGACGATCGGCACCTCGCGCTCGAGGAGCTGCCGGGCCTCGGCCAGCCGCCCCTGGCCCTGGCGCAGGAGGGCCAGGGCTTCGAGGCTGCCGGCCAGGTCGGGATCGTCCGGCGCCAGCGCCGCCTCGCGGACCGCCAGGGCGCGCTGGAGGAGCTGCTCGGCGTCGGCGGGCCGGTGGCGGTAGTAGGCGATGCCCGCCAGATTGTGCAGAGTCTTGGCGACCCGCGGGTCGTGGCTCCCCAAGACGCGTTCCTGGAGCGCGAGCGTGCGCCGCAGGATGGCCCCGGCCTCGTTGAAGCGCCCCTGCGCGGCGAACGCCGTGCCGAGGTCGTTGAGCACCTCGGCGACCTCCGGGCTCTCGGGTCCGAGGCGCGCCTCGCGGATGGCAAGGGCCCGCTGGAAGAGCGGCACGGCGTCTCCCTGGCCGGACAGGCGCGCCAGGGCGCCGAGGCGGACCAGGGTCTCGGCGACTTCCAGGTGCTCAGGGCCGCGGAACCGCTCGCGGATCGCCAGGGCCTCGGCGAGCAGCGGCCGGGCCTCGGCGAACAGGCCAAGCGAGGTGTGGATGCCGCCCAGCGTGTCCAGCAGCCGTGCCCGCAGGAGCGGCTGGTCCTGGAGCTCGCGGCCGAGCCGCTCGGTGCCCCGCCGCAGGAGCTCGCGGGTGGTGGGCTGCGTCCCCCTGGCCTGGCGCGGATCGGAAGCCTTGAACAGGTCTTCCAGGAAGCGGGCCGCCGCGTCGGCCCGCGCCGCCTCCCGCGCGGTCTGGCGGCCTTCGAGGATCGTGGCGGTGAGCCCGGCGGCGAGCGCCAGGATCACCAGCACCACCGGCACCACCAGCCGCCGGTTCCGGCGCAGTCTGCGGCCGAGCTGGTAGAGGGCCCCCGGCGGACCGGCCTCGACCGGCGCCCCCCGCACCACCCGGCCGATCTCGCGGCCGAGCGCCTCGACGGTGGGATAGCGGTCCGCGGGATCGGCGGCGAGGGCTTTCAGGACCAGCCGGTCGAGGTCGCCGGCGAGCCGGCGGCGGAGCTTGGAAGCCTCGTCGAACCCCCGGCACCGCGCCACGCCGGCGGCGTCGGGCAGCGTCCGCGACCGCTGGCTCGGCGGCACCAGGTCACCCCGGCCCGGTTCCCCCACTCTGATGGGCACCGAGCCGGCGAGCAGCTCGTAGAGCACGACGCCGAGCGAATAGACGTCGGAGCGGGCGTCGGTCTCGCCGCCGCCGAGGGCCTCGGGGGAGAGGTAGGCCGGCGTGCCCGCCAGCCCCTCGGCGCCCCACACGGTGCCGTCGGTGAGGGGACGGTCGAGCCCCTTGGCGGCGCCGAAACCGATGATCTTGGGGTGCGGATGGATCCCGACCATCGTGGCCTCGGCGACCAGGATGTGCGAGGGCTTGAGGTCGCGGTGGAGCACCCCCTTCTGGTGCGCGTGCTGAACGCCGTCGCAAACCGCGGCGAAGAGCTCCAGGCGCTGCCCGAGACCGAGGCCATAACGGTCGCAGTACTGGGTGACCGGCAGGCCGGGCACATACTCCATGGCGATGTAGAGGTCGTCGTCCGCGGTGGCGCCGGCCTCGTAGACCTGGGCGATCGCGGGGTGGTGCAGGCGCGCCAGCGCCTGCTGCTCGGCCCTGAACCGCAGGGTCGCCCAGCGGCCGGGGAGCGGCGCGCGGTGGAGCTTGAGCGCCACCCGGCGGCCGAGCGGCTCCGGCTCCTGAGCCAGGTAGACGGTGGCCATCGATCCCGTGCCGATCGTTTCCAGCACCCGGTAGGGACCGATCCGAGGCGGCCGCGGGTCCCCGGCTTCGGCCGGCCCGGCAAGCGCCGCCACGGGCAGCGGCACGAAGACGCGGACCTCAGTGCCGGTGCCGGTGGCGGAGGCGATGCGGCAGCGTCCGCCGAGCAGTTGGGCGCGCTCCTCGATGCCGGCGAGCCCCAGTCCGCCGGTGCGCCGGACCTCGTCGGGCTCGAAGCCGGCGCCGTCGTCGACCACCGACAGGTAGACGGCGCCCTCCTCGACCTCCAGGGTGACCTGGATCTCCCGCGCGCCGGCATGGCGGATGGCGTTCGCGACCGCTTCCTGGGCGATCCGGTAGAGGCCCAGGACCAGCGGCGGCGGCAGCGGGACCTCGGGGCTCCGCAGCGCGATGCCCCGCAAGATGAGGCGGACCGGCAGCGAGCAGCGCCGCTCGACCTCCTGGCAGTGGTCGCGGAGGGCGGCGGCCAGGCCCCGGCGCTCCAGGATCGCCGGATGGAGGTCGTGGCTCAGCCGGCGCAGGTCCTCGGCGGCCTCCCCCAGGCCACCGCCGAGAGCGTCGAGCTCGAGCCGCCGCGTATCGCCCTCCGGCAGCTGCCGGCGCACGGCCTTGAGCCCCAGGGCCAGGCCGGCGAGCCGCTGGCAGAGGTCGTCGTGAAGCTCCTGCGAGATCCGCCGCCGTGCCTCCTCCTCGGCGGCGACCAGGCGTCCAATGACCCGGCGGAGCTCGGCGCGGCTCGCCTCCAGGGCGGCCCGGCTGCCGGCGAGCTCCGCCTCCGCCTGCCGCCAGCGGCTGACGTCGGCGGCGCACAGGAGCAGGCCGGCCTTCCCCGCCGGAGCGGCGATCCGCAGGGAGACCTGGAGCTCGCGGCCGCTCTTGTGGCGCTGGCGCACGATCCGCTCGCGCGGGCCGTCCGCCAGGAGGGCGAGGGCGGCGGGGCCGCTCGGCTCCCCGGCGACGCGGAGGAAGTCGAGCGTGCGCCCCGTCACCTCGGCGGAGGTATAGCCATAGAGCCGTTCCGCCGCCGCGCTCCAGGAGGTGACGGCGCCAGCCGGGTCGAGCACGATGAACGCGTCGTGCGCGGCCTCGAAGGCCTGCGGGAAGAGGGCCGCGTCCATCGTCACATGACGGCCTCTCCGGCGTTCGCGGCATAGAGGGCCAGCTCCAGCCGGCTCCCCGGACCCAGCTTGTCGTAGACCCGGCTCAGGTGGGTGCGCACCGTCGTCACCGACACCCCGAGCTCGCGGGCGATCTCCTTGTTGCCGAGCCCCTTGCCGACCAGGCGGACGACGTCGAGCTCGCGCGGGGTGAGCCCCTCGCCGGAGAGCACCGGCCGGCTTTCGCGCCGTTCGGCAGGGGACTCCTGCATCGTGCCGACGAGGCCCCGGGTCACCTCGGGGCTGACGTAGAAGCGCCCCTTGAGCACCTCGCGGACCGCGATCTCGATCTCCTCGAGAGCGGAGGCCTTGGACAGGTAGGCATAGGCGCCGGCATCGAAAGCGCCCCGCACCCAGGTGGGATCGGTGTGGATGCTGAGGACCAGCACCCGCGCCTTGGGGGCGATCGCCTGGAGCCGGCGCGCCGCTTCGATGCCGTCGATCCCGGGCATCGAGATGTCGGTGATGATGAGGTCGGGCTGCAGCCGCTCCGCCGCCTCGAGGAGCTCGTGGCCATCCCTCGCCTCCCCCACCACCTCATAGTCCGGCTCGAGGAGCTTCCTCAAGCCATTGCGCATCATTGGATGATCGTCCGCGAGCAGCACTCGGGTGCGTGGTTGGAGCATCTGTCTCCTCTCTCTTCGGCGTGGCCGCAGGAGGGTACGACAGAAGCCTTACATCCGACATTAAGACAGAACCGAAGTGGATGCCGGCCGGCATTGGCGGGTGGTACTATCAGGCCTCTGAGGTGTCCATGGCCGAAGATCGTCCCATCACCCTCGCCGGCGGAAGCGTCGTTCATTCAGACTCCGAGATTCTGGGTGGAACCCCCATATTCGTCGGTACCCGGGTACCTGTGCAGACGCTGGTCGACTATCTCGAAGGCGGCTACAGCGTCGACGAGTTTCTTGACAACTTTCCCAGCGTGCGCCGTGCGCAGGTCAACGCCTTTCTCGAGCAGGCCAAGTCTGCCTCTTAGAGGGTGTCTGGAAAGGATCCAGTCTCTCGCCCCCACTGTAGAGACGCCCCGTGGGGCGTCTCCGGAGCGGCGGTATCGGTGCCCAGCGTCGGACCGTTGGGGCGGTTGAGCCGTTTCCTCCGCCTCGGAGACGCCCCACGGGGCGTCTCAACAGTGAGGGCGGCGCTTTCCAGACACTCTCTTAGCGCCCCTTTGAGTGCAGCTTTTATTGACGACATCTCGTAAATCAACGAGATCTCGTTACGAAACTCCCTCGTAAATTTTCCCAAGCCCTTGATTCTGCGGCTTCGGCTCTCTGGCACGGGACGTGAACTACGTCCTGGCGGAGTTGAAGATGCTGCGAATCGAAACCCGAACCGACACTGCCTCACAAGTCACCTACGCCCTGGCGGGGCGGGCGACGCAGGAGCGCCTGCCGGAATTGATCCAGATCCTGGACACCGAGCGCGCCCGCGGCCGCCGGGTCACGCTCGACCTCGAGGCGCTGGTCCTCGCCGACCGGGAGTTCATCCGGTTCCTGGCCTGTGGCGAGGGCTCCAAGGTCGAGCTGGTCCATTGCCCCGCTTACGTCCTCTCGTGGATTCGGTGCGAGGAGGAGGAGAGGAAACCTTCATGAAGATCCGTAATCTAGCCCTGCTGGCGGCACCGGCGGCGCTTGCCCTGGCAGCGCTTCCGGCGCTGGCCCAGAGCCCGGCCGCTGCGCCGGCGACGGCGATCCGCCTCTCGCTGGCGGACGCCGTCAGCCGGGCGCTCGACGCCGGCACCGCCGTCCGCATCGCCACCACCAGCACCCGGGTGGCCGAGGCCCAGGCGCAGGACGCTCGCTCGAACCTGCTGCCGCAGCTCAGCCTCGGCAGCCAGGTCGCCAACGAGACCCTCAACCTGGCCACCTTCGGCTTCTCGCTCCCCGGCATACCGGTCGTGACCCCGCCGTTCAACATCGTCGACGTCCACATCACGGCCGCCATGAACATCATCGATTTCGTGGCCCGCCGGCGCTACGCGGCGGCGAAGGCCGGGGTCAAGGTCACCCAGGAGGACCAGCGCCGGCTGGAGAACGAGGCGGCCGCCGCGGTGGCCTCGCTCTACGTCTCGGTGGGCCGCAGCTCGGCCCGGATCGACGAGATCCGCGCCAACGTCGAGCTGTTCCAGAAGCTCCGCCAGCTCGCCCTCGACCAGAAGAACGCCGGCGTCGGCACCCGTCTCGACACCACCCGCGCGGACGTCCAGCTCGCCCGCCAGCAGCAGGCGCTGCTGGTGGCGACCAACCAGCGCGACCTCGCCCAGCTCGCCCTGCTCCGGGCGATCGGCGCCGACCTCGGCGCCTCCCTGGAGCTGAGCGACGACTGGACGCGGATCCTCGGCACCGCGCCGCCGTTGCAGGCCGCCCTGGAGACCGCCCGCCACCAGCGCCCGGAGCTCTCGCTGCTCGACCAGCGGCTGCGCGTCGCCAACCTCAACATCGAGGCCGCCTCCGCCGAGAACCTCCCGACCCTCGCCGCGCAGGCGCAGGGGTTCGAGAGCGGCAACCGGGTGCGCGACGCCGAGTGGAGCCGCACGGTGGCGGCGGTGCTCAACGTGCCGATCTTCAACGGCCGGCGCACCCAGGCCCACGTCGCCGCCGCGCAGGCGGAGCGCGACCAGCTCCTGATCCAGCAGAACGACACCCAGCGGCAGGTCGAGCAGGAGGTGCGCCAGGCCCTGCTCGTCTACGAGAACGCGCGCAGCCGGGTCGACCTCGC
>DATBAW010000010.1:0-17101 GCA_036271335.1 Thermoanaerobaculia bacterium
ACCTGGTTGCCCTGGACCCGCGCCGAGCCGCGCGTCTTGAGGTCGGCGAGCTTGTAGCGCGGCACCGGCCGGCCGACCGCGGCCTGGATCCGGTCGACCGCCACGCCGGTGTTGTAGACGCGGCCGCCGGAGTAGTTGTAGTTGGTGGTGTTGCGGGTCTCGCGGTAGATGACGTCCACCCGGTCACGCGGGACGTAGTAGGAGCCGAGGCTCGGGGCCAGGAAGTCGCGCTCCTGCACGAAGACGTACGCCGCCGGGGCGAGGCTGACGCTGACCAGGCCGTTGAAGCCCGAGGCGATGGTCACCGAGGGGGGGAGGGGAGCCCAGCCGATGTAGTTGCTCCCTTCCTGCCAGGAAACCCAGGACGGCGCCCACTCGTTGCCGGGAACCCACGACCAGCCGATCTCGGGATCGTCATACCAGCGGCCGTAGTGGTAGGTTGCCCAGCCGTAGGGCTCGTCGGTCACCCAGGTCCACCCCTGGTCGGTGGCGACCCAGTGGCCGGACTGATAGGGCTGCCAGGTCGCCGCCACCGTGCGCGGCGTCCACACCCAGCCGTAGCTCGGCCGCTCGATCCAGTTGCCGTAGGAGGAGAGATTGTCGTAGAAGTAGCCGACGTCGACCGTTGCCCCTCCGCCGGGACCGATCTGAATATCCGCGGAGACCTGGGCGTGAGCGATGCCGGCAACGCTGCCCAGAAGGAGCAGAGCCAGTAGCACGACGCGTGGTGTTTTCATGATTTCCCCTTTTTCGGGATTCACAGGCACGAGGTCTTCCCCGTGCTGAAGGTGTTATCGGGTGGAAAAGAGGAGCAAGAAGCGCGCCACCGCCGGCCGTGAGCTCCGCCGGGCGCCGCGTTGCCAACCCATCGGGGGCGCGATAGCATCGCGCGGCCCTTCGCGAGCCGGACCGGCCCGCGGAGTGAGCCCCGAGAGGAGACCCCTGTGGATTTTTCCCTGACCGACGAGCAGCGCGCCATCCAGGAGACCGCGCGGGAGTTCGCCCGCCGCGAGGTCGATCCGATCGTCGACGAGATCGACGAGAGCCAGAAGTTCCCCCGCGAGGTGATGCGGAAGGCCGGGGAGCTCGGCTTCCTCGGCATCATCTTTCCCGAGGAGTATGGCGGCGCCGGGCTCGGTTACACCGAATACGTCCTCGTCGTCACCGAGCTGTCGCGGGTGGACCCCTCGGTCGGCATCAGCGTGGCGGCCCACAACTCGCTCTGCTCGAACCACATCTACAAGTTCGGCAACGAGGAGCAGAAGCAGCGCTGGCTGGTGCCGCTGGCGAAGGGCGAGAAGATCGGCGCCTGGAGCCTCACCGAGCCGGGAGCGGGCTCGGACGCCGCCGGCACGCGCACCCGCGCCGAGAAGGTGGACGGCGGCTGGATCCTCAACGGCTCCAAAACCTTCACCACCCACGGCAGCGTCGGCGACATCTGCGTCGTCTTCGCGGTGACCGATCCCAAGGGGACGCGCGGCCACAACATCTCGGCCTTCGCGCTCGACAAGGGGATGGAGGGGTTCCGCCCGGGCAAGAAGGAGAACAAGCTCGGCATCCGCGCCTCGGACACCGCCGAGGTGGTGATGGAGAACTGCTTCGTCTCCGCGGACCGGTTGCTCGGCAACGAAGGCGAGGGGTTCAAGCAGGCCCTGCAGATCCTCGACGGTGGCCGGATCTCGATCGCCGCGCTCGGGCTCGGGACGGCGATCGGCGCCTTCGACACGGCGCTCGCCTACGCCAAGGTCCGCGAGCAGTTCGGCAAGCCGATCGCCGAGTTCCAGGCCATACAGTTCGCCCTCGCCGAGATGTCCACCCGCATCGCCGCGGCGCAGATCCTGACCTTCGCGGCGGCCGAGGCGGCGGACCGCGGCGTCAAGTTCTCGCATCTTGCCTCCGAGGCCAAGCTCTACACCGGCGAGACGGCCGTGTTCTGCTCCGAGCGCGGGGTCCAGATCCACGGCGGCTACGGCTTCATCAAGGACTACCGGGCGGAGAAGTACTACCGCGACGCCAAGATCTGCACGATCGGCGAGGGCACCAGCGAGATCCAGCGGCTGGTGATCGCGCGGAATCTGTTGAAGGGGCGCTCCTGAACGAGGAAGATGATGCCTGAGCCGCGCCCCCGCCCGGGGATAAATCCCCGGGCTACGAGAGAACCGAAAAGCCGGCTGAAGCCGGCTCTCAGGGAGCTTTTCGAGACTTCCGGGAGACGGGTTTACCCGGCTTTTCTTTTGAGCCGTAGCCCGGGGATTTATCCCCGGGCGGGCGAGGCCTGGAATGCGGCCTAGAACGGTCTCCCCCCTCGACGACCTCGTCCCCCGTGTCCTCCAGCGCAATGCGCGGGCCCTGGGGCGGGCGATCTCGATCCTCGAGGACGGCGGGGTGGGGCAGCGGGAGCTGATCCGCCGCATCTATGGGGAGACGGGGAAGGCGCGCGTCGTGGGGATCACCGGTCCGCCCGGCGCCGGCAAGAGCACGCTGGTCGACCGCCTCGCCCGCCTGATCCGCGGAAACGGACAGACGGTCGCCATCCTGGCCGTCGATCCCACCAGTCCCTACAGCGGCGGCGCCCTGCTCGGGGACCGCATCCGCATGTCGACCCTCTACACCGATCCCGGCGTCTTCATCCGCTCGATGGCGACCCGCGGTGCCATGGGAGGTCTCGCTCGCGCCTCGCGCGACGCCGTCGACCTGCTCGACGCCGCCGGCTTCGACTGGGTGCTGATCGAGACCGTGGGCGTCGGCCAGGACGAGGTGGACATCGTGCGCAGCGCCGATACGGTCGTGCTGGTGACCCTCCCGGGCCTCGGCGACGACATCCAGGCGATCAAGGCGGGGATCCTGGAGATCGCCGACCTTTTCGTGGTCAACAAGGCCGATCGCGAGGGGGTGGAGCGGGCGGTCAAGGATCTCCAGATGATGCTGTCGATCGGCGATCACGGCGAGTGGCTGCCGCCGATCCTGAAGACCGTCGCCGCGCGCGAGGAGGGGGTGGCGGAGGTGCTGGCCGGGATCGAGCGCCACCGTGAGCACCTGGTGGCGAGCGGCGAGATCGAGCGCCGGCGCCGCTCGCACCTGCGGCTGCGGGTGGAGACGATCCTCAAGGAGCGGGTGGTGGCCGCCGCCGACCGCGTGCTCGGCGTCGACCGCGAGGTCGAGCGCGGGCATCAACGGAAGATCGATCCCTACCGCGTGGCCGACCGCCTGTTCAGCGGCGTGCTCGAGGATGCCCGCGAGGAGGGACGGGAAGAAGCCGAGCTCGCCGAGGAGGACGGTCCCGCCGGACCGACCGAGGAGAGGATGGCCTGATTGGAGGACGGCTGATTGGAGGAAAAATGATCGGAAGGATCGACCATATCGGTATCGCCGTCCGCTCGATCGCCGAGGCGCGCGGGCTGTACGAGGCGATGGGGCTCCACGTCTCGGGCATCGAGGAGGTACCGCAGGAAGGGGTGCGGGTGGCGATGATCCCCTGCGGTGAGTCGAGCATCGAGCTCCTGGAGCCGACGTCGGCGGAGTCGCCGATCGCGAAGTTCCTGGAGAAGCGCGGCCCGGGCATCCACCACCTCTGCCTGGGGAGTGACGACGTCCGCGCCGACGACGCACAACTGCGGGCGAGCGGCTACCAGGTGCTCCGCCCCGAGCCCACTCGCGGCGCCGGCGGCTGCTGGGTGCAGTTCGTCCATCCGAAGAGCGCCGGCGGCGTGCTGCTGGAGCTGTCCGAAGGGGACCCTCACGTCCTGGAATCCTCCTCGTAGGGGCGCAGCATGCTGCGCCTATCAACATATCGAGGCCAGGCAGGGCGCAGCATGCTGCGCCCCTACGAGAGGTTCAAACCATGATCCGCCCCGGCTCGCTGGTGATCGTCCATCTGATCCAGCCGACCGAGAAGTTCTGGGGTCTCCTCCAGGAGCTCGGCGTCGCGGGGGTGATGCTGCGTGGCATCAACGTCGCCAGCTTCGACGACTGGATGGCGCAGGCCTCGCGCCCGGGCGATCAGACGCTGGGGCTCTCCACCATGTTCGTCCCCCTCTTCCGGGTCGAGCGGATCTTCCTCGACGAGGCGATCGGCGAGGTCGAGAGCTACCGCCAGCGCTTCCGGCAACGGGTGGGGATGAACGTCGAGCGCTACCTCGGCCTGCACGGGGAGGAGGAGAGCGAAGAGTCCTCCGAGGTGCCCTCCTAGAACTGCACGTTCTTGATGTAGAACGCGGCCACTTCCACCTTCTTGGCCACCAGCTCGGTCGCCATCTCCGGCGTCAGCATGAACTGACCGGCCCGCTCGCGGGTGGGGGTGGTCAGCAGGACCTCGAAGGCGGTCACCCGGTTCGGGAAGGAGTCCCGGATCTGGAGCAGCCCGGCGGCGGCGCTGTTGAGCGCCTTGAAGACGGAGCCTTCGGAGTTGGCGGTGATCTCGATCAGCGGGTGGTCGCCGGAGGTGCCCTCGAAGATCTCGACGTCGTCGAGCCCCTGACCGTGGAAGAACTGCTGCAGCGCCGCGGCCATGTCGTTGTGGGAGTAGGGCCGGCGGGCGAGGGCCACGAGGTCGGTGTAGCCGGCCTTGGTCTTCAGGACGCGGCCGTTGCCCGCCTGATCCTTGCCGGGTTTGCCGGTCGTCTTCACGTCGCGCGGGCCGGCGACCTTCTTGGTGATCAGGTCGCCGAGGGTCTGATCCTTCTGCGGCTGGGCGGGGACGGTGCCGATGTCCTGCGGCGAGCCGGGGATCACCACGCCGGTGCCGTAGCCGGCCTTGTTGGCGGCGTCGCTGCGCGGGATGTCGATCCGGTCGAGCGGAATGAAGGTCTGGGTGCCGTTGAGCAGGGTGATGATCGCCCGGCCGTTGTCGACGGTGTATTTCTGCTTGGCGACCACGCTGGTGCCATCCTTGAGATAGATCGTGTAGGCCGCGGCGGCCATCAGCAGGGTGGCCGAGGCGAGCAGCAGGGTCAGGGCGAGCGTCGCCGGACGCAGGAAGCGCGGGTGGCGCATGGGTGGTTCTCTCCTCCGCAGGTCCGAGGTAAAACGGGCTCATGATACCCTTTCGCGGCCCCGCTTGGTAAGGGCGAAAGGACGTCTCAGGCCTTGAAATCCAATCCCTCATCCGGTCTCCTCGTGCTCGAGGACGGCTCCGTGTTCGAAGGCGAGGCGGTATCGCCGGGCACCCGCTTCGGCGAGGTGGTGTTCAACACCTCGATGACCGGCTATCAGGAGGTGCTCACCGATCCCTCCTACCGCGGCCAGATCGTGGTGATGACCCAGCCGCACATCGGCAACTACGGCACCACGCCGGAGGTCGCGGAGTCGGGTCACCCGTGGGTCGAGGGGTTCATCGCCCGCCAGTTCACGACCCACCCCTCGGGCTCGGCCGGGGACGAGAGCCTGGTCGCCTACCTCCGGCGCTACAGCGTGCCGGCCCTCCAGGGGCTCGACACCCGCGCCGTGGTGCGGCGGCTGCGCGACCGCGGAGCGTTGCGCGGCGTGCTCACCACCGAGCGCTCCGATGTCGACGCCCTGGCCGCCGAGCTGGCCGGTTTCCCGACCATGGAGGGGCGGGCGCTGGTCGACGAGGTGACCTGCGCGGCCGCCTACGAGATCCCGGCGGTGGGAGAGGAGCGGCGCCACCTCGCGGTATACGACTTCGGAGTGAAGACCAACATCCTGCGCTCCTTGGCCGAGCGGGGGGCGCGGCTGACCGTGCTGCCGGCCCGCACCCCGGCGAGCGATGTGCTGGCGCTGCGGGCCGACGGCGTCGTGCTGTCGAACGGGCCGGGCGATCCGGAGCCGCTCACCGGCATCGTCGAGAGCGTCCGCGAGCTGATCGGCGCCGAGCTGCCGGTGTTCGGCATCTGCCTCGGCCACCAGCTCCTCGGCCTCGCCCTCGGCGGCCGTACCTTCAAGCTCAAGTTCGGCCACCACGGCGGCAACCAGCCGGTGCGCGACGTGGCCACCGGCCGGGTGGCGATCACCAGCCAGAACCATGGCTTCGCCGTTGATCCCGCCTCGCTGCCGGCCTCCTGCGCCGTCACCCAGGTGAACCTGAACGACGGCACCGTCGAGGGCTTCGCCGTGGCCGACAAGCCGGTGTGGTCGGTGCAGTATCACCCGGAGGCGGCCCCCGGCCCGCACGACGCCGCGATCCTCTTCGACCGCTTCCTCGACGCGACGACGCGGCGATGAGCCCTGGACCCTCCCCGGTCGAGAAGGGCCTGCCGCCGGGCCCGCTCCCCTGGGTGATCGCCTGGCGCTTCTTGCGCGGCCGGCACAGCCGGTTGCTCGACGGCACCGCGCGGGCGGCGCTCCTCTCGACCGCGCTGGGGGTGATGGCGATGATCATCGCCATGGCCCTGATGACCGGCTACCGCGAGGACCTCCAGAACAAGCTGGTGCGCGGCAACGCCGCCGTGATCGCTTATCCGGTCGGCGGCGAGACGGGCGCCCTCTCGCCGGCCCGCCAGCGCGCGCTGCTGGGCATCCCCGGGGTGCGGCGGGTCGGCCGCGTCGCCTACGGACAGGGATCGCTGGCGAGCACCAAAGTCGGCCAGGGGCTGGAGGTGGTCCTTCGTGGCGTCGATCCGGGAGGCGGCCAGCTCACGGCGACGGCGGAGCAGCTCCGCGCGACGCCGGACGGCATCCCCTCCGCCGTGCTGGGCAAGGACCTCGCCGATCGCCTGGACGCCCGGGCCGGCGACACCCTCCGCCTGGTCGCCCTCGGCTTCCGCGAGGGGCGGCCGCACTTCCAGTATCAGAGCGTGCGGGTCTCGGCGACCTTCGCGACCGGCTTCGCCGAGTTCGACCGCAGCTGGGTGCTGCTCGACCGCACGCTGGTCGAGCGCATGATGGGGGGCGAGACGGCGGTGGACCTGCTGGAGCTGACGGTGGACGACGCCTCCGAGGCGCCGCGGATCGCCAACGCGGCGACCGGCGTGCTGCAGCCGGACTTCGTGGTCACCGACTGGCGGCAGCTCAACCGCGAGCTGTTCACGGCGCTGAAGCTGCAGCAGATCGCCCTCTTCGTGGTCCTCGGGCTGATCGTCATCGTCTCCACCTTCAACGTCGCCTCCACCCTGGTCGTGCTGGTGCGCGAGCGGATGCGCGACATCGGCCTGCTGGGGGCGCTCGGCCTGCGGCCGGGCCTGCTGCGGCTGGTCTTCCTCGCCTACGGCGGCTTCCTCGGCGCCCTCGGCACGCTGCTGGGGGTGCTGGTCGGCTCCGGGGTCTGCTGGGTGATGACGACCTTCAAGCTGGTGCGTTTCGACCCCGAGGTGGCGGCGATCTACTTCATCGACTCCGTCCCCTTCCGCGTCGAGCTCCGGGACCTCCTGGCGGTGGTCGGCTTCGCCCTGCTGGTCACCCTGCTCGCCTGCTTCGCGCCCGCCTGGCGCGCCGCCCGGGTGGACCCGTCGGCGGCGCTCCGGTACGAATGATCCGCTCCAGAAGAAACTCTCATCCCTGATCCCAAGGGGAAGCAAATCCGGCGTTTCATCTCTGGCGTTTCATCGGCCGGCCGTCACAGCGAGCTCAGGAAGAGCGAGAGCTGGCTCTGCTGGACCTGGCTCAGGTTCCTGTAGGCCTGGATCACCGGCCCCGCTTCCCGCGCGTGGCGCAGGATCGCCTGGGGATAGCTGACGCTGGCGAGATCGTGCATGAGCCGGGGGCGCATGCGCAGGCCCCAGAGCGGCGCCGTCCGCAGCTTGTGCGCGGTGTCCGGCCCGCCGTTCTGGACGATGCCGTCGCCCGTGCCGACGTCGTGCAGCATGAAGTCGCTGTACGGATGGATGACCTTGTCGCCCAGGGCCGCCGGCACCGCTTTGTCGTGATTCATGCCGCGCGTGACCGATCCCGCCGGAGCGGTCTGGAGACTCGCGGTGTGGCAGATGTCACAGCCGATCTGGTGGAAGAGCGCGGCGCCGGCCTGGGCGTCCGGCATCACCGCCACCACCGGATCGCGGGCCGGCACCTTGGTCGAGCGCATGAAACGGGCGAAAGCCTCGACGTCGGAGCCGTTGGGCGCCGTGGGAGTCGCCGCGTCCTCGGGATCGGCGACCGTGTCGAAGTCCGCCACCGACTTGCCCTTCGAGCTGTTCTCGTTGGGCATCAGCGGGCTGGTGATCCCGATCTCGTTGAGATAGGCGTCGGCCGCGAAGGAGACGAGGCTGGCGTGCTGGTCCTTCCAGCCGAAACGGCCGATCCGCGTGACGCCGGGCGACTCCAGCACCGGGACCCTGACGATGACTCCCTTCATCGACATCGGCTGTGCCGCCTGGATCTGGCTGAACACGCCGTCCGGGAGCACCTCGACGTAGCCGTCGCCCAGGATGCCGAGCGAGGAGCGGAAGGCCACCACGTTGTCCTGGGGGGACGCGTGCTCCTGGATCGACGGATCGATCGCCCGGTCGTTGATCAGCGAGCCCCCTGCCGGCTCGATGAAGTTCCCGGCGGCGTCCATCCGGCCTACCCGCAACTCCGTGACCTGGCTGGAGGAGCCGGTCACCGGGCTCTGGTGGCACTCGGCGCAGGACTGCGCGTTGTAGATCGGCCCCAGCCCTTCGGCGATCCCTCTCGCTCCTCGAAGACGGTCCGGTCGAGATCGAACTGCGTCTGGCTCTCGAAGCCGTTGGTCAGGTTGTCATAGCCGGCCGGCGCTTCCAGGTTCGCGACGGCATAGGCCAGGGGCGTCGCCAGGAGCAGCAGGGGGAGGATGAGGGCCTGAGGTCTCGCGAGCCGCCGGATTCTTTTGTCTCTCGCCATGCGCAAGTCTCCTTTTCGCCAATGGCCAGCCCTGAATCGGACCGGTCCGAGGACACGGGTGTAGAGCCGATGAACACCGCACCCCGAGGCTCCGAGGCGACCGCCGTTCTCACCTGAAGAAATGCCCTTCCTGACGAGAAGGGTAGGGAGAGAGTCTTGCGAGAATCTTGCGCAAGGTTCCCGCAAGGATTCACGGGCTACTATGAGGTAACCATGGCGGAGCGAGTGCTGGTCATCGAGGATGACGCCAAGCTGGGCGCGCAGGTGGTCGAGCACCTGCGCCGCGCCGGCTACGAACCCGACTGGTGGCGGGACGGCAATGCCATCGTGATGGGGGAGCGGCCGGAGGCGTCGCTCGTCATCCTCGACCTGATGCTGCCGGGGGCCCACGGCTTCGACATCCTGAAGGAGCTGCGGGCCAGCTCGGAGGTTCCGGTGCTGGTCCTGAGCGCGCGCGTCGACACCCACGACAAGGTGCGGGCGCTGGCCCTGGGCGCCGACGACTACCTGACCAAGCCGTTCTGGCCGGAGGAGCTGATGGAGCGGGTGCGGGCGCGGCTCCGGCGGCCGGTGCTGGCGCGGGGGAACGTCCTCGAAACCGGCGCGCTGCGGATCGACCTCGCGACCCGCGAGGTGTGGGTCGACGGCCGGGCCGTCGACCTCACCCGGGTCGAGCTCGATCTCCTCGCGGCGCTCGCCCGCCGTCCGGGCGCGGCGGTGACCCGGCAGTGGCTGGCCGATCACGTGCTCGATCCGGAGCGCGAGGGGGCCGACCGCAACCTGGACGCTCACATGTCGCGGCTGCGCAAGAAGCTTGGGGCCGGAACGCTGATCCGGACCGTCTGGGGGATCGGCTACCGGCTGGCGGCCGAGGACGAGACGTGACGCTGCGGACCCGCATCGCGCTCACCACCCTGGCGGTGAGCCTCCCCCTGGTGGCGGCGCTGGCGGCGATCGACTCGGTGTCGCGCCGACGGGCGGCCGAGGCCGCGCTCACCGACCTGGCGCTCACCCGGCTGGCGACCGCCGGCGAGCAGCAGCGCTGCGAAGCGAATCCGACCGCCTGGAGCGCCGGCGGCCGGGATCCGCGCGGTCCCGAAGGTCCGCCGCCGGAGGCCGCGCCGCCGCCGCGCGAGGGACCGCCGCCGCGCGAGGGACCGCCGCCGCGCGAAGAGCCGCCGCCTTTTGGGCCTCCCGGGGAAGAAGAACGGGCTCCCCGTCGCCCTCCGCCACCACCGCCGCCGCCCCGCAGAGAGGAGCCGCCGCCGCCGGGTCCCGAGGGCGCGCCGCGCTTCCACCACCGGCCGGCCTTCCAGGCCTACGACGGGCAGCTCCGCGCCGCGGATCCGGCGCCCGCCCTCGACCGGTCGCTGGCCAACGGCCTCAAGCCCTGGGGCACCGCGATCGTGCCGGGCTCCTGGACCCACGGCGAGATCGCCGTGCTCGTCCGCACTCCCTGGGCGGGAGGGCAATGCGCGTTCGTCCTCGTCCGCGGCACCTCGGAGCCCTGGCTGGGAGCGGTCATCCCGCCGCTCAAGGGGTGGCTCCTGCCCGGGCTGATCATCCTCCTCGCGCAGATGATCGCCGTCGCTCCCACCCTGCGGCGGCTGACGCGCCTGACCGCGGCGGTCGAGCGCTCGGCCGCCTCCGGCTACCGGTCCGAGGTGCCGGTCGATACGGACGACGAGATCGGGACGCTGGCTACCGCCTTCGCGGCGGCGGCGCGCGAGGCGCGCACCCAGCTCGACGAGAAGGACCGCCGGGAGCAGGCGTTGCGCGACTTCCTGGCCAATGCCACCCACGACGTGATGATCCCCCTCACCGTCCTGCAGGGGCACCTCGCCAAGGCCCAGGAGCAGGTCGCGGCGGGGGAGCCGGTCGGCCGGTCGCTGCTGGTCGAGGCGCAGGGGGAAGCGCACTACATGGGCGGCCTGATGCACGACCTCGCGACCATGGCACGGCTCGACAGCGCCGAGCTGCGCCTCCAGCTCGAGCGGGTCGAGCTGGAAAGCCTGGTCGCCCGGGTCATGGGGCGCCACCGGCCGATCGCCCGCGAGCTGGAGGTGGAGATCGAGAGCGCCACGCCGGCCGAGCCGGTGGCGGCGCTCGCCGACCTGACGCTGCTCGAGCAGGCGGTGAGCAACCTCCTCTACAACGCCATCTGCCACAACCGGCCGGGAGGCCACGCCGCGCTGATCCTCGACGAGACACAGGGGCGATTCCGGCTGCGGGTGATCGACGATGGCCCGGGGATTCCCGAGGAGGACCTTGCCCGCCTCGTCGCCCGTGGCTTCCGTGGCAACGACGCCCGCACCCGCGTGCCGGGCGGGCAGGGGCTCGGCCTCGACATCGCCCACCGGGTCGCGAGCCTCCATGGCTTTTCGCTGGTGCTGCGCCGCTCCGAGTACGGCGGGCTGGAGGCCGAGCTCATCGGCAAGGCCTTGGCTGGATGAGCTGCGCTACGCCGACACGCTCTCGTTGCGCTCGCCGGACATGATGCGCCAGCCGATGACTTTCTCGTCGATCTCGCGCAGGCGGTTGGCGACCAGGCGGCAGAGGAGCTGGAGGAACTCGAGGGCGGCGTGGGGGTCCATGGCGAGGACCTCGCGCACCGTCCCCTGATCGAGGGCGAGCACGGTGAGCGGACCGCCGTGGGACCGCGCGTCGGCCGAGCGCGGCTCGCCGTCGATCAGCGACATCTCGCCGAAGAAGTCGCCGCGCTCGAGGATGGCGAGCGCTTCCTCGCCGGCGCCGGGGATGAACTTCGAGATCATCACCCGGCCGTCGAGGATGATGTACATCTCGCCCCCCTCGTCCCCCTCCTGGAAGAGCGAGGCGCCGGCGCCGAAGCGCTTCTCGCGCGAGAAGGTGGCGAGGGTCATCAGCTCGCGGCGGGAGAGCCCCTGCTCGCGGAACAGGCGGATCTTGTCCGAAGGCTCCACCTGCACGTTCGAGGGCACGCCGGCGGCCTGCTTGCGCAGGCGCAGGAAGTTCTCCGGCATCGACTCGTTAGAGAAGAACGACTTGAGCTGATCGTTGGTCGCCCGCAGCTTGCGGGCCAGGCTGTGCCAGAGCGTCCAGTAGATCTGGACGCCCATCTCGGGCGAGCTCTCCATCAGGTTGTCGAGCACCGCCGCGTCGATGCGGAAGAGCTGGCTCGGCGCGGCGGCGAGGGCGTCGGAGCTCCGCTCCTGGCCGGTGATGAAGCTCGCCTCGCCGAAGAAGTCCCCCGGCTCGACGGCGCCCAGTGCGAAGGTGCCGTAGGAGGTGGTGCGCTGGACGGTGATCTCCCCCCGTTCGAGCATGTAGAGGTCGCGGCCCTGCGTGCGGTGGCCGAAGATCAGGGTGCCGACGTCCTGGACCTCCTCGCGCACGGCCTGGGTCAGCTTGAAGATCTGCTCGTCCGAGAAGTGGGCCAGCGGCTTGATCCGCCGCAGGCGGGAGGCGAGGTCGAGCTGGCCGCTCCCCTCCCGGCGCCGGGGGGGCGGCAGGTGGAAGGAGATGCTGGCGCCCGGCAGCCCCCCCTGCTCGAGAAAGCGCTCGCGGTTCCACTCCAGGCGGTCGAACGAGGTGTGCACCGTCTCCTGGCGCTCGCGGAACAGATTCGACAGCTCGCGGTTCCCCCAGCCGAGGATCTGCTTCAGCGTCTGGATGCGCCGCCGCAGGCGCCGCACCCCCTCCTCGTCGCCGTCGTTGAGCAGCAGAAAGGCGTGCACCGTGGCGCCGAGGGCCGCCTCGAACTGCTTGCGCTCGTACTCGGCGCGGCCGAGGCTCTCCGCCGTCTCGCGATCGAAGGGGTTGTAGCGCAGCGCCCGGCCGAACTCCTCGGCAGCGCCGTCGAAGTCGCGGCGGCGGAAGAGGAGCTTGCCGTGCAGCTTGTGGTTGGCGGGGTTGGCCAGATCCTTGGCCTTGGCGACCTCGATGCACTCGATCGCCCGCGCGTTCTCCCCCTTCTCGGCGTAGAGATGGGCGAGGCCGAGGAAGTGGGCGGCGTCGATGGCGTTGCGCCGGAACCCCTCGCGCAGGATGTCGCGCAGGCTGCGCGAGCTCGTGCCGCCGCGGTGCTGCTGCTGAAGCTTGCGGACCTCCGCCAGGCTCAGCTTGACGCTCAGGTTTTTGGGGTCGAGACGCAGGGCCAGCAGGAGCAGGTCGGCCGCCTCGTCGTAGCGCTTGGTCTCGCTGAACCGCCGGGACATCGCGGTCAGCTCCTGGATTTCCTGGTGCGAGGGGCTCTGCGGATGACTCATCGCGGCGCCTTCCCTTTCCTGCGATCGCCGGAGGGCAGATCCCAAGTCTAGCACGGCGGGCGCGCGCTTGTGATCCCGTGGGTGCTTCTATATAAATTCCACTATCATTTCGCTTTATCGTTCGTCGGGAGGTTTTCCGAGATGGCCCTGAGCCCCGAGATCGCCACCGCCCTGAAGCTTGGAATCGACTGCTGCCGGAGAGGGGACTGGAACGAGGGACTCCACCACCTGGGAAAGGTGACGGAGACGGGGGAGGCGACCGAGGGCCTGCCCGGGCTGTTCTATTCCTACCTGGGCTTCGGCATCGCTCTGCGCGACCGCCGGATCCGTGAGGGGCTGAAGCTCTGCCGGCACTCGATCGAGGTCGAGTTCTACCAGGCGGAGAACTACGTCAACCTCGCCCGCACCTGCCTGCTGGCCCGCGACCGCAAAGGCGCGGTGAAGGCGGTGCGCGCCGGCTTGAAGATCGAGCGCAACAATCCCCAGCTCCTCGCCATGATCAAGGAGCTCGGCGTCCGCGGCCAGCCGGTGCTCTCCTTCCTCGACCGGTCCAATCCCATCAACAAGCTCCTGGGGCGGATCCGCCACTCGCTGCGCGGTGGACCGCGAGGGGAATCCCCCTGAAGCAAAAATCCCCCGCGCTCCGGAGAGCGCGGGGGACAGGAAGAAGCGCGGGATCTGCTAAAACGGTCTTACGGCGCGGCGGCCGCCGGGGCGCCGCCGCTCTTGAGGTCGTCGAACACGATGCCGAGGTTGTCGGCGCCGCTGTTGCGGACCAGGTCCATGAAGTCCACGACCTTGTCGAAGGGGAGGTTGCCGTCGGCGGCGAAGAACACCACCTTGGCCTGGCGCCCCGTCAAGGCGGTCTTGAGCTGGCCGCCGAAGTCGGTGTAGGGAACGAGCTGTTTGTTGATGTAGGTGGCGCCCGAGGCATCCATCCGCACGATGATCTGGTCTTCCGACGGCGGGGGAGTGGCGGTCTCGATCTTCGGGGGCACCTGAGCGGTGTAGCCCATCTGGAGCAACGGCACCGCGACCATGAAGATGATCAGCAGCACCAGCACCACGTCGACCAGCGGCGTGATGTTGATCTCGCTCCGGACGCTTCCCGCATTGCCCATGTTCATTGCCATGGCTTGAGCTCCTTCGGGTTGGCCACGCCGCCGGTCAGGCGGCGCCGCCCTTTCTCTTCTCGGTGACCAGACCGACGCGGCTGAAGCCCACCTCGTTGACGAGCTGCATCAGGCCGCGCACGTCCTTGTACTTCAGGCGCCGATCGGCCTTGATGACCACGTCCTTGTCGGGGGTCGAGGTGTGGACCTCGGCCAGGGTGTTCTTCAGGTTCTCCTTCGTCACCCAGTTCTGGTTGACGAAGACCGAGCCGTCCTGCTTGATCGCCAGCGTGAGCTGCTTGGCGTTCTCGGGCATCTTCGTGGGGTTGACCGTCTCCGGCAACGAGATGTCCACCCCCTTCTGCAGCATCGGGGTGACCACCATGAAGATGATCAGAAGCACCAGGCAGACGTCGACGAGGGGAGTGACGTTGATGTCGCTCCGGACCTCGCGGACGAGCGTGAGCTTCTGATGCTTAGGCCGCATTCTTGCTCCTCTGGCGCTTCATGAAGAAGTCGACCAGCTCCGACGCCGAGTTCGACATCTCGATCTGCAGCCGCTCGAGGACGTTGGTGAAATAGTTGAACATCCAGGCCGCCGGGATGGCGACGCCGAGGCCGAAGGCGGTGGCCACCAGCGCTTCGGCGATACCGGCCGAGACCGCGCCGATGCCGCCCGAGCCGGTGAGGGCCATGCCGTGGAAGGCGTTGATGATGCCGATCACGGTGCCGAACAGGCCGATGAAGGGGGTGATGGTGGCGATCGTCGCCAGCGAGCCGATGCCGCGCTTCATGTCGGAGGTGGTCAGCAGCGTGGCGCGCTCGACGGCGCGGGTGGCGGCCTCCACGATCTCGACCTCGGAGAGCGGGCTGGTCTGACTCTCGAACTGGAACGACTGCAGGCCGGCCGAGACGACGCGGGCGAGGTGGCTCTGGGGGTACTTCATCGCCACGTCGATCGCCGCCTGCGGGTTGTCGTTCTTCAGCAGCTGAGTCGCCTGGCGGGCGAACAGGAGCGACTGCTTGCGGGCCTTGCGGAAGACGATCAGCCGCTCGACGCACACATACAGCGACCAGACGGAGAGAGTGATGAGAATCACGATAACCCCCTTGTTGAGGATGGTCATCTGTTCCCAAAGAACAAGAGGATTCAGATCCATGCGCTTCTCCTTTTCGAAAGCCTAGGCGCTCACTGCACCTGGAAATTGACCGTCAGTACGTAATAGACCTTGACCGGCTTGCCCGCGAGCATGGCGGGCTTGAACTTCCACCTCTGCACCGCGTCGACCGCGGCGCGGTCGAGGCCCATCGGCTGGCCCTTGAGGACCCGCACGTTGGTCACGTTGCCCTGCTGGTCGATGATCGCCTCGACGATCACCGTGCCGGTCACGCGGGCCCGGCGGGCCAGCTCGGTGTAGATCGGCTTGACCTGAGTGATGATCTCCGGCCGGCTGACGTCGCCGCCGACGCGCAGCGGCGCCTCGTCCGGCACGCCGCCGACCACGCCGCCCGGCGTACCGCCGACGACGCCACCGACCACGCCGCCGACGACACCACCGGCCACGCCGCCGACGACGCCGCCCTCGACGCCACCCTCGGCGCCGGCGTCAGGCGTCTGCTGCGGCTCCGGCACCTTCTCGGGCACCTGCACCGGCTGCACCGTCTCGGTCGGCTGCACGTGCGGCACCTCGTGCGGGATCACCGGCTTCGGCGCCGCCGGGGGCGGCGGCGGCGGCGGCGGCGGGGGAGGCGGCGGCGCGGCGTTGACGAACACCACGTTGATGGGCGGCTCCTCCACGGCGGGCACGTTCCAGTACTGCGCGAACAGCAGCGCGCCGCCGGCGATCACGTGGGCGACTACCGCGACCGGAAAGAGCCACCAGCGCAAGCCGCGCTTGTTCTTCTTGTCCAAATCGATCAGTGAATTCTCAAACATGATCTCACCACCCTGGGTCAGGTGTTGGCAGGGGCGGGCGCCGACTGCGCCGCCGCCTTCTTCTTGTTGCGCGTATCGATCGCCTTCTTGGTCCAGTCGGAAGCGGTGGTCTCGTCCGCCAGGCGCTGCGCGCCGTCGATGTCGAGCTTCGACTTCTCGCGGTACAGCAGACCGGTGTAGACCATCGCGTCCACGTAGCCGGGATCAATGGCGAGCGCCTTGCTCAGCGCGTCGAGCCCGAGGCCGATCAGCTTGCCCTTGCCGTCGGCGTCCAGCTTGCCCGGATCGTGGTAGACCTTGTCCCAGGCCGTCACGCCGATGGCGTAGAGGGTCTTGGTCTTGTCGTCGCCCTGGAGCAGGTCGACCTGCTTGAACGCCTCGTCCAGGCGGTCGGCCTTGGTCAGGATGTTGACCTTGGCCTGGCCGAGCTTGCTCGCCTCTTCCGGCCGCTCCTTGGCGCGGCGGTCGATGAAGGCGAGCGCCTCGTTGTACTTCTCGGCGTTGACGTAGGTCGCCAGCAGGTAGTCCTCGATCTTCGAGTCGTTCGGGTTCTCGGCGAGGAACTTCTCGAAGGCGTCGATCGCGGTGGTCGCGTACTGCTGGTTCTTCGGATCGTTGTCGCCCGGCCGGTAGAGGGCGAGCGCGGACAGACCCACGGAGCGCCAGGCGAAGGTGGCGTCGGGGTCGAGGCTCAGGCCCTTCTGGTAGTAGTCGAGCGCCTTCGAATACTGGTCCTGCGCGTAGTAGGAGTTGCCCTTCTTGAGCTCCGCCCGGGCCTGGATCTTGCCGCAGCCGACCAGGGGCACCAGGAGAAGGGCTGCCACGGGAAGGATCAATGTCTTCTGCATAGTCACCTCTCCACCTCTTAGAAGGGGGGAGCTCAAAAAGAGTTCCCGGGAAGACTCAGGCCCGATCGAAGGAGGGCTGGCCGAGGGGTGCTTTCCTGGCGCCTCGTCTCCGTACGGACCCAATGCAACAGTTGTACCGACTTCATCTGATCCCCGGGAGCCGGGCAGGCCCCCCGGCGGCGCGCGGGCGAAGATCCCCTCCCGAAG
>DATBAW010000011.1:0-3136 GCA_036271335.1 Thermoanaerobaculia bacterium
CCGGAGTGTCCGCCAGGGCGTAGACGACGTTCGCGTCGGAGGGGGCGACCGCGAGGCCCCGCGCGCCCTCCCCCACCGCCGGCGACACGTCGGCGAACGACCGCGCGCCGTCGGCGGAGCGGAAGATCCCCTGGTCGTCGAACGCATAGACGACACGCGGATCGGCCGGCGCGACCACGAGAGGGTCCGACACGGTGTCCTCCTCGCTCCAGGTCAGGCCGCCGTCGCTGGAGCGGCAAGGGAAGCAGGAGACGTCCCCCATCAGGAGGAGATCGGGGCCCGCGACCAGCAGCCGGACGGTGTGCCCGGCCGGCGCCGAGCTGCGCTCCTCCCAGGTGGCGCCGCCGTCCAGACTGCGGGAGACGGCCCCCGCCGTGTCCGCCGCGTAGACGGTGTCGGGTTGGACGGGATCGGGCGCCAGGGTCCACGGCGAATAGGACGACGGCTGGCCGTTCAGCAGGGTCCAGCGGCCGCTCTCCGCGGCGCGGGTCCACCAGTAGGCGCGCGGCATCTCCAGGCCGTCCGCGCGGTCGGCGGCCAGCGCGTAGCTCCGGCCGCCGGGCACGGAATCGAGGACGGCGCCGACGACCGGTGGGGAGAACCTCTGTACCGGCGCCGCCAGCACGGGCGGCCGGTCGACGGTCCTCGCCCAGGCCCCCGGCGCGGCGGCGAGGAGACTGAGAAGGGCCAGCGCGGCCGAGCCTTCGAAACGCATCCCGGACCTTCCGTCCAATCGTCTTCTGTCGCTCATGCAGAGGGGATGCGACAGTGTGGCACGGAACCGGTCAGGCGTGAGGGGGCGAGGTGCTGACGCCTTGAGCGAGTTGGAGGTCGGAAGCTTCTGTTCCAGGCGGCTGGGGTAACGGGGGCGAGGGGCGCCTTGGGTCCGGGGAGGTGAGGGAGAGCGGACCCGGCCAGCGTTCCTGGATACGCAACGGGACTACAATCCCCGCAATCGTTCTCAGGAGACATCCATGCTCACAGCCGCCCGCCGCGCCGTGCCGCCCGTCCTCATCCTGCTCGCTCTGCTGCTCCTCTCCGTCGCGGTCGCGCGCGCCGCCGATCCGCCCGCCAAGGACGCTCCCGAGGCCGCCACCCAGGACGTCGATCTCCAGTGGGGCGTCCACATCCCCCTGCGCGACGGCGTCGAGCTGGTGGCGGAGATCTACCGGCCGGCCGGGCAGAAGGGGCCGCTGCCGGTGATCTTCACCCTCACGCCCTACGTCGCCGACAGCTACCAGGACCGGGCGCTCTACTTCGCCCGCCACGGCTACGTCTACGCGCTGGTGGACGTGCGGGGGCGCGGCGACTCGGGGGGGCTCTTCGATCCCTTCGCCCAGGAGCCGCGGGACGGCTACGACGTCGTCGAGTGGCTGGCCAAACAGCCCTGGGCCAACGGCAAGGTGGCGATGTGGGGGGGCTCCTACGCCGGCTACGACCAGTGGGCCACCGCCAAGGAGCGGCCGCCGCACCTGGTGACCATCGTGCCGGCCGCCGCCGTCCGCCCCGGCGTCGACTTCCCCTATCAGCGGGGGATCTTCTACTCCTACGACATGCAGTGGCTGACCTTCACCAGCGGCCACGCCAAGAACACCCTGACCTTCGGCGAGGGCTCGCTCTGGAGCCAGAAGGACCGCGAGATGTATGTCGCGCACTCTCCGTTCCGCCAGCTCGACCGCCTCGTGGGCAACCCGAGCCCGGTCTTCCAGCGCTGGCTCGCCCACCCCACGTACGACGACTACTGGAAGGCCATGGTGCCGACCCCCGAACAGTTCGCGGCGATCGACCTGCCGATCCTCACCATCACCGGCCACTACGACGGCGACCAGCCCGGCGCGCTCTCCTACTATCGCGACCATCAGAAATACGCCCCGCAGGCCGTCCGCGACCGCCACTACCTGATCATCGGCCCCTGGGACCACGCCGGCACCCGCACGCCGAACGCCCAGGTGGGGGGCCTGACCTTCGGCGAGGCCAGCGTCCTCGACCTCAACGGCCTGCACAAGGAGTGGTACGACTGGACGATGAAGGACGGACCGCGGCCGAAGTTCCTGGAAAAGAAGGTCGCCTATTACGAGGTCGGCCCCGGCGCCGAGACCTGGAAGCGGGCCGATTCCCTGGAGTCGATCGGCGCCCAGCGGCGGACCTTTTATCTGACCTCGGACGGCCTAACCTCGGACGGCGGCCAGGCGGGGGACGCCTTCCATTCCGGCCGCCTCGCCGACGCCAGGCCGGCGGCGTCGGTCAAGCCCGACGCCTTCGTCTATGACCCGCTCGACGTCCGGCCGGGGCAGGCGGAGCTCGACAGCACGAGCGACAAGGGGTACATCGTCTCCCAGCTCGGCTCGCTCGAGCTGTTCGGCGCGGGGGTGGTCTATCACAGCGAGCCGTTCGCGGCGGCGACCGAGGTCTCCGGCCAGGTGAAGCTCTCGCTCTGGATGACCCTCGACGTCCCCGACACTGACTTCCAGGCTGCGCTCTACGAGATCCAGCCGGACGGCGGCAGCGTCCTGCTCACCCGCGACCTGGTGCGCGCCCGCTACCGGGACTCGATGGAAAAGGAGGCGCTGGTGCCGAGGGGTGAGGCCGTGCGCTACGACTTCAACGGCTTCACCTGGT
The DNA here is from genome assembly GCA_036271335.1 of Thermoanaerobaculia bacterium. Taxonomy (GTDB): domain Bacteria; phylum Acidobacteriota; class Thermoanaerobaculia; order Multivoradales; family UBA5704; genus DATARR01. The sequence continues at coordinate 2,620 of DATBAW010000011.1, forward strand.
TCTCCCGGCGGGTGTCGAAGGGGAGCCGGCTCCGCCTGGTGGTCGCGGCCGCCAATTCGACCGATCTCGAGAAGAACTACAACTCCGGCGGCGTGGTGGCCGACGAGACCGCCAAGGACGCCCGCACCGCCCACGTCACCCTCCTCCACGACGCCGCGCATCCGAGCGCCCTGGAGATCCCGATCGTGCCCTGAGCGCCGGATGGCCGGATGCGGTACCATTCCGCCAGCGCTGGCGCGAAAAGGAGAGAAAGAATGGCTGCTAAATTCGATCTGAAGAAGGCCAAGGACGGGCAGTTCCGGTTCAATCTCAAGGCGGGGAACGGCGAGATCATCCTGACCAGCGAGCTCTACACCGAGAAGCGGGGCGCGCTCAACGGCATCGACTCGGTCAGGAAGAACGCGCCGATCGACGGCCATTACGAGCGCAAGGAGAACAAGAAGGGCGAGCCCTTCTTCAACCTCAAGGCGGCCAACGGCCAGGTGATCGGCATGAGCGAGAGCTACTCCTCCACCAG
>DATBAW010000012.1:0-4543 GCA_036271335.1 Thermoanaerobaculia bacterium
AGATCATCATCCGCGCTTTGCAGGCATGCGGCGGCGTCCAGAAGCGGGCCGCCGAGCTCCTGCAGGTCAAGCCCACCACACTCCACGAGATGATGAAGCGATTGAACATCTCGTCGGAGAGCCTGGTCGCCTTTTGAGCCCGCATCACCCTTTTTTCTGATCGGTTCCAACATCGAATGAGGCACACCATGTCCGCCAGGATGGTCCGCAGGACTTCGCTTCTGACTCTCGCGCTCGCCCTCTCGGCGGCGCTTGCCTTCGCCGAGCCCGCGCCGGTGCCGCCCAATGCCGGCCTCGTCGCGCCGCTCTCCCGCGGCGAGACGCTCGACCTGCCGCCGCTCGACGACCACCTCCCTCGCCCGGAAGCCTTCCTCGGCTACCCGCTGGGCGCGCGCTTCACCTCCTGGGACCGGATCGTCGCCTATCTCGAAGCGCTCGACGCGGCGTCGGCGAAGGTCAAGATGTGGGAGTACGGCCACTCCTACGAGGGGCGGCCGCTGAAGCTGGTCGCCATCTCCTCGCCGGAGAACCTGGACCGGCTGGAGGAAATCCGCAAGGACGTCCTCCGCCTCGCCGACCCGGCGGCCCTGAGCGCGGGCGAGCGCGAGCGCATCGCCCGCCGGACGCCGCTGATCGTCTGGCTAGCCTACGGCGTCCACGGCAACGAGGCCTCGTCGGCCGAGGCGGCGATGGGCACGGCCTACGTGCTCGCCGCCGCCCAGGGCGAAACGGCCGAGATGCTCAAGAACGTCGTCGTGCTGATCGATCCTCTCCAGAACCCCGACGGCCGCGAGCGCTATGTCAACGCCTACCGCCAGCGGCGGGGCGACGAGGCGAATCTCCGGCGCGCCGCAGCCGAGCATTTCGAGCCCTGGCCCGGCGGCCGGCAGAACCACTACCTGATCGACCTCAACCGCGACTGGGCCTGGGCGAGCCAGCAGGAGACCCGCCAGCGGATCGCCGCCTATCGCTCGTGGGAGCCGCAGGTCTACGTCGATTTCCACGAGATGGGGACCGAAAGCTCCTACTTCTTTCCGCCCTCCGCCGAGCCCATCAACCCGCAGATCGACCGCCGCGTCCTCTCCTGGCTCGACACCTTCGGCCGCGCCAACGCGACGGCGTTCGACCACCAGGGTTGGGTCTACTTCAAGGAAGAGAACTACGACCTCTTCTACCCCGGCTACGGCGACTCCTATCCGAGCCTGCGCGGCGCCGTGGGCATGACCTACGAGATGGCCGGCGGCGGCCACGCCGGCGTGGCGCTGACCCTCCCGGACGGCACCGTGCTCACCCTCGCCGACCGCGTCGCCCGCCACCTGACGACCTCGCTCACTACGGTGCGGACGGCGGCGCACAACGGCCGCAAGCTCCTCGAGGACTTCACCGCCAACCGCGCCAGATCGGCGAGCGAACCGGCACGCACCTATCTCTGGGCCGCCGACCAGCCGGAGGCCCGCGCTCTGGCCGACCTGCTCACTCTCCACGGTGTCCGCGTGCGGCAGCTCGCTCAAGGTAGCGAGGTCCCCGTCCGCCCGCTCGCCAAGGGAAGCTCCGGCGAGCCGCAGCCGCATCGGCTCGCCGCCGGCACCTACGCGGTGTCGACCGCGCAGCCCCTCGGCAACCTGGTCCAGGCCCTGCTGGAGATCGATTCGCCGATGAACCCGGCGTTCATCGAACGCCAGCGCCAGCGGCTGGAGCAGAACCTCGACGCCGAGTTCTACGACATCACCGCCTGGTCGCTGCCGCTCGCCTACAACCTGAAAGTCTGGGTGGCTGCGGGAGACGTGGCGGTGGACGCCCATCCGCTCGGCGAGGCGGCCGGCGGCATTCAGGGAGACGGGGATCTCGGCTGGCTGGTGCCGCCGCAGGGGATCGCCTCCTACCGCCTGACGGCGGCGCTCCAGAACCGGAAGGTCCGGTTCCGCGTCGCCCTCGCTCCCTTCTCGGGAGGCGGCATGAGCTACCCCGCCGGCACGCTGTACATCCCTAGAGGGCTGAATGGGGGCAATATTGGAGGAAATACTGGCAGCAACATCCGCGAGATCCTCCAGTCGCTACTCCAGGAGAGTGGTCTGAAGGCTCAGGGGCTCTCCTCCTCGTACGAAATCAAGGGGCTCTCGCTGGGCTCGAACGAGATGCCGTCCGTGCGCCCGGTGCGGGTCGGATTGCTGAGCGGCGAGGGCGTGGACGTCACCTCGTTCGGCTTCCTCTGGTATCTGCTCGACCGCCAGATCGGGGTGAACTACGACCGCCTCGACCTCGCCCAGCTCCGCCAGGTCCCCCTCGCCGACTTCGACGTCCTGATCCTCCCCGACGGCGCCTACGACGACCACATCGGCGACCGGCTCAAGACCTCCCTCGACGGCTGGATCAAGGCGGGCGGCGTGCTGGTGGCGATCGGCGACGCCGTCACTTGGCTTCAGGACAAGGAGCTGACCTCGATCAAGCGCTGGACGCCGCCGAAGAAGGACGACAAGGCGGACGCCGAAGGCGACGACCCGGAGCTGAGCGAGAGCCCGGCGCAGAAGCAGCTCGCCCAGCGGCCGATCTTCACCCCCGGCGCCGTGCTCGCCACCCGCATGCAGCCACGGAGCCCGCTGACGCTCGGCCTCGTCTCCTCCCCGGACGTGCTCTTCGAGGGCTCGACGGTGCTCAAGGCGACCGGCGATCCCCGCCAGGACGTGCTGGTGGCCGCCGAAGAGTCGCCCGTCGCCGCCGGTTTCGCTTGGCCCGAAGCGGCGCAGCGCCTCGCCGGCTCCCTGCTGGTCGGCAGCGAGCAGCGCGGCAAGGGGAGCGTCGTCCTCTTCGTCCAGGACCCCGATTACCGCCTGTTCTGGCGGGCCACGATGCCGATCTTCCTCAACGCCGTGCTGCTGGGTCCGAGCACGGGGTTGGGGGGCGGCTTCTAGGAGGAAGAACCCTCATCACCCCGACCCTCTTCTCCCGGCCTCCCTCCCACCTGACGGGAGAAGAGGGAGAAAAGACAAGAGAAATTGTCCTGATTCAAGCCCCCTCTCTCCCGGCGGGCGGGGGGGAGGCCAGGAGAGAGGGGGTTGGGGGAGTGAGGGCCTCCGCTTTACGGAACGTCTCCAGCGCCAGCCCGATCACCCCTTCGTTATCGACCTTGATTGCCGCCAGGTGATCGGCGCCGGGTACGATCAGGCTCGTTCCCCTGGCGAGCCGGGCGAGCTCGCGGGTCTCCTCCGGAAGAACGCCGAGATCCCGCTCGCCGCCCACGTAGGCGGCGGCGTTGACGCGCAGGGCTGGCGCGTGGCTACGGAGGTCGAGGTAGCGGAAGGCGCGGCGGAAGAAGACCAGGAAGAAGACGTAGAGCGGGCGCTTCAGCGGCAGCCGCCGCCACGACCACGTGATCAGGTGGGAAGAGACATCTTCAAACATCGCTCCCGAGATCCCCGCCACGCGGCTGAGGACGGGATGCGCCCAGTAGCCGCCCGAGCTGACCCCCCAGAGGTGCACCGGCTTCCCCGCCGCCCGCCGCCGCGCATGCTCCACGGCATCCTCGACGTCGCGGTCCATCAGGCCGGCGCGCGGGCCGCTGCCTCCGAAGCCCGGCAGGTCGACGGCCAGCGCGGCGTAGCCGGCGGCGCGCAACGCCTGAATCCGCCCGCGCCGGTAAAAGTAGGACTTTCCCCAGGCGAGCCAGGGGTGCAGCAGCAGAACCACGCCGCGCATCTCCCCAGAGGCGGGATACCAGGTCGCCGTCAGCACGCCCGCCCCCACCGTCCTCTCGATCGCGACCGGCTCGAAGGGCTCCAGGCCGTTCGGCGGGCCCGGCTGCTCCATCCAGGCCATGTGCGGGGACATGACGAAGAAGAGGGCGCTCGCCAGCTTCTCCTCCAGGGCGGAGGGACGGGGCGGCACCCTGGAGCTCGCGCGCGTCGGGTCGTTCACTGAGAGAGAATACTGGAGAGGAGACCACCGAGATGAGCGACCGACCGAGAGCCCGGCACGTCGAGACGATTCGCGTCCGCTGGGGCGACATGGACATCATGGGGCACGTCAACAACGCCAGGTACTTCACCTACTGCGAGTCGGCCCGCATGGGCTATTTCGAAGCCGTGCACCTGATAGCGCACAAGGAGGCGGAAACGCATGGGCCGGCGCTGGCGGCGGCCAACCTCAACTTCCGCCGCCAGGTGCGCTGGCCGGCCGAGCTCGACGTCGAGACCCGCGTCACCGAGATCGGCCGCAGCAGCTTCAAGATGGAGTACGAGCTGATCCAGCGCGACACCGGCGAACGGGCCGCGGACGGCACCGGCGTCGTCGTCTGGGTCGACTACGCCACCGGCCGGTCGATCCCGCTGCCGGAGAGCCTCAAGGCAGAGATCCGCGCGTTCGAGGAGATGGACTGACTCCCGTTGAATCACCCCGGAACATCTCCGCCGCCGTCGTCGCCAGGTATTCGGCGTCGGTGTCCGAACGGTTGGAGAGGACCATCACGGCGAGATCGTCCTTGGGGAAGTGCAGGAGGTAGGCGCTGAAGCCCAGCCAGTTCCCCGGATGGCCGTAGTAGGGCTCGCCG
>DATBAW010000013.1:0-10646 GCA_036271335.1 Thermoanaerobaculia bacterium
AGCTCGCGGCGGTGTAGGGAGCAACAGCCATGAGGATCGTGATCACGGGGGGCTCGGGCCTGATCGGCAGCGCGCTGGCGCGGGAGATGGGGGGCGCCGGGCACGAGGTGGTGGTGCTGAGCCGCGATCCGTCCCGGGTGAAGTCGTTGTCGCCGAACACCCGTCCTGTCCATTGGGATGGCAGGACCGCCGGCGACTGGGCGCAGCTCCTCGACGCCGACACCGCGATCGTCCACCTCGCCGGCGACGGTGTCGCCTCCGGCCGCTGGACCGACGAGAAGAAGCGCCGCATCCGCGCCAGCCGCGTCGAGTCGGGCCAGGCGGTGCTGGCGGCGGTCCGCCAGGCGAAAACGCCGCCGCGGGTGCTGCTCCAGGGCTCGGCGGTCGGCTACTACGGCGACTGTGGCGACGAGGTGGTGGACGAGTCGCATCCTCCTGGCGACGATTTCCTGGCTCGCGTCTGCGTCGAATGGGAGGCCTCGACCGCCGCGGTGTCGGCGCTCGGCGTCCGCCGGCCCGTGCTGCGCACCGGCATCGTGCTCAGCGACGAAGGGGGCGCGCTGCCGCGCATGGCCTTCCCCTTCCGGCTGCTGGCGGGGGGAGCGCTCGGCAACGGCCGCCAATGGGTCCCCTGGATCCACGTCGCGGACGAGGTGGGGGCGATCCGTTTCCTGATCGAGCGCGACGACGCCGACGGCCCGTTCAATCTGACCGCGCCCGCTCCCCTGACCAACCGTGACTTCGCCCGCGCCCTCGGTCACGCGCTCTCGCGCCCCAGCTTTGCCCCCGCCCCTGGCTTCGCCCTCCGCTTCCTCCTCGGCGAGATGGCCGACGCCCTGCTCCACGGCCAGCGCGCGGTGCCGAAGCGGCTGCAGGAGCTGGGGTATGCCTTCCGGTATGCCGAGGCGGCGGGGGCGCTGACGGATCTGCTGAAGTAGGGCGAGGCGAGCTCGGACTCACGGACTTCCCGGCCACATCTCCCGGAACGCCCTGCCCACCTCCTCGCGCAGCGGCGCCGGCGTATACACCCGATACCGGTCGATCCGCGACAGGTGCCGGATGAACTGGCTGGCATGCTCCATCGCTTCCAGCGAGCCGTCGAAGCGGCGCACCAGGACCCGGCTGTGCCCCAGGCGATGCGGGTCCTTGGCGGAGTTCGAGACCAGCAGGCTGCCCGGTCCGAAGCGGGCGCGGAGCGCGGGGAGGAGCGACTCGAAGCGCTCCTTCTCTTCGCGGGAGAGATGCTCGCGGGTCTCGAAGGCCACGGTAAAGTGCCGGCGATCGACGAGCGCGCGGGCGTGGACGCTCGCGGATGGCCGCAGCAGCGACCAGACGGAGGCGTCGTCCTGCGCCAGAAAGGTCTCCGGCTCGCCCGACCAGCGGATGCCGCGCTCCTCCAGCCACTCGTTGAAGTGGAGCTCCAGCGCCTTGCCGGTGGTGTTGAAATAGACCTGGGTGAACATGTAGTAGCGGGCCATCACCAGCGCCTCCAGCGCGTGGACGCCCCCCTCCTCGACGCCGATCCCCCACTCGCCGGTCTGCGGATCCTCGATCGGCAGGATGGTGTCGAGCAGGCGTTCGAGGTCGTAGGTGCCGTAGCGCACGCCGCAGAAGGTGCTGTCGCGCAGCAGATAGTCCATCTTGTCGACGTCGAGCTCGCCGGAGACGATCTTGGCCAGCAGCCGTTCGGTGGCGCTGCCGCCCCCCTGGAGCAGCCGGCGGACGTCCTGGAGGCCGAGGCCGTCGCCGTAACGATCGAAGATCGCCTCGATCTCCGGGGTGCCGAGCAGGCGGCGGGTCATCTCCTCGTGGTCGATGCCGCCTTCGAACAGCCCCTCGGCCGTATGGCTGAACGGCGCGTGGCCAAGGTCGTGGAGGAGCGCCGCCACCCGCGTCAGTCGCCGCTCGGGCGCGCGGGCGCCGCCGGGAAGCAGGCCGTCGCCCTTGGTGCACAGCGCGTCGTAGACCCGCCCCGCCAGGTGCATGGCGCCGATCACGTGGCCGAAACGGCTGTGCTCGGCGCCGGGGAAGACCAGGAAGGTGAAGCCGAGCTGGCGGATGTAGCGCAGCCGCTGGGCCGGCCGGCTGTCGATCAGCGCGGTCTCCAGCGGGTCGGCGCGGACGAATCCGTGGACCGGATCGCGGATCGACAGCACGGAGGGGCGCGTCAATTGCGCTCGGGGTCGGTGCCCCGGCGGCGGAAGGGGCGCAGCATGTCGACCACCTGCTGGCGGCTGCGGAGGATCGACAGCACCGAGAGCCCGCGCTCGGGCAGGGATTCGGTGAGGAGCTGGAGCTTGCGCATCAGCGGCACGTCGACGCGGGCGGCGACGCGGTTGATCAGCTCCTCGAAGGCGGTGTCATCCGAGGCGAGATCTTCGACGTCGAGCGGCAGCCTGTCGCCGAGCTCGCGGGTCAGCGAGCGCAGCAGGCGGACGACCGCCGTGCGCACGGCCACGATGCCGGCGTCGTGTTCGTTGAGCCAGGGCTCCTCGACCGGCCGTACCACCGCCTGGCGGTAGGGGCCGGCGATCTCGCGCTCCAGCTCGAAGCGGAACTCGCCGTAGAGCAGGAGATCGGAGTGTCCGTCGGGGAGCGTCTCGAGGTCCATCACCCGCGCCGCCGTGCCGCCGGGGAAGATCTCGGGGCGCCCCTCGGCGTCGAAGCGCGGCCCGGGCTTCATCAGGACGATCCCCAGCCAGCGCGAGTCCTCCTCGATCGCCTGGAGGTCGCGGACCAGCCGGGCATAGGACGGATCGAGGACGTGGAGCTTCAGCTCGGTGCGGGGGAAGTGCACGACGTCGGGCAGAGGGACGAGGGGGAGACGAGTGTCGTCGCCGGCCATGAGGAAATGATAGCGCGAATGGAGATCGGTGGGAGCTGTAGAATCCTCCGATGCGCCAGATCCTCTGCCTGCTCCTCGCCCTCGCCATCCCTCTCTCCCTCGCCGCCCAGGCCGATCCGATCGCCGCTGGCGACGCCGCGTGGGCACGGCGGGCGGAGGGGCACCAGGGGGGCAAGGCGGCCTCCGGGCTGATCGACGAGGCGATCGCCGATTTCGAGCGCGCGGTCAAGGAGCAGCCGGACCGTCTGGAGGGGAGCTGGAAGCTGCTGCGCGCCCTCCACTTCAAGGGCGAGTTCGCCACCGGTTCGAACGCGGGCAAGCAGCAGGCCTTCGGCCGCGGCAAGGAAGTCGCCGAGGCGGCGCTCGACCGCTTGGCGAAGCGGACGGCCGTGGGCCGCGCGAAGCTCGACGCGATGAGCCCGGCGGCGGCGGCGAAGGCGGTCGGCGGCGTGCCCGAGGCCAAGCCGCTGTTCCTCTGGGCGGCGGTCCACTGGGGGCTCTGGGGCGACGTCTTCGGCCGGCTGGCGGCGGCGCGGCAGGGGGTGGGCGACCGCGTCAAGCGCTACGCGGAGACCCTGATCGCCCTCGACGAGCACTACGAGGACGCCGGCGGCCATCGCATCCTCGGCCGGCTCCACACCTTGGCGCCGAAGGTGCCGTTCATCACCGGCTGGGTCGACCGCGACAAGGCCGTCTCGGAGCTCCGGAAGGCCGTTGCGCTCGGCCCCGACAACTTCGACAACCACCTCTTCCTCGCCGAAGCCCTGCTCGATCACCAGCCGGACAAGGCCCCGGAAGCCCGCGAGATCCTCCGCCGCCTGCTCGCCCGCCAGCCCGTTCCCGAATGGGTGGTCGAGCAGGAGAAGAGCCTGGCGAACGCCCGGGCGCTGCTGGCAAAATAAATCGTCCTATCTCCCCGGCGCCATCGAAGGCATCGGCGGCAGCGGTGGCACCGCCAGGGTCTCGCTCAGCTGCGTCGCCTGGCCGAAGAAGAGCCCGGCGAGCAGAACGCCGCCGAGCAGCGCTGGGCGGCGAAGGACGGAGGGGAACCAGCGGGCGCCGGCGAGCAGCAGGGTGGCGGCGAGGAGGGTGAGCCATTGGCCGTGGGCTACGAGGGCGTGCGCCAGCGGTGAGGGGAGGAGAAGCTCGTAGAGAGGCAGCGCCAGGCCGGCCGCGACGGCGAGGAGTGGACGGCCGGGAGCGCAGGCCTCGGCGGCTCCGAGCGCGACGAGGGCGCGCAGGAGGGTGAGGAGGACGAAGATCAGAGGCCTGCTCGAGGGCCCCTCCCCGGTGCGCAGCAGCTCGGCAGCCCAGGTGGTGGCCAGCAGGAGGATGGCGCCGAGGGCCGCGGCCAGGCGCCAGCCGGGAGGTTTCAGGCTCCGCCGGCCGGTGGCGAGGAGAGCGCCGGCGAGCGCCATGGCGGCGAAGAGCACCGCCAGCGCCCGGCCGACGAGCGAGGCTCCCGGCGGATAGAGCCCCTGAGTCAGCGCGGCGTCGGGATGGCTCTGGATCAGCAGGAACGCCGCCACCACGCCGGTGACCAGCAGCGGCAGGAGAGCCAGCGCGCCGCGCTTCCAGGGCGCTTCGGGAGCGAGCGCCGCGAGGCGCCAGGGGATCACCGCCTGCGCTCCCCAGGCGAGCAGCAGCCAGCCGAGCAGCAGGCCGCTCACGCGCGTCCCCAGTCGAGCCGCTGGACCGCGTCCGTCTCGCCTGGCGCGCCGAGACGAGCCAGCAGGTCGGCGGCGCGGGCGCCGTCGGGCGGCAGGCGCAGGTCCGGCGCGATCTCGGCCAGTGGCGCGAGCATGAAGCGGCGCTCGCGCAGGCGGGGGTGGGGGAGGGTCAGCTCGGGCGTGTCCAGGCTGAGGTCGCCGTAGGCCAGGAGGTCGATGTCCAGGGGCCGCGGACCGAAGCGCGCGCCGCGCCGGCGGCCGGCGGCCTGTTCGAGCGCCTTGGCCAGGGCGAGCACCGCGTCGGGTGGAAGGGTCGTCCGACCCAGAGCGGCGGTATTGAGGAAATCGGGCTGGGGCACCGGGGAGACGGGCCGGCTGCGGTAGAGGGAGGCGACGGTCAGGGGGCCCAGGGAGGCTTCGAGCTGCCGCAGGGCCCAGATCAGGGTGGGCTCGGCCGTCGAGCCCACCGCGCCGAAGAGAGCTCCTGGCAGATTGCCGCCGAGCGCCAGCGCCACGGCGGCCTGCCCGGGATCAGACGTCGTCGTCGAGCTCCTCCTCTTCCTCGTCGTCGAGGTCGGCGTCGGCGAGATCGGGCTCGACCAGCTCGTCCTCCGCGACATCCGCCTCGATCGGGGCGTCATCCTCCTCGATGTCGATCGGCTTGATCACCTCCGCCTTGCGCCGGCGGCGCGAGGCCGAGCCGGACGCCGGCGAATCCGCCGACACCGCGTCCTTCTGATTGGCGCCACACTTCGGGCAGATCGGCTCGGACTTGCCGAGATCGTAGAATTTCGTGCCGCAGTTGTAGCAGTCGTATTTCGTTCCCAGTTTGATCTCAGGCATGTGGAAGGCTCCAATCCGTCGAGGCCGCCGCTTCAAGGCCGCTTTAGAGGGCGGTGAACGTAGCATCCGTCCGAGGACCTGTCAACCGCGCAGCCCCGGAAGCTTGCCCCGGGAACAAAGGGGAGGATAGGATCGTTGTCCTCCCAGAATAACGCGATGAAACGGAAGCCATGAAATCATTCGCCGCCCCTCTGCTCGCCCTGCTCCTCGCCGTCCCCGCGCTGGCCGCGGGCAAGTCCGCCGCCCCTCCCGATCCGATGGCCGCGGGGCTCACCGGACCGCAGCGGCTGACCGCGCTGGTCGACCGCGTGCGCCTGGAGCAGCAGGGTCTCAAGACGCTGGAGGCGCATTTCACCCAGCAGCAGGAGAGCGCGATGCTGGCGGCGCCGGAGGCCTCCAAGGGGACCTTCTACTTCGGCGCGCCCGACAAGGTGCGCTGGGAGTACTCGTCGCCGAGCCCGATCACCGTCGTCGTCGCCGGCGACGAGATGACCACCTGGTACCGCGACCTGAAGCGCGCCGAGACCCTGAAGGTGGGGCGCTACTCCAGCCAGGTGTTCAAGTACCTGGGTGCCAGCGGCAGCCTCCAGACCCTCCTCGAGTACTTCACCGTCAAGCTCAAGCTCCCCGAGAAGAAGGGCGATCCCTACCGGCTGGAGCTCGACCCCAAGTACTCCAACATTTCCAAGCGGCTGAAGACGATGACCCTCTGGATCGACAGCGAGAGCTTCTTTCCCTCCGGGCTGAAGTACGTGGGGGCCGACGGCAACACGGTCGAGTACCAGTTCAGCGACATGAAGCGGAACGTGCCGATGCCGCAGGACCGCTTCGTCCTCAAGCTCCCGCCGGGGGTGTCGACCCGCACGGTCGACCTCAGCCGGGAGGGGAGCGCGAAGGGCAAACCCTGAGCCTGACGTTCGAAGTCCTCGCCACGGCGGGCCAGGCCCGCCGCGGACGCCTCACCACGCCCCACGGCGTGGTGGAGACGCCGGCGTTCATGCCCGTGGGCACGCTCGGCGCCGTCAAGGGGATCACCCCGCAGGAGCTGGAGGCGGCGGGGGCCTCGGTGATGCTCGCCAACCTCTATCACCTCGCTCTGCGGCCGGGGATCGACACCATCGAGAAGCTCGGCGGCCTCCACGCCTTCACCGGCTGGCGCGGACCGATCCTCACCGACAGCGGCGGCTTCCAGGTCTTCAGCCTGGACGGCCTGCGCACCGTCGACGCCGGCGGCGTCACCTTCCGCAGCCATCTCGACGGCTCCCCCCTCCGCTTCACTCCCGAGACCGTGGTCAGCCACCAGCGCCGGATGGGCGTCGACATCGCCATGGTGCTCGACGAGTGCCCGCCCTGGCCGGTCGAGCGCCCGGCCGCCGCGGCCTCCTGGGAGCGCACGCTCGCCTGGGAGCGCAGGGCCCGTGCCGCCTGGAAGGATGGCGAAGGCGCCGGCGGCCTCTTCGGCATCGTCCAGGGGAGCTGCTTTCCGGACCTGCGGGCGCGGGCGGCGGCCGACCTCGCGGCGCTCGACTTCGACGGCTATGCCATCGGCGGCGTCTCGGTGGGCGAGCCCGAGCCCGAGCGCCAGGCGGTGGTGGAGTGGACGGCGCCGGCGCTGCCGGCGGCCAAGCCGCGCTACCTGATGGGCGTGGGGTACCCCGCGGACATCCTCCACGCCGTGCGCCAGGGGGTGGACCTCTTCGACTGCGTGCTGCCGGCGCGCAACGCCCGCCACGGCGTCCTCTTCACTCGCGAGGGCGTGATCAAGATCAAGAACGCGCGCTACCGCGACGACGAACGGCCGCTCGATCCCCTTTGCGGCTGCCCGGCCTGCTCCCGCGTCTCGCGCGCCTTCCTTCATCATCTTACGAAGGCCGGCGAGCTCACCGCCCCGGTGCTCTCCACCCTCCACAACCTGCGCTTTTACCTTGACTTCATGGCCGATCTCCGGCAGGCTATCCAACTCGGAACGTTGACCGATCTGGCGAGCCTCGCCTGCCGCACCGCCGGTGAAGACGCGCCGGAGGGGCCCGATGTGCGGGCTCGTCCGGATTCATCCGACCCCCTCGATCAGAGGAGCTTCTGAAGGCAACGGATTCCGGGACAAACTGCGCATGCATCCTACTTTCATCCCCTCATTGGCCTTGGCGCTCCAGCTCCCCTCCGGCGGGATCATGGCTGTGCTCAGCGGGCTCGCCCCCCTGCTCCCTGTCCTCGTCATCTTTTACGTCGTGCTGGTGCTGCCGATGCAGCGGCAGCGCAAGGCGCTGCAGCAGGTGGTGGCGAGCCTGAAGAAGGGAGACCGGATCCTCACCAGCGGCGGCCTCTACGGCGAGGTGACCGCGGTCGAAGGGGCGACGGTGATGCTGCGCATCGCCGACAACGTCCGCGTCCGGATCGCCAAGTCGGCGATCACCGGCCTCGAGGGAGAGAGCGACAAAGGGAGTCAATCGTCATGAATCGAAATCTGCTCTGGCGCGGTCTGCTGATCCTGGCGGTGGCGGTCGCCTGCTTCTTCCTGGCCTACCCGCCGAAGGACAAGATCAACCTCGGTCTGGACCTTCAGGGCGGCATGCACCTCATGCTGCAGGTCCACACCGAGGACGCCGTGCGGGCCGAGACCGACAGCGACATAGCGCGGCTGATCGACCTCGGCAAGGACAAGGGCGCCCCCAACCTCGTGGGCAAGCGCACCGGCGACAGCCAGTTCACGATCACCGCCCCGACGCCCGAAGCGCGCGACGCCGCGAGCGATCTGGTCTCGAAGTACCTGCCGCGCTGGAAGGTCAAGCGGAATGGGGACAGCCTGGTCTTCAACATGACCGATCAGGCCGTCACCGAGGTCCGCACCGGCGCCGTCAACCAGGCGAAGCAGACGATCGACAACCGCATCAACGCCTACGGCGTCACCGAGCCGGTGATCCAGGCGACCACCGGCGACCGCATCGTGGTGCAGCTCCCCGGTATCGACGACAGCGAGCGCGTGAAGAACATCATCAAGAGCACCGCCTTCCTGGAGTTCCGCATCGTCCGCGCGCCCAAGGGGGGCGGCGGCGTCGCCAGCCGCGACGAGCTGATCGCCGCCCTCGGCGGCAAGATCCCCGACGACGTCGAGATCCTCGACGGCGACCAGCGCGACCGCGAGACCCAGGCGGTGGTCGGCAAGATGTACTACGCCGTCGAGAAGCGGCGCACCGTCACCGGCCGCGACCTCAGCAACGCCCGGCCGGGTCAGGGACAGTTCGGCCAGCCGATCGTCGAGTTCACGCTCAAGCCGGCCGGCGCCGACGCCTTCGCCGACCTCACCGGCAAGAACGTCGGCTCCGGGCTCGCCATCGTCCTCGACGGCCGGGTCGTCTCGGCGCCGGTGATCCACTCGCGGATCGCCGACCGCGGCCAGATCGAGGGGGGCTTCACCGAGCAGTCGGCGCAGGACCTCTCGACCGTGCTCCGCTCCGGCGCGCTCCCCGCCAGCATCACCTATCTGGAAGAGCGCACCGTCGGCCCGTCGCTCGGCCGCGACTCGATCCGCAACGGCCTGGAGGCCGGCATCCTCGGCACCCTGCTGGTCGTGCTCACCATGCTCCTCTACTACCACCTGTCGGGCATGAACGCGGTGCTGGCGCTGGTGCTCAACATCCTGATCCTGTTCGGCGGCATGGGCGCGTTCCACTCGACGCTCACCCTGCCCGGCATCGCCGGCGTCATCCTGACCATCGGCATGGCCGTGGACGCCAACGTGCTCGTCTTCGAACGTATCCGAGAAGAGATGCGAGCCGGGCGAACCGTCCGCTCCGCCATCGACCACGGCTTCGAACGGGCGTTCACGTCGATCATCGACACCCACGTCACCACCCTGATCTCGGCGCTCTTCCTGTTCCAGTTCGGCACCGGCCCGATCAAGGGGTTCGCGGTGACGCTGACCATCGGTCTCATCGCCTCCATCTTCACCGCGGTCTTCGTCAGCCGCTGGTTGTTCGACCTGGTGCTCTCCCGCCGCCGGGTGCAGAGGCTTTCGATCTGACCCGCGCGGGGTCGGCTAAAAGGGGCATGCTATGGAGCTGTTTCGCGATACGCACATCGACTTCATGAAGTACCGGAAGATCTGGATCGGCATCTCGCTGGCCTTGGTGCTAGCCGGGCTGTACGCCATCTTCGGCCCGCACCACCTGAACCTGGGTATCGACTTCGCCGGCGGCACGCAGGTGACGGTCGGCTTCCAGCAGACGCCGGACCTCGACCGTCTGCGCGGCGTGCTCGAGCGCGCAGGGATGAAGGCGGCGGTGATCCAGCGCTTCGGCAAGGTGACGGACAACCAGGTCATCATCAAGACCGCGGCCACCCACGAGGTCGAGGACAAGAGCCGCGAGCGGATCGTCGCCGCCCTCAACCGCGAGTTCAACCCCGGCCAGACCAAGCTCGATCTCAACCAGACCGGCGCCGACGCTCTCGGCGCCTTCCTGGTGGCGAGCGATCCGGACCAGTTCGCCGCCAAGGATCCCGCCAATGAGAAGGCTCATTACGGCTTGGTGGCGGACGCCATCCTGAAGGCCCGGCACGACAGCGGCCTGTTCAAGTCGCTCGACGGCCTCGGCAAGGTTCCGGGCGTGACCCCGGCGGCGGCCGCCCTCCTGCAGCAGCAGGCCTCACTCGGCACCTTCAACGTCCTCGGCGTCGAGAACGTCGGTCCGCAGATCGGCGGCGAGCTCCGCCATCAGGGCCTCCTGGCGGTCGTGATGTCGCTGCTCGGCATGCTGGCCTACATCTGGTTCCGCTTCGAGCTCCGCTTCGGCATCGGCGCCGTGATGGCGTCGCTGCACGACGTGGTGGTCACGCTGCTCTTCTTCTGGGCCTTCGGCCTCGAGTTCAACCTGACCACCATCGCCGCCTTCCTCACCCTGATCGGCTACTCGATGAACGACACCGTCGTCATCTTCGACCGCATGCGCGAGAACATGCGGAAGAGCCGCCGCAAGCCGCTGATCGAGGTGATGAACGACAGCATCAACCAGACGCTGTCGCGGACCATCATGACCTCCGGCCTGACCTTCCTCACCGTGCTCTCGCTGCTGATCCTCGGCGGCGACGTGCTGCGCGGCTTCGCGTTCGTGATGACGGTCGGCATCATCGTCGGCACCTACTCGTCGATCTATGTCGCCAGCCCGTTCGCCCTCCTCTGGGAGAGCCTGTTCGGCGTCGGTGGCCGCTGGGGCAAGAAGCCCACGACGGTCCCCGGCCGCGGCGGCGCGGTCGTCAACGAGCGCGCCGAGTCGCGCATCGACCGCACCGGC
>DATBAW010000014.1:0-23418 GCA_036271335.1 Thermoanaerobaculia bacterium
CCATGGCCGACCACGAACAGCTCGTCGAACGCATCCGGTCCCTGCCGGACCGACCCGGCATCTACATCTTCCGGGATGCCGAGGGGAAGGTGCTGTACGTGGGCAAGGCGAAGTCCTTGCGCAAACGGGCGTCGTCCTACCTGGCGCGCGACCATGAGCCGCGGCTGGCGGCGATGGTCTCCGAGGCGGTCGATCTGGAGTACGTGGTCACCGACTCCGAGGCCGAGGCGCTGCTGCTCGAGAACAACTGGATCAAGAACAAGCGGCCGCGCTACAACGTCCTGCTGCGCGACGACAAGACCTACCCCTACCTGAAGCTGACGATGCGCGACGAGTTTCCGCGCATCGCCTTCACGCGGCGGATCTCGAACGACGGCGGCGAGTACTTCGGACCGTTCCTGCCCGGCGGGCTGGCGCGCAAGGCGATCAAGCTGGTCCAGAAGCTCTTCCGGGTGCGCGTCTGCCGGATCGACATCGACGGCTCCTGGGCTCGCCCCTGCCTGTACTACGACATGCACCGCTGCCTGGGACCCTGCGTGGCGAAGCTCACCACCAAGGCGGCCTACGACGAGGCGATCGAGCAGGCGCGGCTGTTCCTCGCCGGTCGCACCGAGCCGCTGATCAAGCGGCTCAAGCGGGAGATGTGGGAGGCCGCCGAGGGGATGGACTACGAGCGCGCGGCCCGGCTCCGCGACACCCTCGCGGAGGTCGAGGCGGTCAGCCAGCGGCGAAAGCTCTCCTCGGTCGACGAGGAGGACCTCGACGTCTACGGCGTCCACATCTCGGGGGGGAACGCGGCCGTCATCTCGCTGATCATGCGCGAGGGACAGGTGCTCGACCGCCGCGAGCTGTTCTGGGAAGGGGTGGGGCAGATCTCGCAGGAGCTCCTGCTCTCCGAGGTGGTGCCGCAGATCTACGACCGCACCACCTTCATCCCGAAGGAGATCCACCTGCCGGTGCCGATCGAGGGGGAGGAGGCGCTGGTCGAGTGGCTGTCCGAGAAGAAAGACGAGCGGGTCTACGTCCGCATGCCCTCGCGGGGACCGAAGGCCGAGCGGGTGCAGCTGGCCATGCACAACGCCGAGCTGGCGCACAAGCGCCGTTTCCGCGCCGGAGGCGCCTCCTCGCCCGGCGCCTCCGCGCTGGAGCGCCACCTCGACCTCTCGGACCCGCCGCGGCGGATCGAAGGGTTCGACATCTCCCACTTCCAGGGCGGGGAGACGGTGGCGTCGATGGTGGTCTGGGAGGAGGGGAAGATGCGGAAGGGCGAGTACCGCTCGTTCAACATCCGCGACCTCACCCAGCCGGACGACTTCGCCTCGATGCGGCAGGCGGTCGACCGCCGCTACCGGCGGATCCTGGAGGAGGTCGGCGCGATGCCCGACCTGATCCTGATCGACGGCGGCATCGGCCAGCTCAACGCGGCGCTGGGAGCGTTGGCGGAGCTGGGGGTGGAGGAGACCTCGATCGTCTCGCTGGCCAAGCGGGAGGAGGAGATCTACGTCCCCGGGCTGCCCGAGCCGCTCCGGCTGCGGCGCGACGACGCCGGTCTCCGGCTGCTCCAGGAGATCCGCGACGAGGCCCACCGCTTCGCCGTCTCCCGCCACCGCCGCCGCCGCTCCGCCCGCACCCTCCACAGCCGGCTCGACGACCTGGCCGGCATCGGCCCCCGCCGCCGCAAACTGCTGATCCAGACCTTCGGCAGCGTCCAGGGCGTGCGCGAGGCGAGCCTGGAGGATCTGCGGAAGGCGCTGGGCGGGGTGACGGGACAGAGGATTTTCGAGCAGCTGCACGCGGAGGAGGGGGGGGTGGAGGACGGGGTCGTCGAAGCCGAGGTGGTCGAAGAAGCGGAGGTGGATGGCGAGAGCGCGGGGTAGGCGTCAGCTCTGGGTGCCTCCGACGCCCGGGCGTCGGAGGCGCCCAGAGTTGACGCCCCCTCATCCTCCCCCTGGATCTCCCTCCCTCTCCTCCGCCTGCCGCGCCGCCGCCAGGTCCGGCCTTGGCACTCGCTTCAGGATGTAGATCGTCTGCGCGTTGCCGCGGAACAGGCCGGTCACGACGGGGGTGCCGGTACTCCCGAAGTGCGCCGCGACCTGGTAGTTGGCGAGGATCCAGCCGCGGAGGAAGCCGAGGATCCGCGGTCTGCCGTCGGTGCGGACCACCTCCCCCAGGACGAGGTAGTGGTCGCGGTGCTGGATCACGCGGTCCCGCGCGTTCTCCCAGAGCCGGACCTGGACCTTGCCCGGCAGCGTGTCGATCCGCGCCGGCAGGAAGGCCAGCTCCTTCATGAAGAGCACCCGGTCGTTCGGCTGCAGCCGGGGACGGAGCCAGTGGATCGCCTGCTCGCGGGAGTCGACGAGGGCGAGCTGAACGGTGCCGTACTCGTGGAGCGCCGGCGCGAAGAGGATCACCGGCAGGAGAAAGGCGGCGAGGTCGGTCAGCATCCGCCGGGGGAGCTTCTCCCGCGCCCAGGCGTAGAGCAGGGCGACGAGGGCGCAGGCGAGGGGGATCAGCGCTAGCAGGTTGCGGAACGCTCGGAACTTGTAGGGAGCCACCAGCATTGCGGTGGCGGCGGCGAAGAGGAGCCAGCCGAGGACGGCGGGGCGCCAGCGGCGGTCCCTCAGGGCCATCACGAGGCCGGCGACGGTCAGAAGCAGGAAGACGATCCCCACTTCCGGATGGGTCACCGGCAGGTCCCACTCGGCCCGATGAACCGCCTGGTCCCAGTACGAGCCCATCTCCTGAAGGCCGTAGACGGTGTCCATCTCGCGCAGGCTGTGGAGCACGTTGGCCGTCCGCAGCGCCAGCGCCGGCATGGCGAGGAGCAGGGCGGCGACGGCGGCGACGCCGGCCAGGAGCAGCCGGCGGATCTTCTCCGGCCACGTCGACTGGGCGAGCACGATCGCCAGTGCCACCGAGAGGCAGACCAGGGCCGCCGGATACTTGGTGCCGCCCGCGAAGCCGGCCATCATGCCGGCCAGGGCCGCGTCCCGCCGCGGGTGGTCGCCCGTGCGGACCCGTTCGGCGAAGAAGAGCGCGGCGAGCACGAAGAAGACCACCAGCGGATTGATGTTGACGATCGTGCTGCGCATCACCAGGGCGGGCACCAGGGCGGCGAGCCAGGCCGCGAACAGGCCGGCCGCGGGACCGGCGAGGCGGCGGACCAGCAGACCGGTCAGGAGGACGACGCCGAGCGAGAACGCCAGCGTGACTAGGCGGCCGATGACGATGAGGTCCGGGGGCTCCAGGACGTCGTAGTACTCGGGAGGGGCGGGGGAGAGGTCGTCGAGGAACGGCTGGCTGTGGACGCGGGCGTAGACCGGCGACCAAGCGAGGGCGGTGCCGGCGACGAGGTAGAAGGGGAGGGTGGGATAGGCGTAGGTGTCCGGCTCCCAGGTGTGGTGCTCGAGGAGATAGGCGACGTGATGAAGGACGTGTCCCTCGTCGACGTAGCTCATGTAGGGCAGTCCCGCGGTGAGGGCGGGGAGCCGCACGAGGGTGGCGGCGACGAGGATGGCGAGCCCCGCCACGAGAGACGTCCAACGCTTCATCAGCATCTCCATGATACGAAAAGGCTCACGGTTTCGTCGGCTCGGGGTAAAATGAGCATCACGTGATGGGACTCGACGTTCACCGCCCGACCCCCGACGAGCTGCGGGCTTTCTCCGCCCGGATCGCGCAGCGGCTCGGCGAGCGCCCCCTCGACCTCGATCCCGAAGTCCATCGGGAGCGGGTGGCCGGCTTGATGCGGCAGGCGGGAGAGGCGACCTTCTATCAGCTTCTCGATCTGCCGCCAACGGCCGCGGCCCAGGAGATCCACGAGGCCTACGACCAGATCTCCCGTCTGGTCCATCCGGCGAACGCGCCGCGGCTGGGGCTGGTCGGGCGGGAAGGGGTGCTCGAGATGCTCTTCGAGCAGCTCACCCAGGCCTACCTCAACCTCTCGCAGCCGGAGCGCCGCAAGGCCTACGACCGCGAGCTCTCCAGCTTGAGCTGGTCGGCATCGCTCAGCCCGCTGTCGGACCAGCGGAAGGGGGAGGTCCGCGAGGCCGTCGAGCGCTACCACAAGCGGGCGCTGGACCTGATCGCCACCGACGACTTCCACCCCGCCATCGAGCTGCTGAAGGAGGCGGTGCGCATCTCGCCGCAGCCGGAGCTCTACGCCATGCTCGGCAAGCTCCAGGCGAAGAACCCGCTCTGGCTGCGGGTGGCGGCGGAGAGCCTGCAGCAGGCGATGGCCCTGGGCTCCAAGGATCCGGAACTGCCCGCCGCGCTCCACGACGTGCAGCAGCGGCTGGCGACGGGCGAATGGCGCGCCTCCAACCCGACCACCGGCATGGCCTCGCGCGCCGCGCGCACCGGCCGGCAGGAGGTGGCGCCCGACATCGAGGTCCTCGATCCGGAAGAGGAGATCGGCGGACGGCGGTAGGGGAGAAGAGCCCCTCACTCCCCCAACCCCCTCTCTCCCAGCCCTCCGCCCGCCCTGCCGGGGAGAGAGGGGGCTTTAAAGAGAGCTTCCGGCAAAGAGGTTTTTCTGGGCCCGCCGAAGGCGTGCGTTTCTCCCTCCTCTCCCCGGCAGGGTGGGCGGAGGGCTGGGAGAGGAGGGCCGGGGAGGTGAGGGGCTCTCTTTCGCGATACAATCCACCCGCCGGAGATCTTCAGGCGGTCGCTCCGCGAGGCCCTCGGGCTCTCGCGGGGAGGAAAGTCCGAGCTCCAACGGGCAGCAGGCTCGCTAACGGCGAGGCGTGGCGACGCGACGGAAAGTGCAACAGAAAATAAACCGCCGGGCGTCCTCGGGCGTCCGGTAAGGGTGAAACGGTGCGGTAAGAGCGCACCGCTCCGCCGGCGACGGCGGAGGCATGGCAAACCCCCTGCGGAGCAAGACCAAATAGGGGAACGGTACGCGGGCCGCCCGTCCCGCCTTCGCGTCTGGCTTGTCCAGGCACGAGGCCGTTTCCGGGTAGGTTGCTCGAGGCCGGCGGCAACGCCGGTCCCAGAGGAATGACAGCTCACCGGCGAAAGCCGGGATACAGAACTCGGCTTACGGAGATCTCCGGCCCTTGATTTCCCCAGCTCAGCTCCCGCCTCCCGCCGGTCCCGGCGACCGGGTGGGGGTGGCGGCGCTCTCGGGTCCCGTCGATCCGGAGCGGCTCGAACGCGGCCTCGCAGCCCTCCGGCGGCTCGGCTTCGAGCCGGTGGTCGCCGACAACGTCCTCTCCCGCCATGGGCTGTTCGCGGGGAGTGACGCCGAGCGCCTCGCCGCCTTCCATCGCCTCGCCGCCGACCCCAGCCTCAGCGCGATCTTCTTCGCCCGCGGCGGCTATGGCCTGATGCGCGTGCTGCCGGGGATCGACTGGGACCTGCTGCGGCGCTTTCCACGGGCCTACGTCGGCTATTCGGACCTCACGCCCTTCCTGCTGGAGGTCGCGCGCCGGCTGGGCCAGGTCGCCTTCCATGGGCCGATGGTCGCCGCCGACCTGGCGCGCGGGCTCGCGACGGCTGAGGAGGAGTCGCTCCTCGGCGCGCTCGCCGGCCGCTATCCGGTGGAATCGCCGTTCGCGGGCTGGCTCAAGGGTCCGGCCGGCGGCGAGGTCCGCGGGACGCTCCTGGGCGGCTGCCTCAGCCTGCTCGTGGCCACGCTCGGCACGCCGTTCGCCCCCGACCTCGACGGCGGGATCGTGTTCTGGGAGGACGTCAACGAGCCCCCCTACAAGGTGGACCGGATGTTGACCCACCTGGGGCTCTCGGGTACTCTGGCCCCCATCGCGGGCATGATCGTCGGGCATCTCGGAGAGGCCCAGGATGCGGATGGGGCGCCCGCCGACGGGCCGGCGTGGGTCGCGGACGGCGTCGCGGGCTTCTCGTGGCCGCTGGGCTGGGGTCTCGAATGCGGGCACGTCGCGCCCAACCGGACGTTCCCCATCGGCCTGCCGGCGAGCGTGGACGGCGCCCGCAGCCGGCTCCTGATTGGAGAAAGATAGCGGTCATGGCCAATACAGTGTTCAAGACGACCGGCGGGGGCAACAATCCAGCAGCGCCTGCCGGCGCCGGCAGGAAGGGCTTCGCGGTCGAGGTCAAGGCCGGCGAGTTCGTCTTCCGCGAGGGGGACCTCGGCACCGAGATGTACATCATCAACGAGGGGAAGGTCGAGATCCTGAACCTGGTGGCGGAGGAAGAGCAGATCCTCGCCGTGCTGGAGAAGGGGGACTTCTTCGGCGAGATGTCGGTGCTGGAGGACCTGCCGCGCGCCGCGTCGGCGCGGGCGGTGACCGACGTCCGGCTGCTGCAGATCAACGGCTCGACCTTCGACCAGCTCCTCCAGGGGAACCCCGAGATCGCCGTGCGCATGATGCGCAAGCTGTCGCGCCGGCTGCGCGAGACGGACGAGATGCTGAAGGGGCTTCTCGGCACCAAGGTCACCTCGCGCGAGATGCCCCGGCCGGACGTCCAGGTGCCGATGGAGGGCCCGGAGCGGCTGGTGCATCCGCCGTCCGGCATGGAGTTCCATCTCTCCAACGGCTCGGAGACCACGATCGGCCGCAAGGACCCGGTGACCGGCATCTTCCCGGACATCGATCTGACCCCGGTGGACAACCAGCGCTCGGTCAGCCGCCGTCACGCCAAGGTCTATCGCCGCGGCAGCAAGTTCTTCTTCGGCGAGGAGATCGGCACGATGAACAGCACCTTCCTCAACGGCCGGCGGATGGACACCGGCATCCCCGGCGAGATCCATCAGGGCGACGAGCTGCGCTGCGGCGTGGTCATCCTCCGCTTCGAGGGCGCCTGACCCCCTGGCCAGCGCGCTCGATCTCGACGCTCCCCTCCGGACGGTCCGCGGCGTCGGCCCCGCGCGGGCCGAAGCGCTCGCCGCCGCCGGCCTCCACACCGTGCGCGACCTGATCCTGCACCTCCCCTTCCGTTACGAGGACCGGCGCGGCATCCTGCCGGTCGCCGCGGCCGTCGCCGGGAGCGCCAACGGCTTCCGGGGGCGGCTGGTGGATCTGCGCCGTATCCGGACGCGCCATCGGGGCATGACGCTGGTCCGCGGCTTCGTCGAGGATGGCTCGGGACGGCTGCCGGTCGTCTGGTTCAACCGGCCCTATTTAGCAAATCCGACGGCGAATCAGACCGGAGACGGGGAGCATCTCCTGTATGGTCCGGTGAAGGCCGTGGGCGGCGGGGTCGAGCTGGTGAATCCCTCGTGCGAGCTGGCTGAGAAGGCGATCCATGGCGACCGGATCGCCGCGGTCTATCCGGCGGCCGGCAAGGTGGGGCCGGCGGCCCTGCGGCGACTCCTGGACGGCGTGCTCCAGGCGATCGATCTGCCGAACGAGGTGCCGGAGACGGTCCCCGCCGAGCTCCTTCAGCGCCATGGCCTCTTGTCTCTCGGCGACGCCCTCCAAGCCCTCCATCATCCGGCGGACGACGCGGACGTCGACGCGCTGAACGGGCGACGCGCTCCGGCGCACCTGCGGCTGATCTACGGCGAGCTGCTGGAGCTGCAGGTGGCCCTGGCGCTCCGGCGTCAACGGGAAGAGGGAGCTCAGCGGACGCGTCACTACCGGTCCGGCCCGGCGCTGCGAAAGATCCTGGCGGCGGTCCCTCCCTTCCCGCTGACCGCCGCCCAGGAACGGGTGACGGGCGAGATCCTGGAGGACCTCGCCCGCCCGCACCCCATGCTCCGCCTGCTCCAGGGGGACGTGGGGAGCGGCAAGACGATCGTGGCGGCCCTGGCGCTCGCGGCTGCCCTGGAGAGCGGCTATCAGGCCGCCTTCATGGCCCCCACCGAGCTGCTCGCCGAGCAGCACTTCGCCAGCCTTTCGCGGCTGCTGGGGGAGCGCCACCGGACCGTTCTGCTGACCGGCTCGGCCGGCGAGGCGGGGCGGGCGCGCGCCGCGCTGGCCTCGGGAGAGGCGCGGCTCGCCGTGGGGACCCACGCCCTGCTCCAGGAGACCGTCGGGTTCCGGGACCTCGGCCTGATCGTCGTCGACGAGCAGCACCGCTTCGGCGTCGCCCAGCGCGAGCTGCTGCGCGGCAAGGGCTCGGGAGCCCATCAGCCCCCCGACATGCTGATGATGACGGCGACGCCGATCCCCCGTTCCCTCGCCCTCACCGCCTACGGCGACCTCCCCGTCTCGACGCTCGACGAGCTGCCGCCCGGCCGCTCGCCCGTGGCCACCCACGTGGTGCCGGGCGCGAAGCGGCGGGCGGTCTATCGCCGGCTGCGGGCGGCGATCGAGGCCGGCGCGCAGGCCTACGTGGTGGCGCCGCTGATCGAGGAGAGCGCCCGCGGCGCCGCCTCGCTCGCTGAGGTGGAGGAGAGGGTGCGCGAGGCGCTCACCGGATTCGCCGTCGCCGTCGTCCATGGCCGGATGCCCGCCGCCGAGCGCGAGCGGGCGCTGCGCGCCTTCGCGGCCGGCGAGGCGCGGGCGCTGGTGGCGACGACGGTGATCGAGGTCGGGCTCGACGTGCCCGGCGCGACCTGGATGGTGATCGAGAGCGCCGAGCGCTTCGGCCTCGCCCAGCTCCACCAGCTCCGCGGCCGGATCGGACGGGGCGTCGGCAGCTCCACCTGCGTGGCGATCCACGACCGGCTGGCGGCCACGGCGCGCGAGCGTCTCGACGTCTTCGCCACCCTGGCCGACGGCTTCGAGATCGCCGAGCGCGACCTCGCCCTGCGCGGCCCCGGAGACCTCCTGGGCACCCGCCAGGCCGGGCTGCCGGCGTTGAAGGTGGCGCGGCTCCCCGCGGACTGGGAGTGGCTGGTGCGGGCGCGCGACGACGCCCGGGAGCTGCTCGGGAAGCTGGATGCGACGGCGTTACGGGAGCTGGAGAGGGTGGCAGGGCCACGGAGCGGCCAAGCATGAGGTCTTTTCTTGCCCCGCAAGGGGCAACGGCATGTAGCCTGGGGCGTAAGCCCCAGGTGGCCGGTGCACCCCAACCGATCCAGAGCCCCGGAGGGGCGACGGCCGCTTTCCTCGGATCATTGATTTCCTGTCGCCCCTCCGGGGCTCTGGAATCCAATCCGGCCTCACCTTCCTGGGGCTTGCGCCCCAGGCTACATGCCGTTGCCCCTTGCGGGGCAAGAACCTGACATGCGCGTCCTCCTGATCGCCAACACCCTGCCGCCGCGGGACGTTTCCGGCGTCGGTGAACAGGTGCTACAGTTGGCGGCCGGCCTGCGGGTGATGGGGGACGAGGTGGAGGTGCTGGGGCGCGGCCCGGGTGGGGCCGCGGGGCCGAAGGTGCTCTTTCCGTTGACGATCGTTCCGGCGGCCTGGGCGGCGCTCCGCCGCTTCCGTCCCCATGTGGTGCAGGTGCACGAGTCGGACGGCGCGCTGGCGGCTCTGCTGGTCCTGGCGATGCGCGGCTCGCTGGCGCCGCGCCCGCTGCTGACGGCCCTGCTCCAGGTGAGCTACGTCGAGGAGCTGCGGGCGGTGCGGCCGCTGGTCGCACCGGACGGAGAGATCCTGGGCCGGCCGGGGAGCGTCGAGACCCGCTTTCGCTGGTTCAAGGCGCCGTTCCAGATCCTGCTCGGGCTGCTCACCGTCCGCGCGGCCGACCTGGTGCTGGCGCCCAGCGCGGCCACCGCCGCCGAGCTCCGCCGCGATTACCGCGCCGGGACGGTCGAGGTGATCCCCAACGTCACGGGAGGGCTGAGCCTACCGCCCGCCGACAGGAGGGCGGACGAAGCCGGCTATCTCCTGTTCGTCGGCCGCCTGCGCATCCGCAAGGGGGTGGAGGTGCTGCTGAAGGCCCTGCGCGAGCTGCGGGAGACGGCACCCGGGGCGACCCTGAAGATCGCCGGCGACGGCGAGCACCGGGGTGCCTTGAAGCGGAAGGCGATCGAGCTGGGGCTCGGCGCCGCCGTCTCCTTCCTCGGCACCTGCGACGCCGCGCGAGTGCGCGGCCTGCTGGCGGGAGCGGCGGCTCTGGTGGTCCCTTCGATCTATGAGGGGATGCCGCTGGTGGTGCTGGAAGCGATGGAAGGGGGAGTGCCGGTCGTCGCCAGCGCGGTGAGCGGCATCCCCGAGGTGGTGGTCGGCGGCGAGACCGGCTGGCTGGTGCCGCCGGAAGACCCGGCCGCTCTCGCCCGCGCGCTGGCGGAGGTCCTCGCGGATCCCCCGGCGGCCCAGCGCCGCGGCGAGGCGGGACGCAGGCGGATCGACGAGCGCTATCGTCCGTCCCTGGCGGCGGCGAGCTGGCGCGCGGCGGTCGAACGGAGTGGAGTCAAGGAGGGAGTGGAATGATGGGACGTTCCCTGTTGATCGTCGGCGTTCTGGCCACGGTCGGCGTCGTGGTCGCGGCCGTGCTCGGCTACGGGCTGAGCTCGCCCTCCGATCCCGGCATGCCGAGGCACGTCATCGCGGCGCTGGCGGCGAGCGCGATGGTGGTGTTCTCCCACTCCTGGATCCTGCTGTACCTGCTCGGAACCGGCAAGGTGATCCGCGACGCCGTGCGGGAAGGCGGCTTCGACCCGGCCCTGCTGGCGGCGTCCCGTCGCCTGCGGCGGACCTCCTATCCCGCCAT
This sequence comes from Thermoanaerobaculia bacterium, assembly GCA_036271335.1. GTDB lineage: Bacteria > Acidobacteriota > Thermoanaerobaculia > Multivoradales > UBA5704 > DATARR01. The sequence goes on from DATBAW010000014.1 coordinate 10,531, forward strand.
CGTCCTGGCCGCCCTGCTGGTGATCGCCACCTTCCTCCTGGGCGGCGCCGTCGCCGCCAACGCCGCCGCGCCCTGGATGCACCACACCCTGGCCTGGGCCGCGATCGTCGTCCAGGCGGCCGCGCTCTGGATCGAGGTGCGGGGGCTCGCCATCAACGAGCGCCTGCTCGTGGACGTGGACGGGCGTCTGGCCGCGCCGCCGGCGACCGCCGTTCCGGCTGGAGCCTGACGTTTTGGATCTGACGCTGAGGAGAGACGCTTTGAGGAGAGACGCTTGACGGAACAGAAAATCGTGCTCTCGGGGATGCGCTCGACGGGCAAGATCCACCTGGGGAACTACTTCGGTGCCCTCAAGAACTGGGTCGAGCTGCAGGACCGCTACCGCTGCTACTACTTCGCGGCGGACTGGCATGCCCTGACCAGCGACTACGCCGATCCGTCCGAGATCGCGCAGAACACGATCGAGATGGTGATCGACTGGATCGCCGCCGGTCTCGATCCCGAGCGCTCGACGATCTTCATCCAGTCGATGGTGCCCGACCACGCCGAGCTCCACCTGCTGATGTCGATGCTCACGCCGCTCGGCTGGCTGGAGCGGGTGCCGACCTACAAGGAGCAGATCCAGCAGATCGAGAACCGCGATCTCTCGACCTACGGCTTCCTCGGCTACCCGGTGCTCCAGACCGTGGACATCGCGATCTACCGCGCCCACTTCGTGCCGGTGGGGGAGGACCAGGCGAGCCACCTGGAGATCAGCCGCGAGATCGTGCGCCGCTTCAACTACCTCTACAAGGCGGAGGTCTTCCCCGAGCCGCAGGCCCTGTTCACCCCCGCCGCCAAGGTGCCGGGGATCGACGGGCGGAAGATGTCGAAGTCCTATGGCAACGCCATCAACCTCTCCGATCCGCCCGAGGTGATCCAGCAGAAGTGCAAGCAGATGTTCACCGATCCCGAGCGGGTGAAGCGGAGCGATCCGGGGCGCCCCGAGGTCTGCAACCTCTACGAGTTCCACAAGCTGCTCTCGCCGCCGGAGATCCAGGAGGAGGTCGCCGTCAAATGCCGGGCGGCCCAGATCGGCTGCGTCGACGACAAGAAGCTGCTGGCGCAGATCCTGATCGACTACCTGGAGCCGATCCGCCGCCGCCGCGAGGAGCTGGTGCGCGACCGCGACACCGTCTACGACATTCTCGTCGAAGGCTCGCGCAAGGCCCGCGAACGCACCGCCGAGACCATGGACGCCGTGCGGTCGGCGATGGGCCTCGACTACCGGAAGGTCGCCCTGGGATGAGCGACGAAACCGATCAGCCGGACCTTCCGGAAGAGATCTCGGCGGAATCGGAGGCTCCTGCTTCCGAGCCGGCCAAGCCGCGCCGCCGCCGCAAGGGGCGCGCGGCCGCCGAGGAGTCGGCGGAGGCCGCCGCCGAGGAGAGCGCGGCGGCCCTGCTCCCCGAGGCCTGGCAGGTCCACCTGCCGATCTTCGACGGCCCGCTCGACCTCCTGCTCCATCTGATCAAGCTCAACCGGGTGGAGATCACGGACATCCCGGTGGCGACCATCTGCGACCAGTTCCACGCCTACATGCAGCTGATGGAGGAGCTCAACCTCGACGTCGCCGGCGAGTACATCTACGAGGCGGCGGTGCTGATCCACATCAAGTCCAAGATGCTGCTGCCGCGCACGCCGCGGGCGGAAGGGGAGCCGGAAGAGGACCCGCGGCAGGAGTTGGTCGACCGCCTACTGGAGTACCGGCGGCTCAAGGAGATCGCCCAGTCCTTCGCCGAGGTCGACCGTACGCGGATGGGGATCTGGACCCGCCGGCCGCAGCCGCTCCCCACCCTCCCCGAGGAGGAGGACGCGACGATCGACCTCGGCGAGGTCTCGCTGTTCGACCTCCTCGGCGCGCTCAAGACCGCCCTCGTCCGCTATGACCGCGAGCACCCGCCACCGCTCCAGCTCTCGCTCGAGGAATTTTCCGTGCGCGGGCAGTTCGACCGCCTGATGAGCATCCTGGACGCCGGCCACCCCTACGACCTGATCGCCGACCTGCGCGAGCGCACCTGCCGGGCGGAGGCGATCGCCACCTTCCTCGCCGTGCTGGAGCTGGCGCGGCTCAACCTCGTGCGCGTCCACCAGACCGAGAGCGGCGACGTCCTGCTCTACCGCACCACGCGCGAGCTGGGGGATCTCGACCGGGAGGCGATCGGCTCATGAGCGACGAGCAGCCCGAGATCGATCGGCCGGAGACCGAGCAGCCCGAAATCGAGAAGCCGGAACCGGAGCAGCCCGAAGCGGATCAGCCGGACCAACCCGAGGCGGAGCAGCCGGAGCCGCCCGAGGCGGAGCCGGCCCGGGAGCGGCGGGCGCGGGCCGAGCGGACCCCGACCGAACGGGAGGAGATGGAGGCGGTCCTGGAGGCGATCCTCTTCGTCTCCTCCGAGCCGGTGCCGCGGACCAAGCTGATGGAGCTGTTCGTGGAGGACGAGCGCGAGGCGGCGGCCGAGGCGCTGGAGGCGGTGCTGGCGCGCTATACGGGCGAGGGGCGCGGCGTCCTGGTGGAGGACGTGGCCGGCGGCGTGCGCCTGGCGACCCGGCCGGAGGTGGTGGGCTGGCTCCGCCGCTTCTTCGACGTCGCCAGCGGCAACAAGCTGTCGATGGCGGCGCTCGAGACGCTTGCGATCATCGCCTACCGGCAGCCGATGACCGGTCCCGAAATCCAGGAGCTGCGCGGAGTCAGCGCCTCGGGCGTCCTCAAGACCCTGCTCGAACGGCGCCTGGTGCGCATCGTCGGCCGCAAGGAGGTCGTGGGCAAGCCCTTCCTCTACGGCACCACGCGGGAGTTCCTGGTCCACTTCGGCCTCAACAGTCTGAAGGACCTGCCGCCGCTCGAAGAGTTCGAGGAGACCTTCGGCTCCGGCGACGCCAGTGCCGTGGCCGGCCTCGCCGAGATGGCGGGCCTGCCGCCGCGGATGGACGAGCCCGAGCCCCGGGGAGAAGACCGCGAGGAACGCATCCTGCGCGAGATCGCCGACTTGGAAGAGCGGCAGGAAGACGAGGAGACGCCATGAGCGAAGAGCGCCTGCAGAAGATGCTGGCCCGCGCCGGCATCGCCTCCCGCCGCAAGGCCGAGGAGCTGATCGAGCAGGGGCACGTCACCGTCAACGGCCAAGTGGCCGGGCTGGGCGACAAGGTCGATCCCGAGCGGGACTCGATCAAGGTCGACGGCAAGCGGGTGCAGCCCACCGCCGCGCACGACCACCGTTACCTCCTCCTCAACAAGCCTAAGAAAGTGATGTCCACGCTCGCCGATCCCGAGGGGCGAAAGACCGTCCTCGACTTCATCCCGCCGGCGATGCGCAAGGCGCTGGTGCCCGTCGGGCGTCTCGACTACAACACCGAAGGGCTCCTCCTGCTGACCGACGACGGCGATTTCGCGCAGCGCATCGCCCACCCCCGCTACGGCAGCACCAAGACCTACGAGGTCAAGGTCAAGGGGACGCCCACCGAGGCCCAGCTCGACCGCCTGCGCAACGGCGTCATGCTGGAGGGGAGGCGCACCGCGCCGGCGAAGATCAACCCCCGCGGCTACCGGCCGGCGGCCCGTCCCAAGGGGGAAGCCGAGAGCGACAACTCCTGGTGGGTGGTGGAGATCACCGAGGGGCGCACGCGCCAGATCCGCGAGATGTTCTTCCAGATCGGCCATCCCGTCGGCAAGCTCCGCCGCGTCGCGATCGGCCCGTTGCGGGATGCCAAGCTGCCGGTCGGCGCCCTGCGCGAGCTCAGCGAGGAGGAGGTCCGCAAGCTGATGAAGTCCGCCCGCGAGCCGGCCGAGCGGAAGCCGGCCCGGAAGCGGGCTGGCGGGGCGAAGGAGGAAACGCGGACGGAGACGCCGAAGCGTCCTGCGCGTCCAGCCCGGCCGGCCGTCACGCCGGTGCGGGCCGGCGCCAGGAAGCCCAAGGCGGCAGGAGCGAAGGTGGCCCAGCCTCCGGCCTCCAAGGCTGGCGCCGCCAAGCGTCCCTCGGCCGCGAAGCCTCGCCCGAGGAAATCCGCCGCGCCGCGCTCCAGCGGCTCTTCCTCCGGACCGCGCAAGGGGCGGCGGTGACCGCTGGAGCTCCACCCTTGATCGTGGCTCTCGACGGTCCGTCCGGCGTCGGCAAGAGCACGGCGGCTCGGCGGCTCGCCCAACGCCTCGGCGTCCCCTTCCTCGATACGGGCGCCATGTACCGGGCGATCGGCCTGAAGGTGCTGGAGAGCGGCGTCGATCCTCTCGATCGGGACGACGTGATCGCCGCCGCCGCCGCCGCCGACGTGAGACTAGGGCGCCGGGACGACGGCGGCTTCGAGGTCCTCCTCGACGGCGAGCCGGTCGAGTCGCGCATCCGCACCCCGGAGGTGGGGGAGGCTACGTCGGCGATCTCCGCCTACCCCGAGGTGCGGCAGCGCCTGGTCCGCCTCCAGCGCGAGGCCGCCGAGAGCTTCGGCGCCGTGCTCGAAGGGCGCGACATCGGCACCCGGGTCTTCCCCGACACCCCCTACAAGTTCTACCTCGACGCCCGCTCCGACATCCGCTTCCAGCGCCGCTTCGACGAGCTTTCCGCCGCCGGCCGCGACGTCACCTACGATCAGGTGGTCGCCGAGATGGGGCGCCGCGACCTGCGAGACAGCACCCGCACCGACTCCCCCCTGACCCGCGACGGCTCCTACACCTTCATCGATTCCTCCGAGCTCACGATCGACGACGTGGTGGAGCGCATGGCGAGCCGGATCGAGGACCGTGGGGCTTGAAGAGCCGCGCCGGACGGGGCGCCGCGTTCCTGGTGGCCGCCCTGCTCTGGCTGGCGATCGCCGTCCTCATCTCCTGGCGGCTGGCGGGCAAGAGCCTCGACGACTTCTTCATCACCTACCGCTACGCCCAGAATCTGGCCCAGGGGAACGGCCTCGTCTTCAATCCCGGTGAGCGGGTGTTCGGCACCACCGCCCCCGGCCTGGCGCTCCTGCTGGCCGCCGGCCACCTCCTGACTCGCATCCCGATCCACTGGCTGGGGACGCTCTCGACCGGCCTCGCGCTGGCCGGGATCGCTTTGCTGCTCCTGGCCGAGGCGGAAGCCGGCGGCCGGCGGCCGGAAGCCTGGATCGGCGGCACCCTGCTGCTCACCAATACCTTCCTCTGGGCCTGTCATGGCGCGGAGGGTCCGGTCGTGGTCTTCCTCCTGCTGCTGGCGGCGCGCTGGGGCGAGGATCGCCCCTTGCTCTCCGGAGTGATCGCGGGCTTCGCGGTCTGGTGCCGGCCGGACGCCGGCCTGGCGGTGGGAGTGCTCGGGCTCCTGCTCTGGCGCGAGCGGCGGCGGCTTCCCCGGTGGTTCGGCGTCGCGGCCGCCGTCGTCCTGGCGGTGGGGGCCCTCCTGGCGTGGATCTATTTCGGCGGCATCCTGCCGAACTCCTGGCGGGCGAAGCAGGCCGAGGCGCTGGGTTCCGCGGGCACCGCCGGCCTTCTCTTCTGGCCCGCTTCGCTCGGGCTCCTGCGGCGGCACCTCGGTACCGCCCTTTCCTGGACCGCGATCCTCGGCGTGGCGGGGCAGTGGCCGCTCTTCAAGTGGGGAGGCCGGCCGGGACGCCTGCTGGTGCTCCAGGCCGCCACCCTGACCCTCGCCTATCCGCTGCTGGGCGTGAACTTCGCGCCCTGGTACGTCCTGCCGATCGTGATCGCCCTGCTGGCCGGCGTGGCGTTCGCCGCCGGCGCGGCGGGGAGGACGGCGGCCGCGGCCCTGGAAGGCCGGCGGCTGGCTCCCTGGGCCGGCGCCCTGCTGGCCGTCCTCCTCCTCGCTCCGGCCGTCCTTTCCATCGGCTCCCATGGGCTGGCTTGGCTCCGGGGTGCCGGCCAGCCGGTCCATTTCGAGGGGTACCGCGCCGCCGGGCTCTGGATTCGCCACGATGCAAAGCCCCAGGACGCCATTGCCGCGATGGAGGTCGGCACCCTGGCCTATTTCAGCCAGCGGCGAGTGGAGGACCTCCAGGGGTTGGTCACGCCGCGCTCGATCCCCTTCTCGATCGCAGGAGACCCGGCCGGCGCATTTCTCGCCAAGCCCACCCGCTACGTGGTCACCCGCCCCGGCCTGATGGTGGGGATGCGCAAGATCGTCCGCCGGGGGTGGTTCCAGAAGAGCTACCAGGAGGTCGCTCTCTTCGATCCCGAGAGCGAGGACTGGACGCGGGTCTATGGCGCCCGGCCGGGCGTGGATCCGGATCCGGCGACGGTGGAGAGGAGAGAGCCCCCGGGAGTGGCGCCTGGGCCTCCGCAGTGACCCGGTGGGCGTCGGAGACGGCCCAGGGAACCACCTCGATCTGCCGCTGAACGGCCGGATTCGGCCTTTGCGCCCACGTCCGGGCCCGTTGCTCCCGCTTCTGGGTCCGGTGCTCCCGGAGGTGGGCCCGGCGGCCCACGGCGTGGGGCTTGCGGGATCGCCTCGGGGCCGGCCGGTCCCAGGGGGCTGGGCCGGCTGGCCTGGGCCTGGATCTCACGAGCTGGCGCCGGGACCCGACGGTCCGGGCCGTCGGGGCGGCGGACCTGGCAGGGGGGGCAGCGGGCCCGGACGTGGGCCCAGAGGGCTCCCCGCGTGGCCGGAGCCTATTTCGCCGCCGGCGCCCCCGTCTGCATCGGCACGAAACGGGCGTCGGACACGCTCTTGCCGTCGAAGACCCGCAGCACCAGCCCCGAGCCGTCGGCGGTCGCGGCGCAGCCGGTGAGCAGGATCCAGTCCTCCCCCTTGGGCACGAGGATCTGGGTGACCGCCAGGTGCTCGCCGTTCTTCGTCTTCACCTCGCTGGGGAGCTCGGTCAGCTTGATCCAGTCGCCGCTCGGCGAGAGACGGGTGAGGACGATCTTCTCTTCCGAAGCGACGCGGCGGTCGAACCAGACCAGCCGGAGAGACCCGCGGTGGTCGCCGAACGGGAAATCCACCCAGTAGTCCTGCCCCTGCCGCCAGATACCGACGGTCTCGGGCGAGCCCCCCGGCGCGCCCCAGGGGGTCCAGGTCGAGCGGCGCCATTTCTTCCCCGAGTCGTCCGAAAGATAGACCACGCCGTCGCCGGAGACGTAGGCGGCCGAGGTGCCGGTGAGGGCGATGAGCTGCCCTCGCCGCTCGGTAGTGATCCCCGGCAGGCCGGAGACCCAGGCTTGCGGCTCGCCGGAAGCCGAGAAGAGGCCGGTGCCGGTGAGCACGCCGTCCTTGCGCTGGGGAGCGGGGAGCGCCGACGGCTGGCCCACGGCTGCGACTACCATCGAGCCACGGCTCTTCCACTCCCGCCCCTCGTAACGGAACGCCCACGCCATCTCCTGCCCCGCCGTGCCGCTCACGCCGTGCATCAGGAACCAGGGCGCGCCACTCTGATCGTAGGTGGGGTCCGCCGACGAGGCGGTGGGCGCCGAGAGCGACTCGCCCACCGGTTCCCACGCGCCGGCGTTCCAGCGCACCGGCTGGACGCAGGAGGGGCCGCAGGGCTGGGCCGCCAGCACCGGTCCCGGCCCCACCGAGCCGCCATAACGCCCCTTGGCGTCATCCGGCCAGGCGTGGGCCTCGCGGCCGTCGCCCGACAGCTCGACGATCCAGCTCGGCTGATCGTCGCGGAGGGGCGGAATGGAGAACAGGGTACGGCCGGTGGAGGTGTCCATGCCGATCAGGGTGAGGGCCGTCGAGCCGTCGCAGATCGGCGGCGCGGCGATTGCCGGAAGCGCTCCCAGGGCGAGCGCCAGGACGGCCGTCACGGAGCGTAGACAGGAGCGAGCGTTCATGGTGTCCCTCCGGGGGGGAGCTGTAGGGGCGGCCCGATGTGGCCGCCCTGTTTTCCGCGCCAGGGCGGCCACAGAGGGCCGCCCTACAGGATACAGGCTAGAGCTCGGCCGCGCGCCTCCGGACCGTCCGCACCCAGTGCTGGCCGCCGAGGCTCTTCACCCGGGCGATGCGCTCCTCGGCCAGCCGGTCGGCCGCGAGGTAGGTGGGGATCGACTGCGCGCGGGAGATCTGGAACAGGCGCGCCATGTTGCCGAAGATGCCGCGGGCCATCCGCATCGCGACCTCGCGGTTGTAGCCGACCAGCTCGTTGTAGACGTTGATCAGGCCGCCGGCGTTGATCACGTAGTCCGGCGCGTAGAGGATCCCGCGGTCGTGCAGCTCCTGGCCGTGGCGGTCCTCCTTGAGCTGGTTGTTGGCGGCGCCGGCCACGACCCGGCAGCGGAGCTTGGGGATCGAGTCGTCGTTGATGATGGCGCCGAGGGCGCAGGGCGCCACCACGTCGCACTCGACCTCCAGGATCTCGTTGAGCGGGACGATCTCGACGCCGAGCTCGTCGTGCGCCCGCGTGTTCGTCTGCGGGTCGATGTCGGTGCCGAAGACCTTGGCCCCCTCGTCGCGCAGGAAGCGCGCCAGGTTGTAGCCGACGCTGCCGAGCCCCTGGACGGCGACCGAGCGCCCTTTCAGCGAATCGTGGCCCAGGTGCTCGACGGCGGCCTTGATCCCCTGCAGGGTGCCGAAGGCGGTCACCGGCGAAGGGTCGCCGCCGCCGCCCAGCTCCGGCGACAGGCCGGTGACCCAGCGGGTCTCGTGGTGGACGACCTCCATGTCCTCGGTGCTGGTGCCGACGTCCTCGGCGGTGATGTAGAGGCCGTTGAGCGACTCGACGTAGCGGCCGAAGGCGCGGAGCAGCTCCTCGGTCTTGTCCTTTTTCGCGTCGGCGATGATCACCGCCTTGCCGCCGCCGAGGTTGAGGCCGGCCGCTGCGGCCTTGTAGGTCATCCCTCTGGAGAGGCGGAGGACGTCGGTCATCGCCTCCTCGGTGCTGGCGTAGGGCCACATCCGGCAGCCGCCGAGGCCCGGGCCGAGGATGGTCGAATGAACGGCAATGATGGCCTGCAGGCCGACCTCCGGGTTGGAGCAGAAGAGCACCCGCTCGTGACCCATCTCCACCATCTGCTGGAAGAAATCCATCGAAATCAATCCCTTTCTGTCGGGGAGGAACCCTGGAGAGGGGTCCGAATCTGGTGATGTCCGCGGCTCCCGTGCAAGGAGCCTGGAAAAACGCGCGTAGTCTACCCGATGGCGGGGCGGGGAAGAAGGGAGGAGATCCCGGCAAGCCCGGCCGTAGGGGCGCAGCATGCTGCGCCCGGTCCGTGAGCGACGCCATGAAGAGCGCGGCATCACCGGGTCCGTAGGCCATGAAGGGCGCAGCATGCTGCGCCCCTACGGCCGGCGGAGCGGCTATTCTCCGCCTACAGCCCGCCCAGGGCTTCGAGCACCTGCTGATCGTGGCCGTCCACGTTGACCTTCTTCCAGACCTTGCGCACCTTCCCCTCGGCGTCGATCACGAAGGTGGAGCGCTGGATGCCCATCGAGGTCTTGCCGTAATTGGTCTTCTCCCGCCAGGCGCCGTAGCGCTCGGCCACCTGATGGCCGGCGTCGGCGAGGAGGGGGAAGTTGAGGCTGTACTTGTCGCGGAACTTGCCGTGGCTCGCCACGTCGTCGGGGGAGACCCCGAGCACCACGGCCCCCTTGGCCTGGAGCTCCGGGGTACGGTCGCGGAACGCGCACGCCTCCCGGGTACACCCCGGCGTATCGTCCTTCGGATAAAAATAGAGCACCACGGGCTTGCCGCGGAGATCGGACAGCTTGACCTGCCGCCCGTCATCGGCGGCCAGGGTGAAATCCGGGGCGGTCTCGCCCTCTTCGACCCAGTCGGACATTCGGAATTCTCCTCTCGAAATCAAAAATCGCGGCGCGGTGGAACACGGTGCGGAGGGAGCTTACCAGAGGCGCGGTTCAGCCTTTCCAGGATTCGAGAAGTCTTGGCAGGATAGACCTCGAGCCCGACACGGGCCGCCGCCTCCCAAAGCTTCACGTCGAATGCCGCCAAGGTCACAGAGAAGCCGAGCCTGTCCTGCCAGATCATCGCCGCGGCGAGCTGAACGGAGTCGTATCCTCGCAGCCCATGACTCCAGGCAAGATCGGCAGCTCGTTCGAGGACATGGTCCGTGATTTCGACCCGCGAAAGATCGCGCCACTCGGTTTGGAAGAATCGACGGGACGCCTCGCCATGCTCGAGAGTGATGGCGCCGAGTCGGACCGCCTTCCCCAGGGCAGCGACGACCTCGACGCGGGTGATGTCGACGCTTCCGAGCGCTTCCGCATCAGCGATGAGTTGCCGAACCTGAATCCCTCCGGGCTCCTCGAGGTAGCGTTTGACGAAGGCGCTCGAATCCAGGTAGCAGATCAATCCCGGTCCTCGACCAGCATCTCCGCGACGGTCTTGGTCCCTCGAACCGGAACCGTGGGGACCGAGGCCGAGAGCTTGCGGCCGCGCCAGGCGATGACTCCCGCATCGACGAGCTCATGGAGCCTCGCTTCGATTGAAGTCTCAGCCGGAGACACGGGGAGGAGTCTTGCGACGGGTTTTCCCCTCTCCGTGATCACCAGGGTCGCTCCGTTCTTGACCTCCTTGATGTGACCACTCAGTTGCTCCTTGAACTTGCGAATGCCGACTGTCTTCTGAGCCTTCATTGCATCGACCTCCTGAGGTCACGTTCTACACGAAGAGGGCACATTCAGCCCTTCCGCATCCGGAACGCGATCCCGTCCCAGATCTTGAACGGCTGCGCGCCGTTCATGACGACGGTGAAGCCGGCGGCCCGGCTGAATTTGCGGACCTCGGCGCGGTCGACGGCGGTGCTGTCCCGATAGGAGAAGTGGAGGATGACGAACTCGCCGCCGTCGCGGAGCACCCGCGCGGCCTCGTGGAAGTGGGTCTCGACGACCGCCGCCCCGGCCTGATGGACATAGGGGAAGGAGTCGACCGCGTAGACGAGGTCGAAGCGCTCGGCCTCGAATTCCGCCAGGTCCTTCCCCGAGGTGACCGCGAAGGAGACGTTGGGGAGCCCGGCGCAGCGGCGGCGGGAGACCTCGACCATCTTCGGCGAGATGTCGATCCCCCAGGCCTCGGCGACGTGCGGGGAGAGGGCCGCCTGCATGCGGCCGATGCCGGAGCCGATCTCCAGCGTCGTCCGCTCTGGCCCGAGCAACCCCCAGTCCTTGAACTGGTCGACGACCTCGGCGGCGGTCCGGGCGAGGATCGCGGAGTCCCCGAGCGAGTAGGCGGCGACGCTGGCCTCCTCGTTGCGCGCGACCGAGCGGTCGAAGAAGCGCCGGAAGGTGGCGACGACCTCCTCGGGAGGGCCCGATAGAGAAAGGTCGGGGTGCTCGCGCAGCATCTCCGCCACCCGCTCGCACCCCTCCCGGTGGTCGTGGAAGAGGACGGCCATCTCCCGCAGCCGGGGGTGGAGCGGACGCCCCCACTGCCGTGCCACCGAGGCGAGGAGCTCCTCGGTCTCACCCGCGCCGCCCATCGCGAGGAGGAGGCGGGAGAGGCCGATAACGGGGGAGATTTCGTCGGCCAGGACGTCGAGGAACACCTCGCGGGCGATCGCCGGCTCGATCCCGCCCAGGCGGGTGTCAATCTCTTTCCAGTCGAGGTCGGGGGTGCTTGCGTCGGCCATGGCCGGCCATTGTCTCGGGGGATGGGCGGGTCTGGCAAGCGTCCCACCCGGGTGGACGTTATCCTTGCGCCCATGGACTCCCGCGCCACCGCCGACCTTCCGGCTGACCTCATAAAGTCCTGGGCCCTGGAGGCCGGCTTCGACCGCGCCGGGGTGGCTCGGCTGGAGCCGCTGGAGCATGGGGAGGCCCTGGTGCGCTGGCTCGATCGCGGGGATCAGGCAGGGATGGAGTACCTGGGGCGGCGGATCGAGGCGCGGCTCGATCCCTCGCAGATCTTCCCCGGGGCCCGCAGCGTCCTCTGCGTGGCGCTCCAGTACCACCCGCTTCATAAAGAGGACGGCGCGCGGCAGCCGGAGCCCTCCGGGGACCTCTGGCGCCGGGTGGCCCGTTATGCTCGGGGCAAGGATTATCACGACGTCCTGGGCGACCGGCTCAAGGCCCTCGAAGAACGGGTCCGTGCTGAGTTTCCCGGCTGCGAGACCCGGCGCTATGTGGATACCGGGCCGGTCCTCGAAAGGGAGCTGGCGGCGCGGTCCGGCCTGGGGGTGGCGGGAAAGAACACGATGCTGCTCCACCGCCAAGGGGGTTCCTGGTTCCTCCTCGGCGAGCTTTTCCTGAGCCTCGACCTCGATCCCGGTCCCCTCCAGCCCGTCGAGGATCTCTGCGGGAGCTGCACCCGCTGCCTGGACGCCTGCCCGACCGGCGCGCTCGCCGAGCCCTACCGGCTGGACAGCAACCGGTGCATCTCCTACTGGACGATCGAGCACCGGGGGGCACTGCCGGACGAGGCGCGGCGGATGGTGGGGGGGTGGGTGTTCGGCTGCGACGTCTGCCAGGAGGTCTGCCCCTGGAACGCCGGGGCGGCGCCGGCCATCCATCCGGAGATGGAGTTGCCTCCCGAGCGGGGCGAGCTGACGCTGGCGCGGCTGCTGGGCCTGCCCCGCGAGGAGTACGTCGAACGCTTCCGGGGGAGCCCGATGAAGCGGGCCAAGCTGGAGGGATTGCAGCGCAACGCCGCGGTGGCGATGGGGAATCGGCGCGAGCCCCGTTACGTCGAGCCGCTGGCGGCGGCGCTGCGGGAGGGGGCTCCCCTGGTGCGCGGCCACGCGGCCTGGGCCTTGGGGCGGATCGGCGGGGACGAGGCTCAGGAAGCTCTCGAAACGGCCCTCGCCTCCGAGGGGGACGAGGAGGTGCGGGGGGAGATCCGGCGCGCATTGACACCCCTCTCCCCGCGCCCTATACTCGGCGGCCCGAGTTCTCAATGAGTTAAGAAGAGCTCGCGCTCCCACGGCCGTGGGGGCCCAACAGGCTCCGAGAGCCTGAATCCAAAGTCCAAGGAGGTACGTTTTTC
>DATBAW010000015.1:0-6965 GCA_036271335.1 Thermoanaerobaculia bacterium
GTGTCGTCGTTCACGAACAGCACCTTCTCCCAGCGCTTGCCGCCATCCGTGCTGCGGAACACTCCCCGCTCCGGGTTGGGTCCGAAGAAGTGCCCCTGGGCGGCCACGAGCACCACGTTCGCGTCGCGCGGATCGACCCAGAGGCTGCCGATGTGGCGGCTGTCCGCGAGTCCGCGGGCCTCCCAGGTCTTGCCGCCGTAGCCGGAGCGGAAGACGCCGGCGCCGGCGGCGAGGTCCCAGCGGCTGGTGACCTGGCCGGTGCCGACATAGATCACCTTCGGATCGCTGGGCGCCAGGGCGAGGGCGCCGATCGAGGACGCTTTCTCGTGCTCGAACAGGGGACTCCAGGTCCGCCCGGCGTCGGTGGTCTTGAAGACGCCGCCGTCCGCGGCGCCGAAATAGAACGTCTCCGGCTGGCCCGGCACGCCGGACGCGCACGTCCCCCAGCCACCGCGCAGGGGGCCGACGAGGCGCCAGCGGAGACCGGAGAAGTCCTCCGACGGCACGGGCGCGGCGGTGGCGAGGGAGGCGAGGCCGAGAAACAGGACGAGGGAGGAGGCGAATCCGCGAAAATTCATGAGATCCCCTTCAGAAGAGACGCTGCACGGGATGTTCTACAGGACGTAGAGCCCAGTATCAATGGGCTTGTCTCGCGACGGGGGTCCGATTACAGCCGGCCGGGGAGCGGCCAGCGAATATCCGGGGTAGAGGATGGAGTCCAGGCCGGCGGCGACTCCGCCGAGGAGCAGAAGCAGGGCGATCCGGCGCATGACCCGAGCATACCTCCGCGACGCCTTGCCGGCCCGCGGGCACGGCAAGGCGCTTGCTTCATGGCGCGGACGCTAGCAGGCGCAGGCCGTGCACTTCGCGGTGCACGCCGTACAGGGGGCGGTACAGGCGGTGCAGGCGATGGTGCAGACGCTGTCGATGACCGTCCCGGCGCCGACGACCTCCTTCAGGGAAGGTGCCTCGAGGGTCCGGAGGGTCTCGGTGCTGAGGGCCAGCTTTCTGTTCTTCTTACGCATTGCGGTCTCCTTTTACGAAAGTTTACTGCGGCCGCAGTACGAATAGCCTATATCAATATTTGCCTGAAAACTATCTTTATCTTGCCGAGCAGCTTCGCGATGGGAGGTCGTCAGCGCCGCTTCTCCGGCGAGCCCGAGAGCAGGAGCAGCCGATCCCAGCCCGGTTCAACCGGTGTCGCCGCGGCGAGCAGGGCGAGGCCGACACCGGCGGCTCCCCCGAGGAAGCCGGGCTCGGCGATCCAGTCGAACCGCCCGTCGGCCACCTTGCAGCGGCAGAGGAAGCCGCCGATCCCCTGGCCCGGCCGCCGCGACGCGAGGGTCCGTTCCAGCCATCGGTGGGCGGCGCCGAGGAGGGCGGGGTCGTTGGTTTCCTGGTACAAGCGATGGAACAGGTGGGACAGCCCGGCGGTGCCGTGGCAGAGAGCGGGATCGAACCCCTCCGCACCTTGGAGATAGCGCTCGGCCGCGGCGGCGGCGAGCCTGCGGCCGGCGCGCTCCCAGTCGCTCCGCCCCCCGGTACGGCCGGCGGCGAGCAGGGCGACGGACAGCCCGGCGTCTCCGGCGCACCAGGCGAGATCGCCCTCCTGATCCTCGCCGGCCGGCGAGAGGCCGGCCAGGACGCCGTCGACCGCGGCCGCGAGCAGGGAACCGGCCTCGGGGGCGCTCGCCACACCCTCGGAGAGCATCCGGGCCAGCAGGGCGATCACGCCTGCGGCACCGTGGGCCATCCCCGGATCCGGCGGGTGCGAGGGGTTCCGCGGTTCGCGCCAGACCACGCCGGCGATCGCGGGTTCGGCACACTCGGCGAGACGCGCGACGACGAGCGGAAGGATCGCCGCGGCCGAGGGGCGCGGCAGGCGTTCAAGAGCGTAGATGCCCCAGCCCACGAGCCCTCCCAGCAGGTCGAAGTCCCCCCGCCAGGGGGAGCGCCGCAGCAGGGCGAGGAGGGCCGCGTCGATCTCGTCGTTCTCGTCGTCTGCGTCCGGGCTGGTCCCCGCCTCCAGGTGCTCGGCCACCCAGGCGACGCCCGTGAAGCCGGCATAGAGGCTGGGCGAGGCGGCCGGCGGCTCCGCCAGCTCGTCGATCGCCCGGTCGAGATGGTGGCGAGCGCGTTCGCCGGCGTCGCCCGAGCCCAGAGCGCGCTCGAGATAGGCGAAGAAGAGCGCCAGACCCGGGTGGCCGCGGCTCAGGCTCAGCCCGGACATCGAATCCAAAGCGGCGAGATCGTGGCCGATGGCCGCCGCCGCCGCCAGAGCCTGCGCGGCGGCTTCCCCTTCGACCAGCGGCGCCCAGTCAGCCATGCAGGGGAGAGAGGAGCAGCAGGCGATCCCAGGCGGGGTCGACGGTGCCGGTCGCGGCGAGGAGAGTCAGAGCGATCCCTGCCGAGCCGGTGAGAAAACCGGCCTCCTCGTTCCACTCGAGCCGTTCGAAGTCGTCCTCGGGAGGGGTGAAGGTGAGGAAGCCGCCGATTCCCCGGCCGGGCTCCCAAAAGCCGAGAGCGCGTTCGAACCAGGCACGGGCGGCGGTGAGGATCTCGGGATCGCCGGTCGCCTGATAGAGGCGGTTGAGCACGTGGCCGAGGCCGGCCGCGCCATGGCAGAGCCCGGCGTCGTCCACGCCGCAATCCTCGGGAGGGCGCTGCGCGACCGTCCGGGCCAGGGCCAGAGCTTCCCGCTCCCATTCGGGCTCCGCCGCCGCGCGGCCGGCCGCGAGGAGCGCCAGGGCGATCCCGGGATCGCCATAGCACCAGGCGGTACGCGCAGGCCGGAGCGGAATCTCTCGCCCTACCATGTAGGGGAAGACCGAGCGGCCGCCGGAGGGCAGCTTCTGGGCCAGCAGCCACGGCACCGCGCCGGCCAGCAACGAGCGCACCCGTTCGACGGCGATGCCGGCGGCACAGATCCGGGCGAGCACCGCGATGACTCCGGGCGTGCCATGGGCGATCCCGAGGTTGTCGTTGCCCTGAGGATTCCAGGGGCGGTTCGGTTCCGGCAGGAGCTCCAGAGGGGTATGCCAGGCGAGGCCCTCGGGGCGAGCTTGCGCGATCTCCGCCAGGTGCTCGACCACCAGCTCCAGGCTGGTGACGGCGGATGGGCGCGGCAGCCGCTCGAGCGCGTAGACGGCATAGCCCACGAGCCCGGCCGTCAGGTCGTAGTGATACCGCCAGGGCGTCTGGCGCAGGTAACGGAGCAACGCGGCGTCGATGTCGGCGTTGGGATCGTCCGCCTCGGCGTCCTCTTCCATCTCTGGCTCGCGGAGGTGCTCGGCGACCCAGGCCACGCCGGTGAAGCCGCCGAACAGGCTGGGGCTCTGCGCCGACGAGACCAGGACGTCGAAGGCGCGGTCGAGCCACCCCTCGGCGGTCTCGCCATGACCGGCGCCCGGCCGGGCGCGGTCGAGATAGGCATAGAAGAGGGCGATTCCGGCCTCGCCGGCGGCGAGAGGAGCGCCGGTGTGCCGGGGTGGCAGGGAGGTGCCCTTGACCGCCGCGGCGACGGCGGTGATGGCGGCGTCCGCCCGGACGGCCAACGCCCCATCGAGGATCGGCGACCAGGCCGGTCTCGTCGTCATGCGCGGCTCGGCCCCGGCGCATCCCCACGGATCGGAGACAGCAGCAGAAAGCGGTCCCAGGCCGGTTCGATGGCGGTGGTGGCGGCGAGCAGCGCGAGGGCCACTCCGGCCGCGCCGGTCAGCAGGGTGGGATCGTCGCGCCAGTCGAACCGCCCCGTGTCGTCCGGCTCCCAGGAGACGAAGCCGCCGACCCCCTTCCCGGGCTGCCGGAAATCCAGGGCCCGCCCCATCCAGGCGCGCGCCGCCGCCAGCAGCTCGGGGTCGCCGGTCGCTTGATGGAGGCGGTTGTACAGGTGGCCGAGCCCGGCCGCGCCGTGGCAAAGGCCGGCATCGTGCACCGCGGTGGTCTCCGGTGGGCGCCGCGCCGCGATCCGGGCGAGGTCGAGCGCCTCGGCCTCCCAGGCGGGCTCACCGGCGGCGCGGGCGGCGATCCAGAGCGCCGCGGCGATGCCGGGATCGCCGTAACACCAGGCGGAGCGCGCCGGTTTCGGCTCCGCGCCCGGCCCCAGAGCGTTGGGGAAAACGGAGTCCCCGCCGGCGGGGAGCTTGGCGGAGAGGAGCCACTCCACCGCGCCGCGCAGCAGCGGGCGCGCCGACTCGGGAGCGGCCCCCACGGCCAGGGCCTGAGCGAGCACCGGGAGCACCCCGGGAAGGCCGTGCGCCACGCCGAGGTTCAGCATCCCTCCAGGGAAGCTCTCCTTCTCCCAGAGCTGCATGTGCCACTCCAACGTCGGCCATGCGAGGCCGACCTCCTGAGGCACGGCGATCTCTTCCAGCCGCTCGCAAACCCGGGCGAGACACTCGGCCGCCGAGGGGCCGGGCCACCGCTCGAGAGCATAGGCGCCGAGCCCCGCGAGCCCGTTCGTCAGATCGTAGCCGACGTACCAGGGGGGAGCGGCGAGCAGCTTCAGGAGGATCTTGTCGATCTCCTCGTTGGGATCGTCCGGGTCCTGGCGGTCGCGCAGGTGCTCGACGGCCCAGGCGATGCTGACGAACCCCTGATACAGCCCGATCCTCTGGAGCGTCGTGGAGATCTGGTCGATGGCCCGGTCCAGGCGGTCGGCGCCGAGATCGGCATAGCCGGCGCCCGGACGAGCCGCGTCGAGATAGGAAAAGAAGACCGCGAGGCCCGCCTCTCCGGTCGCCAGGGAGCTGCCGTAGGGATCGGCCTCAGGAAACGGCGGCCACCCGGCCAGCGCCTCGGCGATCGCGTCGACGGCGGCCGAGGCGCGGATCGCATCCGGTCCCGTAAGTATAGGATTCCAAGTCGGAAGCGTCATTATGTCACCGATATTCATCTTATGACACCTGATGAATGCGCGTCAATCAATTCAGCAAGAGGCGTTCGATGGCCTCTCCCCAGCCTTGTGCGCCAGGAGCTATGATCGGCCGGAAGGAGGACAGCCCGATGAACATCGCGATCCTGGGAGCGGGCGGCGTCGGCGGGTACTACGGAGGCATCCTGGCGCGCTCCGGACATCGGGTCGCGATGCTGGCCCGGGGAGCTCACCTGGAAGCCTTGCGGAAGAGCGGGCTGGAGGTTCGCACGCCGGAAGGCCCGTTCACCGTGAAGGTCGAAGCGACCGACGATCCCGCCGGGCTGCGGGACCTGGACTTTGCGGTGGTCGCCGTGAAGAACTACTCGCTCGCCGAGATCGCTCCGGCGGCGCGGCTGCTGGCGGAGCGGGGAGCGATGATCCTGCCGCTGCTCAACGGCGTGGAGGCGGCCGACCGGTTGATCGCCGGCGGCGTCCCGAAGGGTCAGGTGCTCGGCGGCCTGACGGAGATCAGCGCCGCGCGGATCGGTCCGGGCATCGTCGAACGCCGCAGTCCGTTCCAGCGGGTGGTGGTGGGGGAGTTGGCGGGCGGCGTCTCCGAGCGGACTGATCGGATCGCCGCGGCCTTTCGGGAGGCTGGCGCGGAAGCCCGGGCTTCGGCTGAGATCACGGTCGATCTCTGGCGCAAATTCGCCTTCATCACCACGATGTCCGCCGCCTGCGGACTGGCCCGCGCGCCGATCGGCCCGGTCCGCGAGGCGCCGCTGGGCGACCTCCTGATCGCCCGGGCCTTGGGCGAGGTGATCGCGGTCGCCCGGGCGCAGGGCATCGCAATGCCGGCCGCGGTGGAGTCGAAGATCCTCGACCTGATCAAGGGCCTGCCTGAAGCCATGAAGCCGAGCTTCCTGCTCGACCTCGAATCCGGCGGACCGACGGAATTGGACGACCTGAGCGGCGCGGTCTCGCGGCTCGGACGGGAGGCCGGCGTCGAGACGCCGGTGCATGACGTGGCCACGGCGGCGTTGGGGGTTGAGCGCGCGGGTCCCGGCAGGAGGGATTAGGTTCCGGTCAACCAGCCTTCAGACCGCAACCGCCCTTCCGCGAGCTCGATCTGTGTGGGCGTGAACTGACGTTTCCGCGGGCCCCAATCGTGGACGGCTCGCACGTAGTCCTCCTCGTGCTCTCGGGTGATCACCCAATGGGTGGTCGAGAGCAGCTCGAGGCCGAACGGAGTCTCGAAACCCTCGACGAGGCGGGTCACCCGTTGGAAGCGTTCCTGAGTTGCTGGATGAGCCTCGAGGAACGCTTCCGCATCCCGTAGGGCACCAGGTACCAGGGTCAGTTGCTTGCCGGGTGCATCGCCTCCGTCCGCGTAGCCCGAGATGAAATGGCCCTCGATCTCGCGCAGGACGTGGCGCAGATTCTCCGCGTAGGGTCCGAGGGGTGCCTTGACATACCGCAGTCGCAACGGCTGTCCGGCGGCCTGGAGGAAGTACATCAGCTTGTGGACCTCCAGCAACGTGATGAACGGGTCCATGAGCGCGGCGAGATAGCGGTTCATCAGCCCCAACAGGGCCGCCCGACCGTCGGTCATTCGCGGTACGTCACTCGATCGATTGGCACGCGAATCCGGGACCCCTCCGGGTTCGAAGATCAGCACCTCCACCTCGGGAAGTACCGCCATGGCACGTTCGATGAGCGGCCGGACCTCAGCCCAATCGAGCCCTCCCAGGCCGCTACCCAACGGCGGAATGGCGATCGACCGGATCTTGAGCGCTTCGATCTCTTCCACGAGAGCGGCCAAGCCGGCTTGAACGTCTTCGATCCGGCTCTTGCCTCGCCAGTGGCGTTTGGTCGGAAAGTTGATGACGTACCGTGGAGCGGTGAGCTCGCCGGTGTCGAATACCAGCATGTGCCCGGGCCGTACCTCGCCCTTCTGGCAGGCGGCCTCATAGGCCTTGAAGTTGGCAGGGAAGAGATTCTTGAACTGGAGAGCGATGCCTCGACCCATTACGCCCACACAGTTGACGGTATTGACCAGAGCCTCGGTCTCGGCTCGTAGGATGTCTCCCTGGACGAATCGGATCATGAT
>DATBAW010000016.1:0-11099 GCA_036271335.1 Thermoanaerobaculia bacterium
TCGCGGCTCTTCTCCAGGAGGAGCTCGCAGACACCCCAGGAGACCGCGCCCTCGGGCAGGACCGGGGTCTCCGAGCGGCGCACGGCGCGCAGGATCTCCTCGACCCTCTCCTCCGCGCTGTCGCGTTCGACCGCCAGCGCCTGATCCCGGGCCAGAGCCTTGGTGAAGGCGGCGGAGATGGCGCGGTCGTACGCGTCCTCCTCCTGCGCCGAGAGGCTAGCCTCCAGAGCGATGTCCGGATTGAGAATTGCTGGGTTGAACATCGCCGTGGTGAGCGGCGACAGCTCGTCCTGGCAGCGCGCGCAACCGCCCAGCAGGTGGCTCACCGTGGCTTTCGCCTCGGCGGCCGGCAAGCGGTTGAGCAGGAAGCCTTCCAGGGTCTCGCGATGTGGATGATGTTCGCTCATCCTTCTCTCCTCAAAACATTACAGCCATCAATACAGCGGGTTCAACGATTCTCTCATACCAGGACCCGATCCGGGCTCCCGGCTCACTGGCTCAGTTGCCGCCCAGCGGATCTCCCGGGGTGGAGGAGATGGTGTTGCCATTGGGATCGATGCCCCAGCCACGATCGCCGGGATTCGGCTGCGGAGTGCTCTTGCCCGGAAGCTTCGGGGCGCGCGAGCTCGCCTGGTGCGCGATGGGGGTGGAGAGACCGGTGACGGCCGTCCACAGATGGCTGAGCTGGTCCAGGAAACCCAGATTCGCGGCGGCGGCCGGTCGTGCTCCGGCGAACGACAAGGACGTAACGATCGCCAGTGCAACCATCCCCCGCTGTACGATTCTCCGCTTCATAACCTCTCCTTTTTGAGTCCCGCGATGCCGGTCCGGTCCCGGTCGCCCGTGGTCCAAGCCAAAAAATGAGCCCTTATTGATACCAGTGTCACAACCGCGTGAAAACGAGCCGCTCTCCGCGCACTGGCTTGGCGGCAGGTGCTCACGATGGGAGCACTCAAGGCAGGCCTACAGCTTTACCACCGCCGCCTTGCGGCGGAGCTGGAGCACCTTGACGTCGGGATCGACCACCACCCTTTCGGGCTGGAAGGCGCAGAGGATCTCGACCGTACGCTCCTGACCGGCTCCCAGGGTCACGGTCTGGCGGGCGTCATGGTAGAGGGGATTCGGCTTGTTCTTGACGAAGCGGTCGCCGCGCGCCGCCGCCACCTCGACGGCCATGGTGCCGGTGCCGGCGTTCTTCACCCGCGCGGTCACCTTCCAGCCGTGCCCGCCGGGCGCCGCCACCACCCGGGCGTCGCTCAGCTGGTACTCCGGGACCACGACCTGATGGAACCACTGCTGCACGAAGGCGTCATAGGCCGCCGGGTCGGGCGCGAAGGGGCGCATCGAGGCGGTGAAGTCCTGGAGCACGGGGTAGTCCGGACCGTTCCCCCAGTCGGCGATGAACTTCTTCAGGCCGGCGAGATCGCGCTCCCGCCCGAGCTGCTGGTACATCATCCAGAACACCCAGCCCCCCTTGTCGTAGGTGACCGTGGTGTCGCCGTCGTGCGAGCCGTCCACTTTCACCAGGGGGCGCTCGGCGTCGGCGCGGCGGGCGTCGCCGTAGCTCTCCTCGATCCGCTTGAGGAACTCCATCCGGGCCTGCGGTCCCTTGATCTGGTCGGTGAGCAGGACGGTCGAGAAGTGGGCCATCCCTTCGGAGAGGAGGTTGCCTCCCGGACCCTTGCCAGGGGTGAGCAGGTTGCCCCACCACTGATGGGCGCTCTCGTGGGCGGTGACGATGAAGACGGCGTCGGTCTTGACGTCGCCCTTGGTGAGGAAGCCGATCCCCTCCGAGAAGCTGATGTTGGTGGGGAACCCCTGGGCGTAGCTCGCCAGGTTGGGGAACTCGGAGAGCTTGAGCTCGCGCCAGGGGAAGGGCTGGAACCACTCGGAGTACCAGCGGCGCGCCGCGTCGAGCGCGACGCTCATCTCGGCGACGTTGTAGGTATGCCCCGGATAGTAGTAGATCGAGGTGCCGTGCCCAGGGCGCACCGCCCAGTGCCCGCCGACCACGTTGAAGAAGCGGACGGGATAATCGCTCTTCCAGACCACGGTCCGCTGATCCCCCCGGACCTGCTCGTCGGCCCGGGTGCCGACCGAGTTGAAGGCATAGTCTTTGGGTCCGGTGATGGCGATCCGGGTAGTGAACGGATGGGCCGATCCGAAGGCGGCGTCGGTCCTCCCCTTGTAGAAATCGTCGGGATAGACGCGCGGCTCGTACTGGTTCTCGTCCTTCTTGACCCCGATCTCTTCCATGTAGCCCACCACCGGCGCGAAGGACGGGCTGAAGCTGGTCAGCACCACGCCCGAGGGCAGGATGAACTCCTGGCTGCCACCGCCGTTGCTGCTGATCCCCGCCGGGTAGGTCCCCTCGAACTGGAAGCCGACGCGGACGCGGTCGCCCGGCGCCAGGGCGGCCGACGGGGTGAAGACGTAGAGGCCCGAGTGGTTCTCCGGTTTGTACGGCTTGCCGTTCAGCGTCCAGCTCACCTTCCGCCAGTGGGTGCCGCCGGTGAGCGCGAAACGCTCGAAGGGGGTGTCGCGGTCGTTGATCAGCTCGTAGCTGCCATGGTTGGAGAGCCAGCGGCGCGCGGGATCGATCCTGAGGTCGAGCGCGACGTCGGAGATGTCCGGCTGCACGGAGTCCTTCCAGGTGCCGAGGTTCTGCTTCCAGTAGTCCCGCTCCTTCTTTTCGACCCCCTTGCCCTGGAAGCCCCGGTCGACCCCGATCCTCAAGGCGGCAGCGGCCGCGAGCGGCAGCAGCGCGAAGGGGGCCAGGCGCACGATCCGCCGCCAGACCATCCCGGGCTGGAGCCGGTGGAGGGTGCCGATCGCGTCCGGCTGCCGGCGCGCGAAGGCCTGGACGGCGATCGCCGTGAACAGGCCGGCCAGTCCCAGGACCATCAGGCGGTTGAGCACAAGGGCTTGGCGATCGAGCTCGAAGAGCCCCATGTCGCTCCAGTGCACCGCGTTCCACAGCCACCAGTTCCCCACCCAGCTCATGTGGTTGGTGTACTGGAGGTAGGAGGTCAGGAACATCGCTCCGAGGCCGACGCCGTAGGTGACGTAGCGCTGGCCGAAGACCGCCTGGACGGCGAGGATGAAGCAGGTCCAGACGAGCAGGGTGGGCACCAGGAGGAGCCCCCAGACGAGCAGGAACGGCAGCGGATCGGGCGCCAGCGTCCCCTGGACCAGGATGGCGATGGCGCAGCCGAGGTAGGTCGCCACCGCCATCAGCACGCCGATCAGGCTGTTGGCGAGCGCCTTGCCGAAGAGCAGGGCGCCGGTCTGCGAGGGCGTCGAGAAGGAGAGCGCGGCGAGCCCGGTGGCCCGCTCCCGCTCGAGCGACTCGGCGGTGTAGAACATCAGCAGCAGGCCGAGGAGCACGGAGAGCACGTTCATCGCCCGCACGGCGGCTTGGCCCGGGGTGATCAGCAGCTCGGTCTGGAACGGTCCGAGGGCGAGCAGGCTGGAGCCCATCGTCTGCAACAGGATCAGGGCGCCGAACAGGTAGATGCCGGGCGAGGCGAGGAGATTGCGCAGCTCGGTGCCGGCGATCACGCGGGTGGCCGCGAGGAAGCCGACCGTCCCCGAGCCGGCCCGCAGTTCGGCCAGCGGTCGCGATTCCGGCCGGGCGACCGCCGCTGCTTCGAGCGCCGGCGCCCGGAGCCCTTTCCTGATCCGGCCGCCGCCGGCGGCTCCCTGGAGGTGGGCGGCGAGGTGGCGCTGCGCCAGCGCCACTCCCAGGAGCCCCAGGCCCAGGAAGGCCAGGCGGGAGATCACGAAGCCGGCGTCGAGGCCGATCCGGGTCTTGTTGTAGAAGTCCGCGCCGCGGTCGAGCTTGATCCAGGTCTCGTTGAGCCAGCGGAAGCCCGAGGGGTCGACCAGCATCAGCGCGCGGTTGATCCGCGGATCGAGCCAGGTGGGCGCCCAGTCCCAGAGGAAGAAGCCGCAGAGCAGGAGCACGGCGATGGGAAAGAGGAAGACCGTGATCGGCCGCCGCCAGCGCTCGCCGAGGAAGAAGGAGATGCCGAGATAGAAGACGAGCGTCGGCAGGCCGAAGATCAGGGCCGGCCGCAGGTAGTTCATGATGACCAGGGGACCGCGGATCTCCACCGCCGCCGGATCGGGCACCCCGTGGTTGAAGAACATCACCAGCAGCAGGTGGATGCCGAGGGCGCCGGCGAAGCCGGTGAAGATCGCCAGGAACTTCCCCCAGACGTATTCCGACGGCTTGAGCGGCGTCGAGAGCAGCATGTCGCTGATCTTCGCCTCGTCGTCGGAGACGATGGCCATGCCGGCGGCGATCGAGCTGAAGAAGCTGTAGAGCATCGCCATCAGGATCGCCAGGACGGGGGCGAAGCTGAACTCCGAGGTGACCCAGGCCTTGGTGCCGCCGACCGAGGAATCGCCGGTGGCGATCTGCACGTGGCCGCCCGACATCGCCCAGCTCATCAGGGCCAGCAGGAAGACCAGGAACCAGAACAGCGGCCGCCGGAAGGTGCGGTTGAGCTCCTCGGCGTAGACGGCGCGGGTGCGGGAGAGGCTCAACGCGGGTCTCCCCCCGTCGCCGCCGCCGTCGTCGTCGTCACCAGCGCGGGCGCGGGCGCCTCGGGCCTCGGCCGGGGAGCCTGGGAGGCCTCCTGCATCAGCAGCAGGTAGGCGTCCTCCAGGTTGGCGTGGACGGGCTCGAAGCCGGCGACCGGCGCGCCGTCCGGCTGGTAGATCCGCACCCGGTTCTTCCCTTCGACGAGCACCGACTGGATGATCTGCAGGCCGCGCCCCTGGATCTCGGCCATCTCCTCGCGCCCCAGGTGCCCCTCGAAGACCTTGCCGTCGATCCCCTGCCGCGCTTCGGTGGGGGAGGTCTGCGCCACCAGGCGCCCCTTGCGGATCACCGCGAAGCGCGGGCAGAGCACGGCGACGTCCTCGACGATGTGAGTGGAGAGCAGCACGATGCGGTCGGCGGCCAGCTCGGCGAGGATGCGGTAGAAGCGGAGCCGCTCCTCCGGATCGAGGCCGGCGGTGGGCTCGTCGACGATGATCAGCCGCGGATCGCCGGCGATCGCCTGGGCGATGCCGAGCCGCTGGCGCATGCCCCCCGAGTAGGTCTTGACCCGCCGCTTGGCCGCCGAGGAGAGGTTGACCCGCTCCAGCAGCTCGGCCACCAGCTTCTTCAGCCCCCCCGGCGCCTCGACCCCCTTGAGCTGGAGGAGGTAGGTGAGCATCTTCTCGCCCGTCAGGTGGGGGTAGAAGCCGAACTCCTGGGGGAGATAGCCGAGCCGCTGGCGGATCCGCTCGGGATTCGAGAGCACGTCCTCGCCGTCGAGCGCCACCTGCCCCGAGGTCGCCTCGAGGAGACCCGAGAGGATCTTCATCAGGGTCGACTTGCCGGCGCCGTTGGGGCCGAGCAGGCCGAACATCCCGGGGGGCACGTCGAGGTTGATCCCCTGGAGGGCGGTCACGGGGCCGGGATAGACCTTCACGAGGTCGCGGATCGTCAGCATGGAGCCTCCTTGGCAAGGCGGGGCGGCAGGCCTCACCCTCGCAGCTATACGGTGAAAGAGGGGGGAAGGTTACGGTCCCACCCCCTCTGAGGTATCCTTTTCTGCCCCCTTTCCGGAGGTCCCGATCATGAATCTCAATCGTCCCGCCGTTCCTCTCCTCCTCGCCGCCCTGTTCCTGGTCCCCGCGGGCGCCTCCCGGGCCGCCGACGCCAAGCCCGCCGCCGCGCAGCCCGATCTCGCCAAGCCCGATCCCGCCGCCTACCAAAAAGAGGTCGAGACCTGGCGCGAGAAGCGGCTGGCCAGCCTCAAGCGGGAGGACGGCTGGCTCACCCTGGTCGGCCTCTACTGGCTGAAGCCGGGCGAGAACCGCCTCGGCAGCGATCCGGGCGATCCGATCCTGCTCCCCACCGGCAAGGCTCCGGCCCAGGCCGGCGTCCTCACCCGCGAGGGGGACACCGTGAGCCTCACCGTCCAGCCCGGCGTCGACCTCACCGCCGACGGCAAGCCGGTCACCGCCGGCATGAAGCTCGAGACCGACGCCAAGGGCAAGCCCACCCTGCTACAACTCGGCTCGCTGAATTTTTATGTCATCCAGCGGGGCGACCGCCTGGGGGTGAGGATCAAGGACAAGACGAGCCCGATGCTCGCGAGCTTCAAGGGGATCGACCAGTTCCCGCTCCGGCCGGACTGGCGGATCGTCGCCCGTTTCGAGCCCTACAAGGACAAGAAGATCCCGATCGCCAACATCATCGGCCAGGTCGACGACAGCCCCTCGCCGGGCGCCGTGGTCTTCGACTGGCAGGGGAAGACCTATCGGATCGACGCCCTCGAAGGGGGGGAGGACGGCAGCCTCTTCCTCGTTTTCGGCGAT
This sequence comes from Thermoanaerobaculia bacterium, assembly GCA_036271335.1. Taxonomy (GTDB): domain Bacteria; phylum Acidobacteriota; class Thermoanaerobaculia; order Multivoradales; family UBA5704; genus DATARR01. The sequence goes on from DATBAW010000016.1 coordinate 6,379, forward strand.
CGCACGAACGGTTCGGAGACCTACGGCGCCGGCCGCTTCCTCGACACCGATCCGCCGAAGGACGGCAAGGTGGTGGTGGACTTCAACACCGCCTACAACCCCCCCTGCGCCTTCACCGCCTTCGCCACCTGCCCGCTGCCGCCGGCCCAGAACAAGCTGGCGATCAAGGTCGAGGCGGGGGAGAAGAAGGTCGCGGGCGGGCACTGAGGGTCTCGCGCAGCCCGCTCCACGTCCCGTACGGAAGGAGGTTCTGTCTTGAGCCATTCGATCGCGCAAGGTGGCAGCCGCCCCGTCGTCCTCAGCGACCGCCAGGGATTCGACCGCCGCTGGTTCGCACCCGGCCTGCGAGCGGTGTACGTTCCAACGCAGGCCGACCGTGTGGCCGACTGCGTGACCGCCGCCCTCAAGGCCTACGGCCGGGACGTGAGGGTCGCCTCGGGCCGGCACTGCTACGAGGATTTCGTCTACAACGGTGGCACCCGGGCCATCATCGACATGTCCGCCCTGAACCAGGCCGGGTTCGATCCGGCGCGCAATGCCTTCTTCGCCGATGCCGGGTGCGAGAACTGGACCGTCTATCGCACGCTGTTGAACGGGTTCAACAAGACCCTTCCCGCCGGCAGCTGCTATTCGGTCGGGGCGGGTGGTCATATCACCGGCGGCGGATACGGATTGTTGTCGCGGCTGCATGGCCTGACCGTGGATCACCTGAGCGCCGTGGACATCGTGACCTGGGACGCAAGGGCTGGACAGGCGGAGCTGCGCCACGTGTCCGCCGGGAGCGCGACCAGCGACGAGCGGGACCTGTTCTGGGCCTTGTGCGGCGCCGGATGCGGCAACTTCGGCGTCATCGTGCGCTACTACTTTGCCCGACTGCCCGACGCGCCGGATCACGCCACGATCCGCACGTTGGCCTGGAACTGGTCCGACCTCGACCGGAACCGCTTCGCCGGGCTTTTGGCCGCCTACGCCGAGCTCGTCGTGGAGATGCCCGAGACCGATTTCAGCCTCCTGAAGCTGAACCACGTCTCGAACGGCCAGATCGGTCTGATCCTGCAACTGGCGTCGGCCCCCGGCGTCGATTTCCGCGACCACCGCCAGCAGGCGGAGCAGCGCCTTCATCGGGCCAAGGCGCGCTTCGATCAGATTGTCCCGAGCGTGGCGCTACAGAAGCCGCTCGGCGGGCATCCCGGCTACATGAATACCCTGCCGGCCACCGACGCGGCGCAGCACGTCACCTATCTCGAGGCGCTGCAGACGCTGAACGGTTCAGGGCCGAATCAGTTCGGCAAATACAAGTCGGCCTACATGAAGAAGCCCTTCCCGTCGAATCAGGTCGACGCCGTCTACAAGTGGCTGAACACCACGCCGGCCGGCCTTCCGGCGGGCGACATGAGCCAATCCCTGCTACAGGTGGACAGCTACGGCGGCGCGATCAACCGGCGGACGGCGGACTCGACGGCCGTGCCCCAGCGGAGCTCCATCCTGAAGCTCCAGTACCAGACCTACTGGCTCAACGCCGCGGAGCCGGGCCAGGGTCAAGAGCCGCCCTACCGGACGCAAGCCGAGGCGCATCTGCAATGGATCAACGACTTCTACCGTGAGGTGTATGCCGAATACGGCGGCACGCCCGACCCGGCCAGGGACAGCACCGGCACGGTCGACGGCGCTTACTACAACTATCCCGACACCCTGCTGGGCAGCCACGAGCGGGGGGACGTCGATCACGCGCTCTGGCTCTATTTCCTGGATAACTTTCGACGGAACCCGCGCAATCTGGTCAAGGTCAAACAACGCTGGGACCCGGACGACTATTTTCACCACGCGCAATCGATCCCGGCGCGCTGATCGCGCCGGGCGAACGCCTTTAGAAGGTAGGGCGCGAGGCGCCAGGGGAAGATTCGGGGGCTTCAGTTCGGCTCGTCGAGAACCGCTGTGACCGAAGCGGCAACGGCGGCTTTCTCCAGCCAGCGCTCCAGTCGCTCCGGATCCTTCTGGGCCAGAATGCGCTCGCGGTCGGCGTCCTTCACCGCAAGGCCGCGGGCCCGAAGCACGGTCAGCACGGCGCGCGCTGCCTCCTCGGTGCGTCCCTCGGTGCGTCCTTCGGTGCGTCCCTGAGTAAGCCCCTGGGCGACGTACTTCTTCGCGAAATCGCTCTGGTATTCGTAGCCCTTCATCATCGCCTCCAGCGTGCGGCGAGCCGCGTCATTCAAAGAATTGTACACGAGATCGAAATAGAGCCTGGCCCTGTCCTCCTCCAGCCCTTGGATCGCGGGTAGAACCGTGGCGGCGATCGTCGCTCCCTGCTCCGTGTCGCCGTACGCCAGCGCGGAAAGCACCCCGAGCTCGGGCCGGCGGGCCGCCTCCTCAAGGTCCGTCACGACCGGAACGGCCGTGCGGCGCAGCACCGGCGGGTGCAGGACGAAACCGGGGACGCCGATCTCGATCGGCTCGGCGCACCAGTTGGCGACGGCCGGATCGGGCGCGACGACGAGGAGGCCCGCCGGGCAACCGTGGATGGCACGCGAGACCGCCACATAGGCCGGCCAGCTGAAGCGCTTTCTGGGGTCGACCGCCAGTTGGACCTCGACAACAATCATCCGGACGGGGATGTCGTGGTCGAGAAGGACGACGACGACGTCGGCCCGATACTCGGCGGGCTGGATCTCGGTCAAGTCGGCCGAGGCGAGACGGGCTTCGCTATAGGGCGGAAGCGAGACGCCCAGCACCTCGGCCAGGATTTCGGCGGCAAGCGACGGACGATTCTTGAAGAGGTCCACGAGGATCTCGTGAGCCATCGAAGGCATGGCGGCGCGGTTCCTTTCCTGAAACCGCGACAAAATATCACCTTTCCGCGTCGGTTTTTTTGGGACTGACCAGAAGGCGGCCCCCTACCGCCCCTGCCGCAGGATTGGATAGGGATTGATCGGGTCCCCCTGCCACCATTTCTTGTCGGCGTGGAGCCGGCTGATCTCGAAGTGGAGGTGGGGGGCGTCCGGCGAGGCGTCCCCGGTCGAGCCCACGTAGGCGATCACCTGGCCGCGGGTCACCGGGTCGCCCTCCTTGAGCCCCGGCGCGTAGTGGTCGAGGTGGGCGTAGTAGTAGCAGTAGGTCTCCGTGGGATCGAACTGGTAGATCGTCAATCCCCCCAGGTTGCTGGTGAACAGCTTGACGACGCGGCCCGACTCGATGGCCAGCACCGGCGTGTTGCGGTCGGCCATGATGTCGATCGCGTCGTGCACCCGCCCCTGGCCGCGGGCGTCGTCGAAGGTGTCGACGAGCTTGGTGCGCGCCATCCCCTGCACCGGCACCAGCAGGTCGCGCTGGAGGAGGTCGGCCGGCGGCCTCGCCAGCATGGGCGGCGGTGGCGTCGAGCCGGCCTGCGGCGGCGGGGGTGAACCGGCCTCCTGCGGCGGGGGCGGAGCCGGCGACAGCGGGGAGGGGCCGGGGCGCACGGGCTGCGGCGCCGGCGCCGCGCCGGGGGCCTGACCCGGCGTCCCGGCCGTGGCCGCCGTGGGCGCCTCGCCGGGCGGTGCGGTCCTCACCCCGCCGCCGTAGAGCCAGACGATCAGCAGCACCGTGGCCGCGCCGAGCACGAACCCGACGAGCCCGGCCACCGGCACCGGCAGACCTTTTCTCTCCCTGGCCATCGCGCGTCTACTCCGTGAAGTGGACCGGCGTGCCGGCCTTGACGAGCTGGGAGACCGTCAGGGCATCCCAGTTGGTCAGCCGCACGCAGCCGTGGGAGGTAGTCTTGCCGATCATCTTCGGCTCGGGCGTGCCGTGGATGCCGTAGTGCTCCTTGGAGAGGTCGATCCAGACGACGCCGACGGGGTTGTTGGGGCCGGGCGGGATGGTGGCCTTCTCGTCCGTGGCCTTGGCGTCCCAGAAGAGGGCGGGGTTGTAGTGGAACTTCGGGTTGCGGGAGATGCCGTTGACCTTCCAGTCGCCGATCGGCAGCGGGTCGTGCTCGCTGCCGGAGGTGACCGGGGCGTAGTAGAGGAGCTTGTCCCCCTGCTTGACCATCAGGTTGGCGTTGCTCTTCGACACCCAGACCTCGGTGCCCTCGGGCACGTCGATCTTCTCGTCCTTGGCCGGCACATGGACCGGCCGGGCGTTGGGGACGTGAAGCTCCTCGCCCGCGGCGGTGAACTGCGCCAGGGGGTTGAGCTTCTGGAGGAGCTCGGGCGTCGCGTGGAACCGCTCGGACAGCTCCTCGAGCAGCGAGGTGTAGCCGAGCGCCGGCAGCTTCGCCTTCTCCGCCATGTCCTCGGGGATCGGCAGGAACGGACCCTGGGCATCCTCGGGGGTGACCACGTACGTCGCGATCACCTGGTTGCCCCCTACCGCCAGCAGTTTCTGCCAGGTCGCGTCGTCGATCTTGCCGGTCGCCGGCAGGCCGTTGTTCGTCTGGAAGGCCGCCAGCGCCTTGCGGGTGTTCGAGCCCCCCTTGCCGTCGATGATCCCGGGCGAGAAAGCCGCCCGGTCGAGGAGCACCTGGACGTCGCCCTGCGCCTTCGGGTTGGGCCCCGGAATGCCCACGGGCGCCGTCGGACGCGGCTGCACGTACGGCACCGCCTGGATCTGGGGCGCGGACTGCGCGGCGAGGGCCAGGGGGGCGATCGCCGTCAAAGCGGTCAACAGGAGCGGAAGCGTCGAGGTGCGTCGGGTCATGGGATCTCCGGGTAAGGGCGCGCTCACGCGGGCCGTGCCGAGGGAGA
>DATBAW010000017.1:0-9157 GCA_036271335.1 Thermoanaerobaculia bacterium
CCTGCGCGTCGAATACCGCAACGGCGCGATGACCGGCTACGGCCAGATCAGCCTGTCGATCAAGATCTGCTGGTGCTTCACCCTGCGGGTCGAGGAGTCGATCCGCCTGCCGTTCGCCAGCCAGGGAGGCAGCGGCGCCCGAGCGCTAGCGCCCAAGCCACGCCCGACCGTCCAGGCCGCCGTCACCGCCCATTTCGCGAATCTCGATCTTTGAGGGGAGAAGCCATGTCCGAATTGCGCATCGTCCTGACCGTGCTCCCCGTGGGCCCGCGCGGCACCGCCTCCCTCGTCGCCGGCGGCCAGCGCTGGTTCGCCGTCCAGATCGCCGCCGGCTTCGATCCAGCCCCTGCGATGGACGAGCTCGACAACCTCTGGCCCTGGGCCCTCCAGGTCGTACAGGCCGGCAACGTCGAGCTGACCGGCTGGCTGATCGATCCCGCCGGCGCCGCCGCCGCCCCCTTCGACCTCAGGGCCGCCGTGCCGACGGACGAGATCGATTTTCAGGAGAACCTTCGTACGGCGATCCGGAACGCCTATGCGACACCCGCGAGCCGGAAAGATCTCGATCTCACCCTCCGCCTGCCCGGGGACGCGAACGCACAGGACCCGCAGCACCAGCGGCAGAGCTTTCCGGCACGCGTGCAGTATCTGGCCACGTTGCCCGGCGAGATGGCGCTCCGCCTGCTGGCCACGGTCTATGTGGAAATCGACGTCGACAAGCTTTTCCATCAAGCTGGCGGCGTCTGGACGCCGAACGGTAAAACCTTGTGGGTCGCGCCCAAGCTCGTGGGGCGGCCGGGGCACAACGTAACGCTCACGGGATCACCCGTTCTGGCCACGCCGGGAAGCCCGCTCTTCAAGGTCGGCGGCGTGGATGGCGGCGGCCTCCAGATCAACGCTTACGGCCCCGGCTACGACCTGAACGCTTTGGCGTCGGACGAGAAAGGACCCATTTTCGATCTCACCTCCTACTGGCTGACGGTGGGCGCGGGCGATCGCCGCTTCGCCCAGGTGGAGACCCTGCTGCTCGCAGCGCTCGATCCTTTCGCCGAGCTCGGCGACCTGAACGGGAAGCTCCTGAGCGGGCAGATCTCCCTCACCGGTGGCGCCGCGGCTCGCGCGATTCCCGCGGACGTGGCGGACGCGCTGCTCGACCTCTGGCAGGTGCAGGCTCTGGCGGCGGAGTTGGCGACGACGAAGGACGCCGTGAACGATCTCGCGCGGCGCCTCCTCGCTCCCGGGCAGGCCCTGCCGGCGATCGCTCCCGTGCCGGCGAGCCTGCAGATCCATTCCGAATTTTCGGCGGAGGATCTGGCGCCTCGATTGGGGATCGCTGGGACGACGCCGCGCGAACGGCTCCAGCGGGTGGCGGCCCGCGCCGGCTTCCAGACCGTGGCGGCCTGGCTGGCGCAGACTTTCGACGCCGTGCTGGCGGGAAGCGATCCACAGGTGGTCGCCGAACTGATCACCCGCTGGCGCTTCGGCGAAAGCACGACGGCGAAGATCGCCGAACGACGGCTGGCCCTGGCCCGCACGGTGATCGACGACCGGCGCGAGAGCCGGGACGCCCTGCCGCTCCTCGCCAAGCTCGCGGTGGCGGGCACTTCCACCTCCGAAGACCACCTCCGGGATGCCGCTTCAGAGACGCTGACCGCGCGCTGGACGGACGGCAAGCGCCTGGAGGAGAAGATCCTCGGTCAGCTCGGCGAGTTGGGTCTGATCACGAAGGAGACCCTGAAGTTGACCACTCCCAAGGCCCTTGTCGCGGCTCATCTCGACAACGTGTGGAAGACCAGCAAGGATGAACGCCCGGAGCTCCCCGGCCGCGGCCTCGCGCTGGTGGTGGGACCCGAGAATCAGCGCCTGGTCCACGAGGACGATCAGGATTTGGTCGGAAATCTCAACGGCATCTATGGCGAGATCGCCGGCGTCTCTCTGCTGGGCCGGCGCGGCAAGGATGCAGCCGATCTCGCCAGCCGCCCTTGGCGCCTGGTCACCGGCGGCGCCGCGCTGGCCGGACCGCTCGGCGACCGTCTTTTCGACCCCACGATCGACGAAAAGACCTGGCTCCACGAGCTGCTCGCGATCCCGTTACGGCCGGCTTTCCAGCAGGGCGTGGCGCGCGCCGACGTCGAATATCACGGCCAGCCCATGCTGGCGCAGTCGCCGCTCGCCCATGCCTACGCCGCCGAGGACTACGCGACGGGCGATCCCGGAGGTCTGGAGGCCGCCTACAGCTTCCAGGCCCTCGGCGGCGTCGCCTCCTCCAGCGCTACCATGACCGAGGCCGCGAAAGCCAGCCGCGCGCCGGTTCTGCGCTACGGCGACGCCTACGAATTCCAGGCCGCCCTGGTCGACCAGGCGGGCGGCCTTCCGAAGGAGATCGCCGACGCTCAGAAGCCCTGGAAGCTCGACGCCGGGAGGCTGGCAACGGTCCAGCTGCCGCCCAATCCGGCGGTCCTGTATCCGCGGACGGTGCCGGTGGGAGAGATCAACCTCCTGCCAGCTCTCGATCCGAAAACCACGAAACGCGAGTGGCCGGCCCTGTCCGGCGACGTCTTCCTGCGATCGCGCGAAACGTGGTCCTTCGACCATCACGACGCGGACAGCCTGCCGGTGCTGTTGCTGAGCCAGAACGGGCACCTCACGGGCACTCTCTCCGCCTACGCGATCACGGTGCTGCCGCCGGCCATCGACGAGCACACGCTGCTCGGCTGGGCCGTGCCGGCGCTCGACGATCCCGACCCCGCCACCACGCGCCAGAAGCTGCTCGACGCGTTGACCAGCATTCTGGAAGCACGCCAGCAGAGAGGAAGTGCGGAGCGGACCGTGCCGGTCCACGACCCCGCCGTGGCCGCCCTGGGTGTGCGGATTCGCTGGTTCGGCCCCGACAATACGGAGACGAAAATCGTCTCTCCGGTCGTGACGCTCGCCGACGGCACCGGACCTTTCGAAAAAAAGGCCCTCACTCTGAACGTGGCCGCCGCGGCCTTCGGAGCCGCGCCGGCGATCACGGTCACGCCGGAGAGGATCGACGCCGTCGTACCCGAGGGCTCGTTCGCCACCGTTGAGCTCTGGCCGCTGGTTAAAAGAGCGGACTTCGCGGATCGCTTCGCCGGCGCCGACCTGTTCAAGGATCTGGTGGACGACGCCGGGAAGCTCTTCCCCGATCATGTGGCGTTCCGGCCCTCCGTTCTGCTCGCTGAATCGGCCACGGACCACCTGCCGGACGCGAACGACCTCTGGAAGAACCTGGCACTGGCAGAGCAGAACGGCGCCGTCGCCGTGAGCTTCGCGCAACCGGTGGCCGATCTCGCCTTCGTCGACCGCTTCGCCATCGAGCGCGAGCGCTGGGTCTGGCGCAACCGGCCGGTGGTGACCGCCGAGCTGTCCAAGAGCACGGGCGACGAGCGTCTGCGGCTGGCGGCGAGCGGACCCCCGGACGATCTCTTCGATGAAAAGATTCGCGATCAGGATCAGGGACCGGTGGCCGCCTGGGAGCGGATCGCCGACATCGACCGCGGCTTCGTCGACCGTGGCGACGTCTCGGACCGCTGGCCCAGGCAGGCTCACGCGGACGCCAGCGCTGGCGGCGTCCAGCTCTTCCTGGACGATCGCGACGCCATGACCGCCGCCGACTTCCTGCGCTACGGCCTGCGGGTGCGCTCGCGCTACGCCGGAGTCCTTCCCGCGGACCTGCGGGAGAGACAGGCGATGGGCCCGCAGCAGCAGACGCGACGCCGGATCGCCGTCGGCTTCCGCGGCCAGAAAGTGAAGCCGCTCAAGATCCTCGCCGTGGTGCCCCTGACCCGCCCGTTGGAACAGGATCCGCTCGCCTCCAAGGCGGACGCGCCGCCATTCCTCGTCCTGCTCGACGAGACTTTCTTCCGCGAGTACGGGATCGGCGAGCGGCTGGAGGCGCGCCTGAGCCTGGAGAGCCTCGACATCGGGGAAGATCCGGCGACCCAGCTCCCCTATCGAACGGGCCCCCTGCCGGACCATTGGCTGAAGCCCGGAGAACCGCTGAAGCCGGAAGACGAGCGGCTCGACGTCTTCGGCCCCTTCGGCTACTCGCTCGACACCAGCCCGGCCGAAGCCCTGGCCAACGCCACCGCGTTCGTGGTCTATCCACCCGCGAAGGTTCAACCGCACTCGGTGATGTTCGCGCGCTTCCGCCGCGTGCTCGACAAGCCTTCGCCAAGCGGCCAGCAGAGCGATCCGTCGGACACCTACGCGCTGTATACCCTGCCCGATTCCACGCTCCTGGCTCGCTCCCAGCAGGTCCCGGACGGCCCCGAGCCCGCTCTGGAAGCCGTGCTCGGCGCGCCGGGTGCGGCCTCCTTCGTGCCGCGCGGTCTTCAGCTCCTGCTCGATCCGCTCACCGCTCCGGGCAAGAGCGGGACGAACAGCGAGGCGGCGAGCCAGTATCGCTATTTCCTGCTGGTCAGCCGCCTGCTGCACGGCGCCGGCCAGGCGCTCGACGTCGAGCTCCCGGAGGGGCTCTGGCGGCTGAAGCTGTTCGATCCGAAAAATGGATTCCAGAAAAAGGACACCTTCCGCGTCGAGCTCGGCTCCGGCACGCAGATCTCCGCGGTCGCCTTGAAAGGTGGAAACCAGACCATCGAGCCCGGCGGCGCCTACCGGGCCCGCGTGATCGAGGTGCTGCTCAACGGCCGCTATCAAGGCCCCTCGCCGCTCGACGACGAGAATCTCGACTGGCGCGATTTCTGGAAGCGGCTGCTCTACGACAAGTCCGAGGCGCCGGACTCGCCGGACGCCGCCGGCATGGTCCGCCGGGTGTCGGACGCCTTCACCGTCCGCGTCTGACGGCGTCTATCCGGCGTAGATCTGCAATTCTCGCAATTCCCGGATCTGATCGCGGAACGCGGCGGCTTCCTCGAATTCCAGGCGCTTGGCGGCGGCGCGCATCTCCTTTTCGAGGCGGGCGATGCGCTCGCCGAGCGGCAGCTCCGAGCCATCGCCGTCGGCCCCGGCGCCGAGCTTCGGCGGACCGCCGGCGGCGTAGAGGTCGAGGTTCATCATCTGCACCAGCGGGTTGTGGATGTCCTTCAGGATGGTGGCCGGCTCGATGCCGTGCTCGGTGTTGTAGGCGGTCTGCTTGACGCGGCGGCGCTCGGTCTCGTCGATCGCCTTCTGCATCGAATCGGTGATCTTGTCGGCGTAGAAGATGACACGACCGTTGACGTTACGGGCGGCACGGCCGGCGGTCTGGATCAGCGAGGTCTCGCTGCGCAGGAACCCCTCCTTGTCGGCGTCGAGGATCGCCACCAGCGAGACCTCCGGCAGGTCCAGCCCCTCGCGCAGGAGGTTGATCCCCACCAGCACGTCGAAGTCGCCGCGGCGCAGGCCGGTGACGATCTCCACCCGCTCCAGGGTCTCGATGTCGCTGTGCATGTAGCGCACGCGGATGCCGAGCTCGTTGAGGTATTGCGTCAGCTCCTCGGCCATCCGCTTGGTGAGGGTCGTCACCAGCACCCGCTCCTTGCGGGCGATGATCTTGCGGATCTCCCCGATGAGGTCGTCCACCTGCCCCTGCGCCGGGCGGAGGTCGATCAGCGGATCGAGCAGGCCGGTCGGCCGGATCAGCTGCTCGACGATGACGCCGCCGGTGCGCTCCAGCTCCCAGGGCGCGGGCGTGGCCGAGACGTAGATCCGTTGCCCCATGCGGGCGTCGAACTCGTCGTAGGTGAGCGGCCGGTTGTCGAGCGCCGAGGGGAGGCGGAAGCCGAAGTCGACCAGCGTCTGCTTGCGCGAGCGGTCGCCGGCCCACATGCCGCGCACCTGCGGGATCGACTGATGGCTCTCGTCGACGACCAGCAGGAAGTCGTCGGGGAAGTAGTCGAAGAGGGTCGGCGGCGGCTCGCCGGGCGCGCGGCCGGAGAGGTGGCGCGAGTAGTTCTCGATGCCGTGGCAGTAGCCGATCTCCTTCAGCATCTCGAGGTCGAAGCGGGTGCGCTGCTCCAGCCGCTGGCGCTCGAGCAGCTTCCCCTCGGCCTCCAGCTCGTCGAGGCGCGGCCCGAGCTCCTCGGCGATCGTCTCGATCGCCCGTTCCAGCCGCGACTTCGGCGTCACGTAGTGAGTCTTGGGATAGACGGCGATGCGGTCGATCTGCAGGAGCGTCTCGCCGCGCAGGACGTCGAAGCGGGTGATGCGCTCGATCTCGTCGCCGAAGTATTCGACGCGGATGCCGATGTCCTCGTAGGCGGGGAGGATCTCCAGCACGTCGCCGCGCACCCGGAAGCTGCCGTGATGGAGGTCCATCTGGGTGCGCTCGTACTGCATGGTGATCAGCCGCTTGAGGGCCGGCTCCATCCCCTCGGTCTCGCCCTGGGTGAAGAACTGGAGCATGCCGAAGAACGCCTCGGGCGAGCCGAGGCCGTAGATGCAGGAGACGGAGGCGACGATGATCACATCCCGGCGCTCGAACAGCGCCTTGGTGGCGCGCAGCCGGAGACGATCGATCTCCTCGTTGATGCTGGTCTCCTTCTCGATGTACGTATCCGTGGCCGGCACGTACGCCTCCGGCTGGTAATAGTCGTAATAGGAGACGAAGTACTCGACGGCGTTGTTGGGGAAGAAGCTCCGGAACTCCTGATAGAGCTGCGCCGCGAGCGTCTTGTTGTGGGAGAGGATCAGCGTCGGCCGGTCGACCGCCTCGATGACCTTGGCGATGGCGAACGTCTTCCCCGAGCCGGTGATGCCGAGGAGCACCTGCTCCTTGTCCCCCCGCTCGAGCCCCTCGGTGAGCTGGCGGATGGCCTCGGGCTGATCCCCCTGGGGGGTGAACTTGGAGATGAGATCGAATCCGGACATAGACGGATCATAACGCGGCGGAGGGCCGTCTTGTTCCCGCCCCGCACCCTCCCCTGCCGAGCTCCCAGAGCCCTCGGGTGCGAGCATCCCTTCAACTGGCCTTTCCTGGCTTGCCGTTTGCATCAGACAGGCCCGTTCCGGAGGGAGATCCGCAATGAGCTTGTCTGATGTTGGACCTGGGCAGCCGAGGGGGCTCAGGGCTTCGGCGGAGCACCACAGGCTTCTCCTACAGCGAATGGCCGAGGGCGATAGAGAGGCCCTGGCGGCGCTCTACGACAACCTGGCTCCCCTGATCCTCGGAATGCTGGTACGGCTCCTGCCGTCCCAGGCCTTGGCCGAGGACGTGCTTCAAGACACCTTTTTACACGCTTGGTGGCACGCCGGCGCCTATCGTCTCGAAACCGGTTCCCCTTGCTCCTGGCTCCTGGCCCTCGCGCGGTCCCGGGGCATCGATTGCTTCCGACGAGAAGCGGCGAGGAAAAAAACGGCCGACGGGACTGCCCGCTCCTCGACAGCGGCCCTGCCCTTCCTGGGTCGCCGCATCCTCATCGTGGACCACGACTTGGACTTCCTCGAGGCGCTCGGCATGCTGCTCAAGAGCCTGGGGGCCCAGGTGTACGAGGCGACTTCGGCCGGAACGGCCCTGGAAGATTTGATCACCCGGCGCCCCGACCTCTTGATCTCCGACCTGAGAATGCCGGGAATGGACGGCTTCGGCCTAGTGGAGGCGATCCGCTCGCTTCCGGAATCGTTGGGCGGACGAACTCCGGCGATCGCCCTGTCGGGAGCGTCGGCGAGCCAAGTGGTGCCTCGGGTGCTGAGCTCGGGATTTCAGGTCTTCCTGCAAAAGCCGCTCAACGAGAACGAGCTTCTCTGGGCCGTCCCCGAGCTCGTCGGGCGCGGCCTTGGCCAGGGAGCCTGACCCGGCCGATACCGCTTGAGCCGGACGGCTCGAACAGCCTCAACGCTTCCGCCACGCCATCCGTATACCAGGATGCCTCGAGATTCTCCCGCCAAGATCCACTCCAAGAGGACGATGACGTTCATTGACAACTGATGCTACGCCAGGGGGACGGTACCGGGGCCGTCCTTCTGGCTTTCCTTCCTCGGCTGCCACCCGCTTTGCGGGGGGTGGGTGGCGGCCGTATGCCCCAAAGGCCGACAGCATGATTGCGTCCCACGACTGGAGTCAGGGTGTCGCACTGTGTAATTCCTTGAGAGCGGGACGGGAGACGATCTGGGCGCCGACTGAGGGCCAGTCCAAAATAGTTTCCATCCTTCTCGACAGCAGAGCCTGCAGCCTCGTGGGCGCCTCCCCCTAAGAATCGGCTTCTTGCCTCAGTGCGAATTTTGTTGTACTTTAACGCGGAATTGTCCGCCGGACCCATACATCGTATGCGACAGAAGCTCGCGTTTATCCTGATCGTTCTAGCGTTGGCCGGCTGCAGGGCCATACGGCGTGCAGATGTGCCGCCACTGTCGGATGTTCGTGCCGCACTTGCCAAGCGTTATCCAGCTTCGAATATAATCCTCGAAGGCCAATTGCAATTCGGGCAGGACACCCCTATCGAACGCATCGACCTGCCAGCACTCGCGAAGGCGCTCCCCAATGTGCATTTCTTTACGACTGAGCTTCGCACAGGGTATTACGAGTATCCAGAAGTGAGCGTAGCTGTGGCTGTTCCGAAGGAAGGCCTGATCGCCGTCTATCTTTCGCCGACGTACAGTGAATCCGACCTTGCCTTCATCACATTGTTGACTCTGGCGCAGGTACCAAGGGTGGCAGAAGAGTATCCGGTTGCCCAGGAGATTGCACGATTGTTTGCGATGATCACGTATAAGGGAGCGATCCGTGACCAGCGTTACGAGACCGGGCGGTTCTCGGCGGAGCTCTGGCATGGCGGCATGTTTTGGCGTCGTGTGTCAGTCGCATTTGAGAACGGCCGCGTGTCTTCAGTGACAATCACCAATCAGAAAGACGGCCGGCGCTAAAGAGGTTCCACCCTCATCGGGGCAGCACTGCGAATCGGGTGGCACTTCGTCCCGAGGTAGCGCTTCGTGCCCCTGATCGATTCCCGGTACGGGCGTGATACGATCTCAATAGGATGACCACTACCTTACGATTCCGCCACGCCGCCCTGGCGTTCTTTCTGCCCATATTCGCCGGCACCAGCCAAGCCGCCGACGAGGCACTGCCGCCGTCGTTTGCGGCGATCGTCACCGCGCCGTCCGATCGCAGCGGTCTCGAGATGCACGCCGTGATCAATCACGACGGCGACGGGGAGGGCGAGGAGATGCCCTCCGCGAAATTGTATTTCGAGGC
>DATBAW010000018.1:0-3762 GCA_036271335.1 Thermoanaerobaculia bacterium
TGCCGGTCCATCCGCAGCTCGCGCTCGCCCAGGCGTCGCTGGGCGCCGGCGATCTGAACGGGGTGAAGGCGGCGATCGGCGCGATCACCCCGGCCGATCAGGCGGCGTTCCGGCCCGACGAGCGGGACCTCTACCAGCGGATGGTCGAGGCCCTCACGCCCCTGAAGCGGGAAGAGCTGGCGAGCAACCTCAGCCGGGCTCTGGACAAGGGAGACCTGCGCCAGCTGCGCTCGCTGGCCGACGCCGTCCCCGCCGCGGATCAGGCCGCGCTCCCCCCCGACGTCCAGGCGAACCTGGCACGGGCACGCAAGGCCGTCGGCATCGACGCGAGCCTGACGCGCGCCGTCAAGACGGGCAACTCCCTGGAGGTCATCCATCAGGCCGATACCCTGCTCGCCGAGCTGCCGCGCGCCAGCCGGGCGGCCGATCTGAAGGAGCGCGCCGCCGCCGGGATCGAGACCAACGCGGACGCCGCGATCGAAGCCGGACAGTACGATGCCGCGCTCATCCAGCTGAACGGGCTGCGTCAGGTCTGGCCGGACCGCGCGGGGCTCTCGGCGCGGGTCGAGCGCGTCACCGCCGAGCGCAAGACGGACCAGGACCTCGAATCCGTGCTCGCCGCCGTCGCCGCCGCGGAGAGGTCGAACAAGCCGCTGGAAGGGCAGCGGCTGCTGGCGGGCGTGAAGCCGAACCGGCGCTACGCGGCGCGCTTCCAGGAAGCCCGCCAGCGCCTGGACGGCGAGGTCGCCCAGCTCGACCGCCAGCCCCCCGAGATCAAGCCGCGGGGCACCCCGCCCGAATTCGACAAGGGAAAGACCGCCGTCATCCCCCTGACGATCACCGACGACTTCGGCGTCAGGGGCGTCGAAGGCTGGGCGCGTCCCGAAAAAGGGCAGTACGTGAAGGTCAACATCCGCCACCTCAATGGCTCCGACTACGTGATGGACGTGCCGGCAGAGGTGCACAAGAACGAGACCATCGAGTACTACGCCACCGCCACCGACGCCTCCGGCCACGTCGGCCAGCTCGCCAGCGCCGACCATCCCAACCAGGTGAAGCGGAAGAGCTGGCTGAAGGGTTTCCTGGGCAAGGACAAGAAGGACGGCGGGTAGGAGGGCCCTAGTGCTTTGTCAAGACAGAAGTGATGCATTTTTCGTAGGGGCGGCCCTATGTGGCCGCCTTGGGTGGGGGAGATTCCCGATCGGACTGGCCCTCCTCCCAGGGCGGCCACATAGGGCCGCCCCTACAAATCCACCATTTCTAGGGTGACGGCGGACCCCCCGACTTCTTCTTCCCAAACTCGAACGTCAGCTCCCCCCACGACGCCACCGGCTTTCCGTTTCTCTGGGCCGGATCGAATTTCGCCTTGCGGGCCGCCTCCTGGGCGGCCTCGCGGAAAGCCGGAAGGAGACCTTGCGGAGCGGAGGAGCCCTCCTCCATATAGGAGTTCTTGATCCGGGTGTCGATCACCTTACCGGTGATGTCGACCCGCACGGCGACCAGGATCCGCGCATAGCTGCCGGTTCCCTTCGCGGCGTCGGGCATGGTGGGGGAGGGAAGCGAGACGAGCTGCGCGCCGACGTCCTCCGTTTCGTCCTCGCCCAGATCCCCCGAATGCAGGGTCACCGCCGAAGGAGCCTCGCGCGGCGCCGGCTTGGCCTTGGGCTTCGGCCGTTCCGACGAGGAAGATATTGCCGAGGCCGTTGCCGGCGGGGGAGCCACGGGAGTTGGCGACGGGGCCGTGACTGTGGCGGCCATGGACTCCCGGGGCGCCTGCTTCTCCGCGCGCTTAGCGGTTTTTTTGGCCGGCGGCTCCTTTACCGTCTCTTTCGTCTCCTTCATTGGTGACGGAAGCGGGGGAGCGGGTGCCGGAGCCGCGATCGAGGGAGCGGGCTCGGCCTGGGAGGCGGCGGGTGCCGGCGTGGGAGGAGCCACGGATGTCGCAAGCACTGCCGGCGTTGTTTGAGCGGATGGCGCCGAGGGCACGGCGGGAGGCGCAGCCGCTTGCTTCGTCGCCGCGACCGGCGCGGCCGTTGTCGGGGTGGACGGCTGAGGCCAGAGCCAGAACCCCAATCCCAGGCCTGCGGCGACCAGCAACAGAGCCAGGAGCGCGACGAGTGGGAGGAGCGACCGCCGCCGCGCGGGAGGCGGCTCCGGCGGCCGGACGGGTGGCGGCGCTTCCACCCTCGGTGGCTCTGTTCTTGGCGCTTCTATCTTGGGTACACGCGCAGGCACCAGTATCGGCGGAACGACCGCGACGGTCGGAACGACCTTGGAGGGCGACGGAGCGGGAGCGGCCGGCACCTCCCGCAGCTCTTCCCGGGGGGAGATCCTTGCCGTCGCCAGCCTCTCGCGGGGGATCGCCAGGGTCTCGGGCAGGACGGCGGGCGGACGCTCGTGGGCGGCGAGTACGATCGTCGCGTCCACGTTCTTTCCCACCGCTCGCGGGCCGGCGGGGGGAGGCGTCTGCACGAACTGCTGGTCGAGCTTCCCCTGCGTCGAGCCCGGGGGCGACGTGGGAGGCGCCGGCAGGGCCGCGGCCCGCAGGACCGTCTCGAGCTCTCCCGCCTTCACGGGGAACCGGTCCTGGACCTCGCCCAGCGCCCGCGTGAGCTCCTCGGCGCTCGCGAACCGCTCGTCCGGGACCTTCGCCAGCACGCGCAGCAGGATGGCGCGGAGATCCGCGGGGAGCCGCCCGCCCGGATCGCTCTCGGCGAAATCGAGCGGGGGCCGGAACAGGTGCCCCGCCATCAGCGCCGACGGATCGCGCCCCTGGATCGGACAGACGCCGGTCAGCAGCTCGTACAGCACGACGCCGAACGAATAAAGGTCGGCCCGCGCGTCGACCCCCGAGAGGCCGGCGGCGCTGAACTGCTCCGGCGAGGCGTAGCGCGGCTTGCCGAGGAACATGCCGGTCGACGTCGCCTCGCCGGCGCCCCCCTTCAGCACCTTGGCGATCCCGAGGTCGATCAGCTTCACCAACGGCTCCCCCTCGGCGTCGCGGGTGAGCATCAGGTTGTCGGGTGAGATGTCGCGATGGATCAGCCCCCGGCGGTGGAGGAAGCCGAGCGCCTTGAGCGACTGCCGGGCCATCTCCAGTCCCAGGCCGAGAGGGGGCGGCCCGGTGCGCGCCACGATGTCCTCGAACGTCGCGCCGTCGATGAGCTCCATGACGATGAAGGCACTGCCGTCCTCGGCGATGGAGAAATCGTGGAGCTGCGCGATGTTGGGGTGCCGGAGCTGGATCGCGAACCGGGCCTCGCGGAGAAACCGGTCGCTCAGCTCCGGCGTCACGTCCAGGCGGGGATTGAGGATCTTGACGACCAGCACCTCGTCGAGGAGCCGGTGCCGCACCTTGTAGACGGCACCCATGCCCCCTTCCCGGAGCTTGCCGAGGATCTCGTACTTGCCTTCGATGTGCTCGTGCAGGATCGGCACCGGGCCCGCTTACTTCTTCAGGAAGTCCCGGGGGAACTCCTGCGGATAGACCCGCGAGTCCTGGTACGACCTGCGCACCGTCTCCTTCGACTTGTCGAGCGC
Source organism: Thermoanaerobaculia bacterium (assembly GCA_036271335.1). Lineage (GTDB taxonomy): Bacteria > Acidobacteriota > Thermoanaerobaculia > Multivoradales > UBA5704 > DATARR01. The sequence continues at coordinate 3,541 of DATBAW010000018.1, forward strand.
GAAGTTGGCGTTGAAGCTGCTGAAGTTGGAGTGCGCCTGAATGAAGCCCGCACCCGGACCCCCGCGATCCAGATAGAACGACACCTTCGCGCCCAGCACGGAGGTGACCTCGCCGCCCGAACCGGGCACGATCCCCGCCCGCCGGACCTCCGCGGTGTCCAAGGCCCTGAAAGGTGTTCCGGGTTTCCAATCCATACGCCGTTCCTCCTCGTGGTTCGTTCC
>DATBAW010000019.1:0-6635 GCA_036271335.1 Thermoanaerobaculia bacterium
GCCGCCGCCGCGGTCGCCGTCGTCTCCGTAGCATCCGTCGTGGTATCCGCCGTGGCCGCCTGGACGGAGGCGCTCGCCACGAGGCCAACGCCGACGATCAGGGCGGGGATCTTCCAAGCAAGTGCTTGTTTGCAGAATCTCAAGGTTTCCTCCCTTTCCAAGTTAAAACGGGGGGGAGCCTAGCAGGGGCGATATATCGTGTCAAATATAACAAAACGGTTGCTCAAAGGTAACAGAAGGTTCCAGGGGGCGCGGAGAGCCGCGCCTACTGGGATAAAAAAAGGCGACCAAATAGCGCCTCGTCGATGCGTCGGGCTCAGATCCTGCAGAGGAGAGCGGCGAGGGGGACCTTCCGTGATGGCAGGCATGATGGGTACACAGGGCTTCGAAGCCTCCACCGATCGAGAGCAGCAGCTGATGGGCCAGGTGGCCGATGGGGACCGCGAGGCGTTCGCGGAGCTTTTCGATCGCGTGGCACCGACGATTCTGGGCGTCCTGGTCCGCCTCCTGGGCCAACGGACCCTCGCCGAGGAGGCGCTCCAGGAGACCTTCTTACAAGGCTGGTTGCAAGCGCTCCACTACCGGCCCGAGCTGGGCTCTCCGCGCGCATGGCTGCTGAACATCGCGCGGTCGCGAGGGCTCGACTGTCTGCGCCGGGAGCGCGCGCGCGATCGCCGCGAAGAGGCGGCGGTGGCCTGGACGCCGGAGCTCGACGTGCCGGTCGGCACGGAGCGGCTGGAGACCCTCCAGCTGCGGGCCCGGCTCCGCGAGGGGCTCGTCGGCCTGCCCGCCGCGCAACGAGCCTGCATCGCTCTCGCCTTCGGCAAGGATCTCGCCCACCCCGCCATCGCCCGCGAGCTCGCGATGCCGCTGGGATCGGTGAAGTCGCGCATCCGGCTGGGGATGCGGCGGCTCGCCAGGGACCTGGAAGCCGGCAGCGCGGAGCTGGCCTGAAAAGTTGAACAGGGACGAGCACGGACCGACACGGACGAGCAGGGACAGCTCCCTGCGACGTCCGTGCGATGTTCGTCCTTGAGTCCTTGTCCCTACGCGGGCGGCATCCGGCAGATCTCTCCCCCCGCCGCCGGCAGGTAACACTCCTTCACATAGTCGATCACCATGCGGTCGGCGTTGTAGCGCCAGGCGAGGGAGCGGATCGCCCGCTTGACCCGCGCGATCCAGCCGTGGGGAACGTTGGGCGCGCCGTCTCCGGCCGCGCGGTCGTCGTTGTCTCTCTTGTAATACAGCGGCACCACCTGCCGCTCCAGCACCTCGAAGAGCGAGAGGGCGTCGCGCTCGTCCTGCACCTCGGGGTCGGCGTGGACCTCGCCGTCGCCGATGGCGAAACCGTTGCCGCCGTCGTAGGCCTCGGCCCACCAGCCGTCGAGGATCGAGCAGTTGAGAACGCCGTTGAGGATGCACTTCTGGCCGCTGGTGCCGCACGCCTCGAGCGGCCGGCGCGGCGTGTTGAGCCAGACGTCCACCCCCTGCACGAGCTGCCGGGCGACGTGCATGGTGTAGTTCTCGATGAACACGATCTTGCCGGCGAACCGCGGGTCCTTCTCCAGGTTGGACACCCGCTGCGCCAGCTCCTTGCCGCCGGTGTCGCGCGGATGGGCCTTGCCGGCGTAGATGATCTGCACCGGCCGCGCGGGATCGTTGATCAGCCGGTCGAGGCGGTCGAGGTCCCGGAACAGCAGGTCGGCCCGCTTGTAGGTGGCGAAGCGGCGGGCGAAGCCGAGGGTGAGCGCCTCCGGCTCGAGCGGCTCGCGCTCCGGCGCCGGCAGCTGCAGGCGGTCCCGGCGGTCGGCGAGGCGGCGGCGGGCGAAGGCGAAGAGCCGCGCCTTGAGCACCTGGTGGACCTCCCAGAGATCGGCGTCGCGCACCTCGTCGATCCCCGTCCAGAGGTCGGAGCGGGAGATGCGGTCGAGCCAGAGCGGGTCGAGCTGCTGGACCAGCAGCGACTGCATGTCGGCCGACATCCAGGTACGGACGTGAATGCCGTTGGTGATGTGGCCGATCGGCACCTCCTCCTCGCTCTTGCCGGGGTAGAGCCCCTTCCACATCTGCCGCGAGACGCGGCCGTGGAGCGCCGAGACGCCGTTCGTGCGGCGGGTGAGGTTGAGCGCCAGCACGGTCGGGCAGAAGGGCGCCGTGGGGTCCTCCTTGCGCTCGGAGCCCAGCGCCATGACTTCCGAGACCGGCATCCTGAGACCGCGGGCGAGCGGCTCCAGGTGGACGGCGGCGAGATCGGCCCGGAACCGGTCGTGACCGGCCTCCACCGGGGTGTGGGTGGTGAAACAGCTCATCGCCGCCACCTCGCGCAGGGCCTCGGCGGCCGTCACCCCCTGCTCGGCGACGAGCTCGCGGGCCCGCTCCAGCAGGGCGAAGGCCGAATGCCCCTCGTTCAGATGGAGCACCGCGGGCTTGATCCCCACCACGCCGAGGGCCCGGTGGCCGCCGACGCCGAGCAGGATCTCCTGCTGGATGCGGGTCTCCTGGTCGCCGCCGTAGAGCCGGGCGGTCAGCTCCTGGTCCTCGGCGGAGTTGGCGTCGTCGCGGGCGTCGAGCAGCAGGAGGCGGCTGCGGCCGGCGCTCACCCGCCAGATGCGCAGGAAGACGTCGCGGCCGGGGAGCTCGACGCTGAAGCGGGCCTGAGCGCCGTCGGCCGCCAGCACCGGCGCGACCGGCAGCTCGGCGGAGGCGATCGGCTCGTAGAGGTCCTGCTGCCAGCCGTTCTCGTCGATCAGCTGGTGGACGTACCCCTCGTGGTAGAGCAGGCCGATGCCGACCACCGGCGTGCCGAGGTCGCTCATGCTTTTCAGATGGTCGCCCGCCAGCACGCCGAGGCCCCCCGAGTAGATGGGGAGCGAGAGGTGGAGGCCGAACTCGGCTGAGAAGTAGGCCACCGGCCGCGCCAGGAGGGGACCGGCGTGCACCAGGCCCCAGCTCTCGTCGCCGCGGAGATAGGTCTGCAGCCGGCGGTGCGCCTGGTTGATGCGGGTCTGCATCTCCAGGTCCTGCACGCGGGCGGTGATCGCCTCGGGGGGGACCCGCTGCAGCAGGGCCACCGGGTTGTGGTAGACGAGGCGCCAGGTCGCCGGGTCGAGCTCGCGGAAGATGGCGCGGATGTCGGGCTGCCAGGACCACCAGAGGTTCTGGGACAGCTCGTGGAGCTTCTGAAGGGTGCCGTCGATCGTTTCCGTCACGGGTCGTCTCTCCCAATCGTCGCGCGAACCCACCGCCCGCGTCGCGGCGCCGGAGGCTGCGAGAGGGCAGTTCGCGCGAGTCCGGCAATATAACCCGGGAGGATGGCGGAGGCCAGGGGGCGGCGGAGGGTCAGAAAGTTAGCGATTTCTGTGGTTTGCGTGGCGGCGGTTCCTGGGGCCGACCTCCGAACACCCTCTCAGGTCCGGACGGCGAGCCACCAACCGATCGGCGAGATCTCAACCCTCGACTCCGGCATGAAGGTCAGGGCTCCGCCCGGCGGCTGGTGGAACCAGACGAGCGTCCGCGCGGGCACCTGACCGTCCTCTCCGCCGGCGCAACGCCACGCACCCGCGACCGCGGCAAAGAGGCCGCACCGGCCGCCTTCCGGCGCCCACGCCACGCCCGGCTCCGCCCTTTCCACCCTGCCGTGGCCGCCGCGGATCATCAGGTTGAGGTCGCGCGTCGGACCGTCGATCAGCAGGCAGTCAGGGGCGGCGGCGCCGGCGAAGACGAGAGGCGCGTCGCCGGGGGCCAAGCGCCGCTCGCCGTCCACGAAGCGGAGGACGACTCCCGCCCCCTCGATCACCACGAACCAGCGCTCGACGTCGGGGAACGGGGAGAAGGGACCGTCCTGCCCGATGTCGGCGACGCTGACCCGGAACGACCATTCGGTGGGAGAGGGCCAGACGAGCAGCTCGCGCGTCTGGCCGCCGCCGTTCTTCCACGGCTGGGGCGCGACGAGGTCGGCGTGGACGATCTGAGGGCAGGAGTGCGTCAAAGCCATCAGCCGTCGATCGGGGTCAGGAAGAGATCGGGGTCAGGAAGAGACGCCCCAGACAATATACACCGACCTTTCGGAGGCCTACGGCGTCGGGGCGTCTCTCTCCCTCACCCCTCCCCGGTCTCCAGCGTGTACTCGAAACCGTACGAGTGCTTGCCGTCGGCGCGGTCGATCGTCATGCTCCCCGCGAGGCCGGCCAGACCGCCGGTCCCGGAATCGGGCACCACCGTGATGGTCAGGCTCGGCGTGCCGCGGTTCATGGTGCCGGTGTGCTGGAGCACGAAGGTGCCGCTGCGTCCGGCCAGCGTGCCGGTGACCCGCTCCATGGCGACGTAGCCGGCCGAGCCCTGGACCTCCGTGCCGGCGGCGAGCATCTGCCCCAGGCTGGTCGCCTCGAGGTCGCCGTGGAACTGCTTGTCGAGGGCCATCCGGCCGATCGGAGCTTCGCCGGCGCCGGCGTCCGGGGCTTGGGGCGTCATCTTCACTTCGAAGGTTCCACTCGCGTGGATCGTTTTCATCCTCTCTCCTTCCAGGTTGGAGCGCGCAGGGGTTGGGCGGTCTCCGCGATGAGCTGGATGATCCCGGGAGCGGGCCGGCTGCGTCCCCTCCGGGAGCGGTCGGGACCGGTCCTGGGATCGACGGGACCGCTCCAGGGACCGGCGGGACCACGCCGGGGACCGCTGGGACCGGTCGGGGACGCAGCGAGCCCACGACCGGGCGCAATGGGACTCCGGCGAGGTTTCAGGCTACCGTCCCGCCTCCGGACCGGCCGGCGCCGCGGACTCCGGCGCCAGGTCGCGCACCAGCACGCCATAGCCGGAGGTGCCGAGCAGGAGACGGTCGCCGAGGATCTGGGCGGCGGAGATGTCGCGGGCCGGCACGGGCACGTCCACGGGCTGGAACTTGCGCGTCTGGAGGTCGAGGAGGCGGACGGTGTCGCCGCTCACCATCAGGGCCGGCCGGCGCGCGTCGCCGGTGGAGAGCAAGCGGGCGGAGTCGCCGGCCAGCTGCTTCCAGGCGGCGTCCGGGCCACCGCTCAGGGCGTAGGTGCCGCCGGAGCCCCAGAGCAGGAGCTCGTCCTGGAGGCGCAGCAGGCGGCCGCCTTCGAACGGGGTCGGCATGGTGTGGTTGGCGTCCGCCGTCAGCCGGTAGAGCGCCTTGGCGTCGGTCACCCAGAGGGCGTTGTCGTAGAAGGCGGCCGAGCTGGGGGTGCCGTGCTTGTAGGGGTGCGGCACGAAGAGCTTTCCCTTCAGCTCGTAGAGGCCGCCCGGCGTGCGGGCGAGGAGCCGCGAGCCGTCGGAGATGAACTGCTCGACGGTCCCCTCGCCGAGGTCGCGCACCCAGTGCCAGCCGAAGCCGCGGCGCTCGAACAGCCCCTTCTCGGTGGCCGCGAAGATCCGTCCCTGGTGGACCGCGATGTCGAGCACGGTGGGGAGCGGCGAGAAGTCGGGGAAGGTCTTGCCGCCGTCGCGCGACGAGTAGACGCCCGAGAACGGCCCGGCGTGGATGACGCCGACCATCAGCTCGTTGCCCGCCTGGGCGAAGGTGGAGACGCGGACGTTGACCAGCCCCGAGCTCGCCGGCCGGAGGGTGCTGCCGCCGTCGTCGGAGATCCAGACGCCCGATCCTTCCGTGCCGAAGACCACGCGCTCGGGGTGCGCCGGATGGAAGGCGATCGACTGCACGGAGATCCCCGGATCGCCGACCCGGTGCCAGGTCTTGCCGCCGTCGTCCGAGAGGTGAAGGCCGGCGACGGTGCCGGCGAGCAGGCGGCCGCTGGGGAGGGCGGCGAAGCTGGTGGTGCGGCGCTCCTCGAAGCCGTCCTTGAAGCGCTCCCATTTGCCGCCGGCGTCCAGGGTGCGGTAGACCCAGCCGCAGGTGCTGGCCCAGATCTCCCCCGGCTTGCCGGGGATCGGCGTCAGGCTGAAGACCTCGGAGTCGAGGACCATGCCGTTGAACACCCCCGCCCAGGTCTGGCCGGCGTCGTCGCTCTTGTAGGCCTGCCGCCAGGTGCCGGCGATCACGCTGTCCGGATGGTCGGGATCGACCAGCAGGCTGGTGACCTTCTGCATCTCCGGCAGGCTGGCGGTGAGCCGCCGCCAGGAGACGCCGCCGTCCTCGGTGCCGAAGACGCCGGAGAGGGTGCCGGCGTAGATCCGCCCCTCGTGCCCGGGGGTGAGCGCCAGGGTGTAGATCGGCTCCTCGCGTGGCAGGCCGCCGGCGCGCGAGTTCCAGGTCTTGCCGAGGTCGTCCGAGGAGGCCACGTAGCCGCCCCCCCAGACGCCGCGCAGCGCCACCCAGATGCGGTCGGGGCGGTTGGGATCGAACTTGAGGTTGCTGACCACCCAGCCGGGGAACGGCAGGTGGGGGCCGGCGTTGGCCCAGGTGCGGCCGGCGTTGCGGGAGACGTAGACCTGGCCGCCCGAGGTGCCGGCGAAGACCAGGTCGGGGCTGGCCGGCTGGAAGGCGACCGTGCGCACGTCGCCCCCCCAGATCGGCAGGTAGCGCCAGTCCGGAGCGGCGGCCCGCGCCGGCGAGGTCGCGACGAGTGACGCGAGGAGAACCATCCCGAGGGTCAGGACCGTCAGGATTCGATGTGTGGGACCCAGGAGCCGATCAAGCATCAACGACCTTCTCATACGGT
>DATBAW010000020.1:0-12640 GCA_036271335.1 Thermoanaerobaculia bacterium
CGCCGTCACCTACGTGCTGTCGTTCCAGCCCGCCGACGTCAAGTCGGACGGCGCCTTCCACAACCTCAAGGTGGAGCTGAAGAACGCCCCGCGCGGCGCGCGCGTCGTCGCCAAGCCGGGCTACTACGCGCCGATCCCCTATAAGCAGCAGGGGGTGCAGCAGAAGCTGCTGGAGGCGGCGAGCGACCTGATGAGCAAGGACAGCGGCGAGATCGCCTCGGCGGTGCTGGCGGCGCCGCTCGGCGACGGCGGCGCCAAGGCCTACGTGCCGGTGGTGATCGAGGTCGACGGCCCGTCGCTGCTCGCCGGCAAGCAGGAGTCCAAGCTGCCGGTCGAGATCTACATCTACGCCCTCGATCAGCAGGGCTCGATCCAGGACTTCCTCACCCAGACGGTCGGCTTCGACCTCACCAAGATCGATTCGCAGCTGCGGCAGAGCGGCCTGAAGTTCTTCGGCCACGTCGACCTGCCTCCGGGCACCTACTCGCTGCGCACGCTGGTGCGCAACGGCACCACCGGCGCCACCAGCCTGCGGGTGAGCGAGCTGAAGGTGCCGGCCTACGGCTCGGGCGAGGCGGCGCTGCTGCCGGCGATGTTCCAGGAGGCCCCCGGCCGCTGGCTGCCGGTGCGGGAGAACCCCAAGCAGGGCCAGGCCGCGCCCCCCTATCCGTTCCTGCTCAAGGGTCAGCCGTACATCCCGGCTTCGCGGCCGACGCTGACGCCGGGGCAGGATTCGCGCCTCGTGCTGGTCAGCTACAACCTGAAGCCGGGCGACTGGAGAGCCCACGCCCAGGTGATGGGAGCCGACGGCAAGGAGGTGCCGGGAGGCGCCTTCAAGGTGGTCGACAAGGACGTCGCCGTCGGCGCCAGCGGCGGACCGACCCGCCTGCTGGCCACCTTCCAACCCCCGGCCGCCTTGCCGCCGGGCAGCTACTGGCTGCGCGTCACGCTGACCGACGGCGCGGGCAAGGAGCAGTCGAGCAACAGCCCGTTCGTCGTCGGCGCCGCGGGGGCGAGCAAGAGCCGCTGACGGCGATGCGCGGCGGCGGCACTATCGTTCGCGGTGTTCGCGGCGGCCTCGCCGCCGCGCTCTTCGGCGTCCTGGGCGCCGTGAGCGCCGTGGCTGCGTGGGGCCAGGCCGCCGCGGCAGCCCCCTCGTTCGCGGCCTCCACCCAGGTGCTGTCGATCGAGGTGCCGGTGCAGGTGGTGCGCGACGGCGAGCCGGTGCGCGGCCTCACCGCCGCCGACTTCCAGGTCTTCGAGGGGCGGCGCCGGCTGCCGGTCACCGGCTTCGAGACGCTCGACCTCTCCGCCGCCACGTCCCCTGGGCGGCCGGCCGGGGTGCCGGCGGCGGCGCGGCGCCATTTCCTTTTCCTCTTCGACCTCGCCTTCTCCAGCCCGGCGTCGGTGGTGCGGGCGCGGCAGGCGGCGACCGGCCTGCTCGGCCAGCTCAAGCCCACCGACCTCGCCGCGGTCGCAACCTACAGCGCCCTGCGCGGGCCGCAGCTCGCCCTCGGCTATACCGCCGACCGGCGGCAGCTCGCCAGCGCCCTGGCCTCGCTCGGGCTGCCCGACCTCGTCCATCCGGTCGACCCGCTGCGCCTCGTGCTGCAGGAGATGGTCGGAGCGGGGAGCGCCGCCGGCGGCGCCCGGCCGATCTCCCGCGATCCCCTGGTCGATGCAACCGATGCCACCGGCCTGCCCCTCGAGGCGGTGGTCCAGGGCGTCGAGGAGGCCGACCGGACCGCCCTCAAGAGCCAGGTCGACAGCTTCACCCGCTCGTTCGCCGACCTCGCCCGCCAGATGGCCCTGGTCGAAGGGCGCAAGTATCTCGTCTTCCTCTCCGAGGGGTTCGACTCCGAGCTCCTGCAGGGCACCGCCGACCGCGACCGCCAGGACGCCATGCGCGAGGAGTCGCTCGCCGGCCAGGTCTGGCGCTTCTCGCCGGAGGAGCGCTACGGCAACGCCGAGACCACCAACGCCGTCGAGCGGATGCTCGAGGAGTTCCGCCGCGCCGACTGCACGATCCAGGCGGTCGACATCGGCGGCCTGCACGCCGGCGCCGACCAGGGGCCGGCGCGGGTGACCGGGCGCGACAGCCTGCTGGTGATGGCCCGCGGCACCGGCGGCGAGCTCTACGAGCGCTTCAACGACCTCGGCGTGGCGATGAGCCAGATGCTGGCCCGCACCAGCGTCACCTACGTGCTCTCGATCGAACCTGAAAAAGCGCCCGAAAAAGCGCCGGACCGGGGGGGAGCCGAGGGCGAGTACCATCCTCTGCGGGTGGAGCTCACGCATCCGCTCCGCGGCGCCCGGCTCGTCCACCGGCCGGGCTACTACCCGCCGAAGGCCTACGCCGCCGAGGAGCCGATCGAGAAGCTGCTCGCCGCCGCCAACCAGGTGATGAGCGGCGAGGAGAGCGACGCCATCGCCACCACGGTGCTGGCGGCGCCCTTCCGGACGGCGGGGCAGAAGGCCAACGTGCCGGTGCTGATCGGCATCGACGGCCGCACCCTCCTCGCCGGACCGCAGCCGGCGACCCTGCCGGTCGAGATCTACGCCTACGCCCTCGACGCCGAGGGAGCGGTGCACGACTTCTTCACCCAGACGGTCGGCGTTGACCTCGCCCGCACCGGCTCCGCCGTGCGCCAGGGCGGCCTCGAGTTCTTCGGCCATCTCGACCTGCTGCCCGGCGACTACTCGCTGCGGGTGCTGGTGCGCAACGGCGCCAACGGCGTCTCCGGCCTCAAGGTGACGGCGCTCCACGTGCCGGCCTTCGGCCAGGGGGAGGCCGTCCTGCTGCCGCCGCTGATCCCCTCGTCGCCGTCGTCGCCATCGTCGCCCAGCCACGCCCTGCTGGTGCGCGAGGAGCCGCGCGAGGCGGGGGGGCCGGCGGCCGCCAATCCGTTCCTGCTGCGCGACCAGCCGTTCGTGCCGGCGGCCCGCCCCGAGCTGGCGCCCGGCCAGGAGGTCCGCCTCGTGCTCGTCGGCTACAACCTCAACGGCGCCTGGAAGGGGACCGCCACGGTGACCGCCGCCGACCACCGCGAGATTCCGGGGGGCGGCCTGGCGATCACCGGCCGTCTCAACGGCACCGACGGCGCCCCCGACCGCGCCGTCGCCACCTTCCGCCTGCCCGTCGGCTTGCCGCCGGGCGACTACGAGCTGCGGGTCACCCTGGCGCCGCCGGTGGCGCGCAGCAGCGTCGCCCGCTTCAGCGTCCCACCCGACCTGGCGAAGGCCGGCGGCGGAGGGGCCCGTTAGCGTTCCTGCGATCCACCTCAAGGCCGGCCGCGACAAGGCGGTCCGCGAGGGGCACCCGTGGATCTTCTCGGGCGCCGTCGCGCGCCTGGACGGCCCCGCCGATGCCGCCGTCGTGCGCGTGCTCGACGCGCGCGGGGGCCTCCTCGGCCTCGGCTTCCACAGCCCGCAGTCGCAGATCCGCGTGCGCATGCTGGGGGTGGGCGTCGCGGCGGCCGACCGCCGCTTCTTCGCCGCTCGGATCGCCGAGGCGGCCGCCCTGCGCGCGGACGTGCTACCGCCGGAGACCACCGGCTACCGCCTGCTCAACGCCGAGGGGGACGGCGTGCCGGGGTGGACGGTGGACCGCTTCGGCGACGTGCTGGTGAGCCAGATCACCTCCGCCGGCCTCGAAGCGTGCCGCGATGAGGCCTACGCCGCCCTCGCCGCGGCGGTCCCCGGAGCGGCCATCGTGCAGTCCAACGACGTGCCGTCGCGGCGGGCCGAGGGCCTCGGCTACGAGGGCGACGAGATCATTGCCGGCGAGCCGCCGGCGGCGGCGCGTTTCACCGAATCCGGCCTGAATTTCCTGGCCGAGATCGTGGGCGGGCAGAAGACGGGCTTCTACTGCGACCAGCGCGAGAACCGCCGCCGCGCCGGGCGCCTCGCCGGCGGCCGCAGCGTGCTCGACCTCTTCGCCCACACCGGCGCCTTCGCGCTCCATGCCCTGCGCGGCGGCGCGGAGAAGGTGGTCTGCGTCGAATCCGCGGTGCGCCTGATCGATCGCGGCTACGAGCTCCTGCCGCTGAACGGCTTCCCGGTGGAGCGGATCGAGTGGGTGAAGGCGAACGTCTTCGAGGACCTGCGCCAGCGCGAGGAGCGCTACGGCCTGGTGATCTGCGATCCGCCCCCCCTGGTGCGCAAGCGGCAGGACCTCGACGCCGCGGCCCGCGCCTACAAGGACCTCAACCGCCTGGCCCTGGCGCGGGTCGAGCCCGGCGGCTTCCTGCTGACCTTCAGCTGCAGCGGCGCGGTGGACACCAAGCTCTTCCGCCAGATCTTCTTCGCCGCCGCCGTCGAGGCCCGCGTGCGCGTCGACCTCCTCGAGCCCCTCGCCGCCGCGCCGGACCATCCGGTGGCGATCACCCATCCGCAGGGGGAGTATCTGAAGGGATGGCTGGCGCGGGTGCGGGGGCCGGTGATCTAGCAGGATTCGGCAGCCCGGCAGTGTCCTGAACCCAGAGCCGTAGAGGCACCCTCCTGGGACCGCCGGCGTCCCGCCGGCTCTAACCCCGCTGTTCAAGCCTTCTCCGCTGTTCAAGCCTTCTCCGCTGTTCAAGCCTTCCCCGCTGTTCAAGCCTTCAGGCGCTACCGGGATAAAACGGGATAAAAGCGAAGTTAGAGCCGGCGGGACGCCGGCGGTCCCAGGAGGGTGCCTCTCCGGCTCGGGGTTCGGGAGATCCCCGCGTAACCTCACGTCCCGATCAGAAAAACTCCTCAGAAACGCAATTCGAGATCAGGATTCTCCTTCCCGCGCCAGGATGCCCTCCTGACTGGCTTCCCCGGGCCGTATTTCTCCATCCGGATGGATATCTTCGCGTCCCGGCCGTTTTTTTGGCTTCCTGGGCGTCCATCTTCCTTCCCGCGGCGCCATCCTGAGATCCCGGGCGCCCATCTTTCTTCCCGAGCGCGCATCCTGCGTTCCGAGCCGGCATCTTTCGATCCCGGGCCGTCATCTTTCTTCCGGAAGCCTTATCCTGGTCTCCGGAGCCGCCATCTTTCTTTCCGAGCCGCCATCCTCGTTCCGGAGCGCGTATCCGTGCCCGTATTCATGCCATTGACACCTCCAGCCCCCTTTGTTACCCTTCCTCTCCCTCGGCGACCCCGCTGGGGAGGGAATGGAACAGGCCCATAGCTCAGTTGGTTAGAGCGCTACGTTGACATCGTAGAGGTCAGCGGTTCAAGTCCGCTTGGGCCTACCAAGCTTTCTTCAGGACCAGGTTTTGTTGTCAGAGGTAAATTCGGCGATCCGAAATTCAAGCTCATGCCCAGGCGCTTAGCTCAGCTGGTTAGAGCGCTACCTTCACACGGTAGAGGTCAGCGGTTCGAATCCGCTAGCGCCTACCACCCCGCCCGCTCGTGAGATCCGCCGACGCGGGTGGCGGCCTGGGACAGAATCCTATTTTAGCGGTACATTGTGAGAACTATTGGATGGTCCCATGGAGACCATGACTGAAGCTATCGACCTGACCCTCCCCGACGGCTCCGTGCGCACGGTGCCCGCCGGCACCACGCCGCTCGCGGTCGCCGCGTCGATCGGCCCCCGTCTGGCCAAGGATGCCGTCGGCGCCGAGCTCGACGGCCGCAAGGTCGACCTCCGCCTGCCGCTGATCGCGGGGGGCGCGTTCCGCATCTTCACCACCAAGAGCCCGGAGGCCGGCGAGTTCATCCGCCACAGCGCGGAGCACGTGCTGGCCGACGCCGTCAAGCGGCTCTGGCCGGAGGCGGAGTACGACGCCGGGCGCCAGGACCACAGCGAGAAGTTCCAGTACGACTTCCGCTTCCCGCGCGCCTTCACTCCCGAGGACCTCGAGAAGATCGAGGGGAAGATGCGCGAGATCCTCGCCGAGGGGCATACCTTCGAGCGCGTCGAGGTCTCCCGCGAGGAGGCGGCGCGGATCTTCGCCGGCCTCGGCGAGACGCTGAAGGTGGAGCGGCTGAAGGACATCCCCGCGGGGGAGACGATCACCCTCTTCCGCCACGGCGCGTTCACCGACCTCTGCCGCGGCCCGCACGCGCAAACCCTGGGGCAGGTGGGCGCCGTCAAGCTGCTCGAGGCCTCCAGCGTCTATTTCAAGGGGGACGAGAAGAACGAGCGGCTGCAGCGCGTCTACGGCACCGCCTACGGCAGCCAGAAGGAGATGGACGAGCACATGGCGGCGCTGGAGGCGGCGCGGGCGCGCGATCATCGCCGCCTCGGCACCGACCTCGACCTCTTCAGCTTCAATCCGCTGGCGCCGGCGATGCCCTTCTTCCATCCGCACGGCGCCTCGATCTACATCGCGCTGACCGACTACGTGCGCGAGGTCAACACGCGCTACGGCTACGGCGAGGTGATCACGCCGCAGATCCTCGACTCCGAGCTCTGGAAGACCTCGGGGCACTGGGCCAACTACGGCGAGAACATGTTCTTCACCGAGGTGGACGAGCGGCAGATGGCGGTCAAGCCGATGAACTGCCCGACCCACTGCCTGATCTTCGGCACCCGGCTGCGCTCCTACCGCGATCTGCCGATCCGCTACTCGGACGTCGGCCGGCTCCATCGCTACGAGCGCAGCGGCGTCACCAACGGCCTCTTCCGCGTCCGCTCGTTCGCGCAGGACGACGCCCACGTCTTCTGCACCGAAGGTCAGGTCGAGGAGGTGGTGCTGGCGGCCGCCGGGATGATCCTCGAGGTCTACCGGACGTTCGGCTTCGAGGAGGCGCGGATCGAGCTGTCGACCCGGCCGGAGAAGCGGATCGGCTCCGACGAGCTCTGGGACCGCGCCGAGGGGGCGCTGGCGCGGGCGCTCGACCACCAGGGGCTGACCTACGAGGTCAACGCCGGCGACGGCGCCTTCTACGGGCCGAAGATCGACTTCCACGTCAAGGACTCGCTGGGCCGCAGCTGGCAGCTCGGCACGGTGCAGCTCGACTACCAGATGCCGCGGCGCTTCAACCTCTCCTACGTCGGCGCCGACGGCGGCGAGCACGCGCCGGTCATGATCCACCGCGCCATGCTAGGCTCTATCGAGCGATTCATGGCGATCCTGATCGAGCAGACGGCCGGGGCGTTCCCGCTCTGGCTGGCGCCGGTGCAGGCCGTGGTGCTGCCGATCTCGGAGAAGTTCGCCGATTACGGCGAGGCGGTCCGCCGGAACCTCGCCGCGGCCGGCGTGCGGACCGAGCTCGACGCCCGCAACGAGAAGCTGGGCTATCGCATCCGCGAGGCGCAGGTGCAGAAGGTGCCCTACATGCTGGTGGTGGGGCAGCGCGAGGCCGAGGACGGCACCGTGTCGGTGCGGCGGCGGGCCGGCGAGGACCTCGGGGCGATGACGCAGAACGACTTTCTGGCGCGGGTCCGCGACCTTTCCACGGCGCGCAGCCGCGAGCTTTGAACACTTGAAAGAAGGAGACACGATCTGAACACGAACCGACGGGCGCAAGCCCGACGCTCCCAGGGGGTGAGCTAGACATCGACAAGACGACGCGGATCAACGAGCGCATCCGGGTTCGCGAAGTGCGCCTGGTGGACGCCGAAGGCGGTCAGGGCGGCATCGTGCCCATCGAGGACGCGCTGCGCCAGGCCCAGGCACTGAACCTAGACCTGGTGGAGGTGGCGCCGACGGCGAAGCCCCCGGTCTGCCGGATCATGGATTTCGGCAAGTTCCTGTACCAGCAGAAGAAGAAATCGCACGAGTCGAAGAAGAAGCAGAAGATCATCCACGTCAAGGAGGTCAAGTTCCGACCCAACATTGACGAGCATGACTACGACTTCAAGCTCAAGAACGCCGTCCGCTTCCTCGGCGAGGGGGACAAGGTGAAGGCCACGGTCCAGTTCCGGGGGCGCGAAATGGCGCGCCAGGACCTCGGCCACAAGCTCCTCAAGCGCTTCGAGGCTGACCTGGGGGAGCATGGAGTGCTAGAATCGTCGCCCGAAATGGCGGGCAACCGGATGCACGTCATCTTCGGGCCGCCGCGGCATAGCGGGCCGAAGAAGTCATCCGACTCGCAGGAAACGGCATAGAGCCGGTCACAGGGACGGAGCGATCCGTCCCAAGAGGTAGGGAAAGGAGACACCCGTGCCGAAGCAGAAGACGCACAAGGGTGCCGCGAAGCGTTTCAAGGTCACGGGTACCGGCAAGGTGACGCGTCACCAGTCGATGCACAGCCACATCCTGACCAAGAAGACCACCAAGCGGAAGCGCAACCTGCGCAAGTCCGTGGCGGTCTCCCCCGCGTTCGCCGCCACGATCAAGTCGATGCTGCACCAGTAGGTGCCACGCGGACAGGGCGGCCACACAGGGCCGCCCCTACGGACCACAAATCTTTGCGGCCGCCGGCGGGAAGGACCTGCCCCCCGGAGCCGCGGCCCCCAGGCGACGCGATCCCTGCGATCCGCGCCTCGCGCGGGCCACTGACCGCTCCCCCCCGCGAAGGGTACGGAGCAGAAACGAGGTTCTGAATGGCACGTGTAAAGCGCGGTAACAAGCGCCTCCAGAAGCGGAAGCGCGTCCTCAAGCGCTCCAGCGGTTTCTGGGGCACCAAGGGCAACGCCTACCGGATGGCCAAGCAGGCCGTCGACAAGGCCCTGTTCTACGCCTATCGCGACCGGCGCCAGAAGAAGCGCCAGTTCCGCAGCCTCTGGATCGTGCGGATCAACGCCGCCGCCCGCATCAACGGGCTCTCCTACAGCCGCCTGATCGCCGGCCTCAAGGCCGCCGGCTCGTCGCTCGACCGCAAAATACTGGCCGACCTCGCCGTCACCGACGCCGCGGGTTTCGCGGCGCTCGCCGAGATCGCCAAGTCGGCCCTCGGATCGAGCGGCACCCCAGCGAGTGCCGCCGCCGCGGAGGGCTGACCCCGTGAGCGACGCCGGCGAGGCCGCCCCGGCCACGGGCATCGCCGCGCTGGCGGCTCACACGGTCGAGTTCGAGCGCGCGTCCTCCCAGATCCGCGACCGCGCGGGCTGGGAGGCGTTGCGCGTGCAGTGGGTCGGCCGCAAGCAGGGGATCGTCCGCGCGCTGCTCGACGGCATCAAGACCGTCGAGCCGGCGGACCGCCGCGCCTATGGCGAGGGGGTCAACCGGCTCAAGGAGACGGTCGAGCAGCGCCTCGCCGCGCTCGACGTGGCGCTGGCCACGGCCGAGCAGGACGCGGCGCGGCACGCGGCGGCGGTCGACGTCACTCTTCCCGGCCGCCCTCCCGCCCTCGGCAGCCTCCATCCGGTCACCCTGGTGATCCGCGAGATGGAGGAGATCTTCGCCGAGCTCGGCTACAGCGTCGCCGAGGGACCCGAGGTGGAGACCGACTACCACAACTTCGAGGCCCTCAACTTCCCCAAGGACCATCCGGCGCGCGACACGCAGGACACCTTCTTCATGGAGGGGGGGCTGCTGCTGCGCACCCACACCTCGCCGGTGCAGATCCGCACCATGCTGGCGCGCCAGCCGCCGATCCGCATCATCTGCCCGGGGCGGGTGTTCCGCAACGACAACGACCTCCGCCACTCGCCGATGTTCCATCAGGTCGAGGGGCTGGCGGTCGCCGAGGGGATCACCGTCGGCCATCTCAAGGGGACGCTGCTCGCCTTCCTGCGGCGGCTGTTCGCGCCCGACGTCGAGATCCGCCTGCGGCCGAGCTTCTTCCCCTTCACCGAGCCCTCCGCCGAGGTCGACGTCACCTGCCAGACCTGCAAGGGCGCCGGCTGCGAGGTCTGCTCCGGCACCGGCTGGATGGAGATCCTCGGCTGCGGCATGGTCGATCCCCACGTGCTCGCCGAGTGCGGCATCGATCCCGACATCTACTCCGGCTTCGCCTTCGGCATGGGGGTCGACCGGGTGGCGATGAACCGCTACGGCGGCATCCCCAACATCCGCCTGCTGTTCGAGAACGACGAGCGGCTGCTGCGCCAGGTGAGGGGCTGACGTCATGGAATTCTCGTGCGCCTGGCTCGCCGAGTACGTCGACCTGCCGGCCGAGCCGCAGGAGCTCGCCCGCCGGCTGACCGCCGCCGGCTTCGCCGTCGAGGGGATGAAAGCGTCTCCCGGCAATCCCGACGACACGGTGCTCGACGTCGACGTCACCACCAACCGCCCCGACGCCATGAACCACTTCGGCCTGGCGCGCGAGATCGCGACGATCCTCGGGGTGCCCCTCCGCCGCCCGCCCGCGGCGCCGGCCGAGGGTCCCGAGCCGGTCGGCGACGCCGCGCGGGTCACGGTCGAGGACGTCGAGGGGTGCCCGCGTTTCGCTGCCCGGGTGGTCCGCGGCGTCCGCGTCGGCCCCAGTCCCGACTGGCTGCGCCGGCGCCTCGAGGCGATCGGCCTGCGGTCGATCAGCAACGTGGTGGACGTCACTAACTTCATCCTCTGGGAGCTGGGGCAGCCGCTCCACGCCTATGACCTGGCGAAGCTGGCGGGGAATGCCATCGTGGTCCGCCGGGCCCGCGCGGGCGAGCGGCTGACCACCCTCGACGGCGTCGAGCGCGAGCTCGACCCGGAAGTCCTGGTGATCGCCGACGCCGAGCGTCCGGTCGGCCTGGGCGGCGTGATGGGCGGGCTCGACAGCGAGGTCACGGGCGACACCCGCGACATCCTGATCGAGGGCGCCCATTTCGACCGCAAGCGGGTGCGCGCGGCGGCCCGGCGGTTCGGCCTGCACACCGATGCCAGCCACCGTTTCGAGCGCGGCGCCGACGCCGAGATCTGCGTCGAGGCGGTGAGCCGGGCGGCGGCGCTGATCGCCGAGGTGGCGGGAGGCACGGTGCTCGCCGGCGCGTTCGACGTCCACGATCCCACGCGCTCCTGGCATCGCCACGGCCGGCTCGACCTCGCGAAGCTCGACGCCTTCGCCGGCGCCAGGATCGCGGCCGCCGACGCCGAGCGCTGGCTGACCGGCCTCGGCTTCGGCATCGATCGGGAAGCTCAAGACGGCGCCTGGCGGATCACCGTCCCTTCCTGGCGCTACTACGACTTCTCGCCCCGTCCGGAGCCGCCGCACGACGTCTACGCGCAGGACCTCTACGAGGAGGTCATCCGGCACTACGGCATCGACCGCATCGAGGCGGCGCTGCCGGCGATCCCGGGGGCGGACGCGCCGCGGCCGGCGTACCAGATCCGCCGCGAGCGGGCGCGCCGTCAGCTCGCCGCCTCCGGCTACGTCGAGACGATCCACTTCGCCTTCCTCGATCCGGCGCGCGACGCGGCGTTCCCCAGTCTGCGGCCGGAGGCGAAGGCGATGCGGCTGGCCAATCCGCTCTCCGAGCAGTATTCGGTGCTCCGCCGCTCACTGGTGCCGAACCTGGTGGAGACCGCGCGCTTCAACCAGCGCCGGGGGCTCGCGGCGGTGCGCATGTTCGAGATCGCCACCGTCTTCTACGACGTTGGCGCCGGCGAGATCCCGCACCAGCCTGAGCACCTCGGCCTCGTCTGCGGCGGCCGGCTGGGGAGCCCCTGGCAGCGCGAGGTCGAGCTCGACCTCTTCGATCTCAAGGGGACGGTCGAGGCGCTGGCCCACGACTTCGGCATCCGCCTGGAGATCCGTCCGGCGGACCTCCCTGGGCTGCTGGCCGGAAACGCGGCCGAGCTGCTGCTGGACGGCGGGGCGGTGGGCTATCTCGGGCGGGTGGCGGCGGAGGAGGGGTACCCCCTTTATGTCGCCGAGCTGGCGACCGCGGCGCTCGCCGGCGGCAATCCGAGCCTGGCGATCGCGATCCCGTCGCGCCATCCCGGGATTTCGGCCGACTTCACGCTCACCCACGCGCTGGTGGCCTCCTGGGCGGAGATCGACGGCGCGATCCGCGACCTGGCGCCGGCGGATCTGACCGCCTGGGAGCTCAAGGTGCGCTATCGCGGGCAGGGGGTGCCCGACGGTGCGGTCAAGACGACGATCTCGTTCTTCTACAACGCGCGCGAGCGCTCGCTCACCCAGGAGGAGGTCAACGCGCGTCAGCTCGGCCTCAGCCAGGAGCTCGAGCGCCGCTTCGGCTGGAAGGGGTAGCTCTTGGCGATCGAGTGGCTGGACAGTCTGGAATCCACCGTCCGCGACGCCGTCGCGCGTCTGGACGAGCTCAAGGAAGAGAACGCTTCGCTGCGCGACCGCGTCCGCAGCCTCGAGACCGAGGCGCCGCCGTCGCCCGCTTTACTTTTTGAAGAAGCCGACCGCGAGGAGATCCAGGCGTTGCGCGCCCAGGTCCGCGCGCTGGAGGAGAAGCTCGCCACCGCCGAGACCGAGCGCGAGGAGGTGCGGCGGCGGGTGGAAGGGCTGACGGAGCGGTTGACGGGGTTGGCGGGGGGGTAGGGAGAGAGGTTCGTAGGGGCGCAGCATGCTGCGCCTTCAACGCCGCCGTGACCGGAAAGGGCGCAGCATGCTGCGCCCCTACGTCTACCGCCGATCGGCCCCGATCAGGTCGGCGATATTGCCGATTCCGTCCTGCGCCATCAGCGCCAGCAGCTCCTCGTTGATCCGCCGCGGCAGCCCCGGCCCCTCGTAGACCAGTGCCGTGTAGACCTGCACCAGCGAGGCTCCCGCCCGCAGCCGCCGGTAGGCCTCGGCGCCGGAGTCGATGCCGCCGACGCTGATCAGGATCGCCCGGCCGAACAGCGCCTTCGCCACCGCGTCGAAGATCGCGAAGCTCTTC
>DATBAW010000021.1:0-11314 GCA_036271335.1 Thermoanaerobaculia bacterium
CCGGCGGGACGCCGGCGGTCCCAGGGAGCTCGCGCCTTCCGTCCTTGCCGCAAGCTCGTTAATGCCGTGATCCAACACTCTCTCTAATAGAGAATGCTCATGGCATCAACCGTTCCCATGGACAAGGAGACCGCGCGTGAGAAACAGAACGATCCTCGCAGTGTCCGGCTTGTCGCTCCTACTCGGCGTTTTTCCTCTGCCGGCCGCGACCGTGATCCATCGCGGCATCGACGTCTTCACCACGATGGATGACGGCAAGTCCTTCAACGACTTCGCCTACTCGCCGATCCCGGCCGGCTTCTTCTGCAAGGGCTCCCAGGCGTTCACCGGCAAGGTGACGTTCAAGGGGCTGCCGCTGACGACCGATCCCCCGGGCCGGCTCGCGGGCGCGGACACGATCGTCGAGCGGCTCGACGAGGCCGTCTTCGACAAGGGGGTCGCCTTCACACGCATCCGGTTCCGGGCGCTGTCCCTGGTGAGCAGCGCTCCGATCAAGACCACCTGCGGCGACTTCCACGTCTACGTCTCCCTGGCCTCCAAGCAGCGGGTGACGACGATGACCATCCTCCAGACGCAGCAGAACGGCGGAGACTTCACCGCTCCCCTCGCGGTCGACGCGCGCCTGACGTTCATTCCGGTGAAGCCGGGGCGGACCAAGGAGGCGCGGAAGCTGGAGCTCACGCAGAGCATCACCTTCCCCGCCACCCCCTCGCCCTGGAGCCTGGTGGCGGACAATCCCTCGAAGCGGATCGCCACCGTGACCGTCGATACGGACGGCGACCTGATCCCGGACACGGTGCTTCCCGGCTTCTCGAACTTCTTCGCCGGCCAGCCAGCCAGCCGTGTCCTTCTGGAGAAGGTCGGCTGCTCCTGCTGCCCGAGCGAGATTTGTCACACCACGGGCGCGGAGGCGGGACACTGCACCGGTGTCCCGATGTGCGCCGGGCAGGCCTCCTGCTGCTGACGCTCCAGACAGATAAGGGGGGCTGGCTACTCCTTGTCCCCCTATCCTTCCTCTCCCTCCCCACACCGCGGCTCCACCCAAACCCGCCCGTCGCGGGCGGCGAGGAAGTGCGCGGCCTCGGGACCCCAGGAGCCGGCCGGATAGAGGGGGAGGTCGGAGCTCCCCTGCTCCTCCCAGTAGTCGAGGATCGGCATGACGATCTTCCACGCCTCCTCCACCTGGTCGCGGCGCATGAACTGCGAGGCGTCGCCGTTCATGACGTCGAGGAGCAGCGTCTCGTAGGCTTCGGGTTCCGGCATGTTGAAGGCGGACTTGTAGCTGAAGTTGGTCTCGACGGCCGCCAGACGCATGTTCGATCCCGGGCGCTTGGCCTGGAAGCGGAGGGCGATGCTCTCCTGCGGCTGGATGCAGAGCAGCAGCCGGTTCGGCTCCATCTCGCCGATCGCCGAGGCGGGGAACGACTGATGGGGCACCGGCCGGAACTGGATGCAGACCTCGGAGGCGTGGGCCGGCATCCGCTTGCCGGTGCGCAGGTAAAACGGCACGTCCTGCCAGCGCCAGTTGTCCACGAACAGCTTGAGGGCCACGAAGGTCTCGGTGGTCGAATGAGGATCGACGCCGGTCTCGCCGCGGTACCCCGGCACCTTCTCGCCGTTGATCAGCCCCGGTCCGTACTGGCCGCGCTCGACCAGCTGGTGGATGTCCTCGGGCTTCAGGCGGCGGATCGCCCGCAGCACGTCCACCTTCTTGTTGCGCAGCTCGTCGGCCTCGAAGGAGACCGGCGGCTCCATGGCGATCAGGCAGAGGATCTGCGTCAGGTGGTTCTGCACCATGTCGCGCAGGGCGCCCGAATGGTCGTAGTAGCCGCCGCGGGTGCCCACCCCCTCCTCCTCGGCGACGGTGATCTGCACGGAATCGATGTAGCGGCGGTTCCAGAGCGGCTCGTAGACCGAGTTGGCGAAGCGGAAGGCGAGGATGTTCTGCACCGGTTCCTTGCCCAGGTAGTGGTCGATGCGGAAGATCTGCGACTCGTCGAACAGCCCGCCGAGGAAGCCGTTGAGCTCCTTGGCGCTGTCGAGGTCGTGGCCGAAGGGCTTCTCGAACACCAGGCGCGAGCGCTGGACGTCCGTGAGGCAGCCGCCGTCGTGGAGCTGTTTGGCGATCAGTTGCATCGCCGTCGGCGGGGTCGCGAAGTAGAAGACGCGCGTCGCCGGCTTGCCGGACTGGGTGTCGAAGGCGTCGAGGTCCTGGCCCAGGCTGCGGAAGGCGGCGGCGTCGGCGAAGTCGGCCCGGCGGTATTCGAAGTGAGTGGTGAAGATCTGCCAGGGACCGTCCTCCGCCTTCCCCTGCCGGCTGAACTTGTCCACCCCGTCACGCGCGTGCTGGAGGTAGACGGCCGGATCCTCCTCCTTGATGTCGAGGGCGATGACCTTGAAGGGCTCGGAGAGCGACTTGTCCAGCCAGAGGTTGTAGAGGGCCGGCACCAGCTTGCGCCAGGCCAGGTCGCCGCCGCCGCCGAAGATGACGAAAGCCGTCGGATTGGTCGTTTTGTTCCCCACGCAGTCTCCTCCGGTGTAGGGGCGCCCCTATGTGGGCGCCCTGCTCGCTCCAGGGCGGCCTTTCGTGGGCGCCCTGTCTGATACAGGGCGGCCACGCAGGGCCGCCCCTACGAATCATTCGTTCTAGGTTTCCAGTCCCAATGCCGCGAAGGCCGCCCGCGTGCGGTCCAGGTCGCGGTGCCAGATTTCGTGCATCCCCAGCTTGCAGGCCACCTCGGCGAACATCAGGCGGTCGTCGACGTAGGCGACCTCGCCCGGATCGGCCTGCGCGACGTCGAGGGCGATGCGGAAGATGTCCTCGTCCGGCTTGCGGAAGTGGACGTAACTCGAGACCACGAAGATGTCGACGAACTCCTTGAGGTTGAAGCGCCGGATGCGGTCGGTCGTCAGCTCCCGCCCCTCGTTGCTCACCACCACCACCTTGAGGCCGTTCCGCGCCTTCAGCCGCTTGTACATCTCGATCATGTCGGGATAGCTGTGCGCCTGCCCCAGCATGAAATCCACCACCTGCTCCTCGGTGAACGGGCGCGGCTCCCAGAAGACCACGCGGCCGAGGTAGGTCGAGAGGCTGATCTTGCCAGCCTCGTAGGTGTCGTAGGTGAGATGGTGCCGCTCGTCCATCTCGCCGGGATCGATCTGGAAATGATCGGCCACCGCCTTGCGCAGCCCGCGGTCCCAGCCGTTGGTCAGCAGCACGCCGCCGAGATCGGTGAACAGATGGGTGATGCTCATCGCGCCCCTTCCGCGGAGACGGAAGCTCCGCACTCTTTGAGATCGGCGACCGCGGCCGCAGCCAGCAGATCGTCCAGCATCTTCGCCGTCCGGTCCGCGCTCAGCGTCCCGGCCGGCAGGTAAGCCACCACCCAGGCGCCGCGGGTGTCGCCGGTGACCTTGACTCGCTGGCTGTCGGTGATCGGCGTGCCGAACGGACCTTGAGGGTCGGCCAGCAGCGGCTTGCCCTCGAGATTGAACGGCCCGCGCAGCGACTCGTAGCTCTCGCCCGGCCGGCCCGCCCGCAGCGTCACCGGCGGCGCGATGCTCCCTTCGGCGACGATGCAGCAGGGAACGGCGAGCGCCACCGAGAGGGCGTTGTTGAGATCGACCAGGGGGTGGATCGCCGGCAGCTCCTCGCCCTTGAGCAGGCGCCGCAGCAGCGCCTCCGAGGAAGGGCGATAGCGGGTGGGATCGCAGCCGGCAGCCCGGAACAGCGACCGCAGGGCGGCCACCGTGGGATCGCCGGCGAGGCTCTCGGCGCTCCCCCAATCGGCGCGGGCGCGCTCGCCGGCCTGCCGGCGCAGCGCCGCGAGCGCCTCGTCCTGCCCGGATCGAGCCTCCAGGCGAGCCCAGAAGAGCTCCCAGCCCACGAGCTCATGGGTAACGGGGAACGGCGGCGGCTGCATGGGGACGGATCTTGACACAGGAGCGGGCACTCCCGCGCAACCGCCGGCGGTCAGTGCGCTTTCTGGCGCGCCTCGAAGCGGCGGATGAGCTCCATCGTCGAGGCGCCCTCGGCACCGGGACGGCGAGGGCGCCGCCAGGGCTGGTCCTGAAGCCGCTGCTTCCGGCCCAGCATCTCGGAGAGCCGCCAGCGGTCGTGATCGGCCTCGGGAGCCTGGAGATGGTCGAGGATCACGTCGACGGTCCTCCGCCGGGCTGCGCCATGGCCCAGGTTCCTGGGCAGCGGATTGTCGATGGATCGATGTCTCATGGGCGCACCCCCCTTTCTGTCTACGGACGAGACCGCCTGGCCGTCCAACGCGCTCGACGGGTCCTTCCCCTCATTCGGCCCCTCATGAGGTTAGACACCGGTCGCCAGGAATCGGTTTTCAGCCTTCTGTTGGGAGTACGCCGCGGCCGGCGCTCTGGACGTCTCGGAGACCTGCGAAAGCGACTCTCAGAAAAACACCCGGCGCCTGGAACCGCTGCACGACACGGCCCGCTCGCTCTCCCGCCCGCCCTCCCACCTCCCCCGCTTCCGGGCGCCGGGTATCAACGACAAGGATTTCGCGCGCCTCTCGCTGTAATCTGTACAATATCTGGACAGCATAACGATGTCAACGATACCACTCGGCTCCTTGGTGGACACCTCGACCGGGTGAATCGCCGTTTTGTCCATGATCCCAGCGCGCGGCATGGCGCTTGCTTTGATCTCGGGGAGGAGGAGATCAACCATGCACGATCATCAAGCCAACGCCTGGAAAGGACTCGCCGCCGGCCTCGTGGCCGGGCTCGCCGCCACCTACGTCATGACGCGGTTTCAGGAGCTCTCCGCCAAGCTGGAAGAGAAGCTGAAGGAAGAAAACGGGGATTCCCAGGGCAAGAACGCCAAGAAGGGGGACGACGCGACCGTGAAGACGGCGTCGCGCATCTCCCGCGCGCTCTTCGACCACGAGCTGACCGCGAAAGAAAAGAAGACCGCCGGTCCCGCGGTGCACTACGGCTTCGGCATCCTCAACGGCGCGGCCTACGGGACGGCCGCCGAGCTCGCCCCGGCGGTCACGCGCGGGATGGGCGTGCCGTTCGGAACGGCGCTCTGGCTGGGGGCGGACGAGGTGGCGGTGCCGGCGTTCGGGCTGTCCGGTCCGCCCTGGGAGAGCCCGCCGGCGGTGCACGCGAAGGCGCTCGCCGCTCACCTGGTCTACGGCCTCACCACCGAAACGGTGCGGCGCCTCGTCCGCCGCGCCCTCTAGGGCCGGCTCACGAGCCTTTGAGGACGAGCCGCTCGCGGAGGATCGAGGGATCGAGCCAGATCATGCCGTCCTTGTCGGTCAAGGTCACGGGATGGCTGGGGAGATGCAGCGCGACAAGGGGCGACACTGGATAGGCGAACCGCCGGCGCCCGAGCGAACGCGCCGTGCCGTGGCTCAGATCCACCACCCAGAGCTCGCGGGGCGGCTTCGGTCCCGACGTGACGACTCTCAGCGTTCCGGGCGCGCCGCGCTGGTCGGCCACGATCAGCGTGTGCGCTCCAGGAAAAGGCAGGCGCCAGAGCTCGGAACGCCCATCGGGGGCCAGGAGCCGCAGCTCCTGGCCGCCGGCGACTCGTGTCGCCAGGGCGATCCGTCCGTCGTTCAGGAAGACGCCGCGCACGCGGCCGTCGCCGAGATCGGCCAGCAGCTCTCCCGATCTGGCGTCGAAGAGCCGCAAGGTCTGCCGGCTGAGCTGGAGGGCGTGGCTGGCGTCCGGCGAGAGGCTGACCTCGCGGATCATCCCGCCTCGCGGCATGACCCCCGTGGGCACGATCCGGAGGGGCCTCGAGGTGAGATCGAGCTCGAAGAGGTTGGGGACCGCGGAGAGCCCCTCACTCGGCGGGAAATTGCGCAGGGCGCCATAGACGAACGGGCCGTCGAGAATGCGCAGCCGGTCGGGACCGGCGAAGGCCAGCAGAGGGAAGGCGCCGGCGCCGTCGAAACGCACCGCCGCCAGCAGGGGACCGCCGATCTCCTCGACCGTCAGACGGTGATCCCCGAGGAAAAAAGCGATCCGGCGGCCGTCCGGCGACAGCACCCACCGGGTGGGGAGCGAGGAGAACGAGATCGAGGTGCGCTCCGGATTCGCACCCGGCCGGCTCAGGTCGAGCCGGTAGAGAACGACCGGATAGTGCGGGGGGACGTCCCATTGCAGCCATACCGCCCAGCGCCCGTCCTCCGAGAAGTGGACCGGCGGCGCATAGCCATAGAGGGCGATCAGGCCGAAACGAGCGCGGATCGAGCGTCCGGTATCCACGTCGTAGAGGAAGCTCGGGTCATAGCCGGGGCGCCGCGCGGCAGGCCCGGAGAACGCGATCCACCGCCCGTTCGGAGAGACGGAGACCTGAGAGATTCCAACGAGGTCGTCCGGGCCCGCGGCCAGGGTCCAGACCGCGACGCCCATGAAGAGGACCGCAGCCGCCAGCAGCGCTCCCCACAGCGTCTGGGACAGGACCCGGTGGCTGCGCCGCACGTCCGTCCGCCCCGCGATCACCTGGAAGGCGCCGGCGATCGCGAGCGCCAGCAGGAGAGCGCAGAAGAAGCCGATCTCCATCCAGGCGAGGATTCCGAGGTCACCCTCCCGGCCGCTCCAGTAGGTCAGCCGGCGGACGACCCCTTCCATCTGCAGCCGCCGCGACGCGCCCCAGACCAGACCCGCCACCAGCGCCAGCGCTCCGATGTCCAGCAGGGCCCAGACCGAGCGGGCCCGGATGATGACGCTCACCGCGTGGGACGCCAGGAGCAGCGGCAGGAGAGCCACGATCCAGACGAACAGGAGCCCGGAGCCCGTCGCGCTGTACTCCCCCAGGCTCCAGACGCCGTTGAGATTGAAGCTCCCCCCCGCCAGCAGGGCCGGCGTGACGACGAGAAGACCGGCGCCGAGCAGCAACGCCAGGGCGGCGCCGAGCTTTCCCGCCCACACCGCCCAGCCGGCCAGCGGACGCGCGAAGTAGAAGCCGAGCCGCCGCTCCACGAGGTCGGAGGCGATGATCGAGGCCCCCAGGGAGAGAGCGAGTATGGCGGTCAGCAGGAGCGCGCATCCTGAGGCCAGCGCCCCCTGGAGCTCGGAGACGCTCAAGCCCCCCGGCAGCAGGCCCGGAATGAGCGGCAAGATCGTCGCCACCCCTCCCAGCGCCAGGGCCACCGCGCCGAGCAGCCGGCGCTCGAAGATCTCGCGGGTGAAAACGGCGACGAAGCCTCTCATCGGCCTTCCTCCAGGTTGCCATCCTCGCCGCCCGTCACGGCGATGAAGATCTCCTCCAGGGTGAGCGCCGAGACCTCGGGCTCGTCCTCGGCCGGCAGGCTCCTCTCGTCGTAGCGCGAGACGACCGCGTCGACCTCCCAACCCCGCGAGGCCACGGCCACCGGCGCCAGCGCCGTCAGCCGCTCGACCGCCGCCTCCCGCGACCGCGGGAAGCTGATCCGCCGGAACCGTGCCTTCAGCGTCTCCATCTCCTCGTCGAGCACCAGCTTGCCCGCGCGCAGGATGCCGACGCGGTCGGCGATCCGCTCGGCGCCCGCGAGGTCGTGGGTGGTGATGAACACGGTCGTCCCACGGTCGGCGAGGTCGCCGATCAGCTCCTCGAAGAGAGCCTTCCGCGCCACCGCGTCGAGCCCGAGGGTGGGATCGTCGAGCACCAGCAGGCGGGGCGAGGCGGCGAGGGCGAGAGCCAGGGTCACCTGCCCCTTCTGCCCCTTCGAAAGCTTGCCGAACGGAGCCGTGGGCGAAACGCCGAACCGCGCCAGACGGGCCTCGACGCCGGCGGCATCCCAGCGCGGATAGAGGCGCGAGCAGAAGCGGGAGAGCTGGCGCGCCGTCATCGCCGGCGGCGCGTCCGGATCCTCCGGCACCACCCCGACCTCCGAGAGGATCGCCGCCCGCTCGTGCCAGACGTCCCGGCCGAGCACCAGCGCCCGTCCCGCCGTCGGCTTCTGACCGCCCAGCAGGCAGCGGACGAGCGACGACTTGCCGGCGCCGTTGCGGCCGAGCAGGGCGTAGACCGAGCCCTCCGGCACGTCGAGCGAAACCTGGTCGAGGGCCAGCCGCTGGCCGTAGCGCACGGTCAGCGACTCCAAAGCGATCGGATTCATTCGTCCTCTCCTTCCGGCCCTGCCGGCAGTACCAGGCCGCGGCCGTCGGTCAGGCTCCGCCAGGCGGTCTCGACGGTCGCCAGCGCCTCGTCGCGGCTCGCTCCCAGGGTCACCGCCAGACTCGAATAGCGCACGGCCTCTTCCAGCAGACGGGCGCCGCCGCCGGACTCGACCGGCGGCGGCGTCGCGGAGACGAACGTCCCCTCGCCGCGCCGGACGGTGAGCAGGCCCGCGTCGGTCAGCTGCTGATAGGCCTTGAAAACGGTGGCCGGATTGACCTGCAGATCACGGGCGAGGTCGCGCACCGAAGGCACCGCCATCCCCGCCGGCAGCGCGCCTCGGGCGACCAGATGACGCACCCCCTCCTCGATCTGCCGCCAGATCGGACGAGCGTCGCGGGGATCGATACGGAGGAGAGGAGCCATGCCGACAGTGTATCATAACACTGGTACAGCAAGAACACCAAATGGAGGAAGTCGATGGCGTTGGCCGCTTGGGAGGCCGCACGCCGCGCGGACTCCCAAGAGGCCGAAAACGCGCCCCGATTCCTTTAGATGATCTCCATGCAGCCCGGGGTGCCCTGGGCACAGCAAATCAAGCAGAAGCCGGTCGACTTGCAACCCCACGTGTTGCAGAGGTCGCACCTCGCGACGCAGGCATACACCGGCTTGGTCGAGAGCATGGGGATGGCGGCCGTCAGAAGGAACGCCAGACCCGCCAGACGAAGAAACTTGGTCATGAGCAAGACTCCCTTTCGAGTTGCCGAGGCGGCAAGATAGATACTGCACTACGGCCCGGGGGCGATGTGGCCGGCGAGCTCTCTAGAAAATCTCGATGCAGCCCTTGGTGCCCTGGGCGCAGCACGCCCAGCAGTTGCCGCCGACCGTCTTGCAGCCCCACGTGTTGCAGGTATCGCAGTTCGGAAAGCAGGCGTACGACGGCTTGGTCGAGAGCATGGGGATGGAAGCCGTCAGAAGGAACGCCAGACCCGCCAGACGAAGAAACTTGACCATGGACAAGACTCCTTTCAAGTTGCCGAAACGGCAAGGTGGATGCTGCACTGCGGCCCGGGCGGAACGCCCGTCCGGACCTCACTCCAACAGGGAATGCGAGGTCTCTTCCGGCGCCGGCACGAGGCGAGGATTCGCCATCAGGATGCGGGCGCAGGTGTTCCAGCGCAGGATGGCGCCGTCGTTGCCCGGCGGGCGAACCTCGGCGGCCTTCTCGAAGTGGCCCATCGCCTCCTTGAACCAGTCGTGGGCGATGTGGCCGGCGTGCATGCCGCCGCGCTTGAGCTGGGCCTTGGCCCGGCGCTCGCAGATGATGCCGGCATAGTAGGAGCGGCCGTACTCGTCCGCGATCTGAGGGAGGAGCTGCCGCGCCTGCTCGAGGCAGGGATTGGGGCGCTCCGCGAATTGATCGGTGAGGGCGAGCACGAGAGTGACGAGGGCTTCCTGGTTGTCGGGTGCCGCCGCCAGGATGTCCCGGCAGATGCTCTCGGCTTCCAGCGCCTCGTTCAGGAGGCGGTAGCGCTGCGCTTTCTCCAGCGCGGCGGGAATGGCGTCGCGGGACAGGGGCTTCAGGTCGTACATCGCCTGCCTCCTTCGGCTTGACGGCGCGGAATCATTTGCGGAACACCCGGAGCAGCCGCTTCAGCGGATCGTAGAACTCGTCGACCACCCGCTCTTTCAGCGGGATGATGGCGTTGTCGGTGATCGTGATCCCCTCGGGGCACACCTTGGTGCAGCACTTGGTGATGTTGCAGTAGCCGATCCCGTGGGCGTCCTTGAGGTCGCCGAGCCGGTCCTCGGCGTCGAACGGGTTCATCTCCAGCGCCGCCGCGTAGACCAGCAGCCGCGGGCCGATGAACTGGTCGTGCAGATGGTGCTCGCGCAGCACGTGGCAGACGTCCTGGCAGAGGAAGCACTCGATGCACTTGCGGAACTCCTGGGCGCGGTCGACGTCCACCTGCTGCGCCCGCCAGGTGCCGTCCGGAGCGTCCGCCGGCCGCGGCTTGAACTTCTTGATCGTCGTCTTCGCCCGGAAGTTGAAGGACACGTCGGTCACCAGATCGCGGATCGGCGGGAAGGTCCGCATCGGCTCGATGGTGACCGGCTTGTCGAGCGGCAGATCGCTCAGACGGGTCATGCACATCAGACGCGGCTTGCCGTTGACCTCGGCCGAGCAGGAGCCGCACTTGCCCGCCTTGCAGTTCCAGCGCACCGCCAGGTCGGAGGCCGATTCCGCCTGGATCTGGTGGACCGCGTCGAGCACCACCATCCCCTCGGTGACGCCGGTCGAGTAGTCCTTGAGCGCGCCGGTCTCCCGATCCCCACGCCAGATGCTGAAGGTTGCCTCGGCCATGACCTCATCTCCTGATGACTTCATCTCCGCCTTACTTCATTTCCGTAATGATCGCCTGGAGCTCGGGCGCGACGGGGATGACCGGCTCGCGGAGGATCCGCATTCCGCCGTCAGGCTCCTTGCGCACCACGATGTTCACCTTGCCGAAGTCCGCGCTCTTCTCGGGGAAATCGGCGCGGAACTGCGCGCCCCGGCTCTCCTGGCGCTCCAGGGCCGCGCGGGTGACCGCCTCGGAAACGGTGAGCAGGTTGGGGAGGTCGAGCGCCGTGTGCCAGCCCGGGTTGTACTCACGGTTGCCGGGTACGGCGACGGCCGCCGCCCGCGTCCGCAGACCGCGGATCTCCTCCAGCGCCTGCGCCATCTCCGCCTCGGTACGGACGATGCCGACCAGGTTCTGCATCATCCCCTGCAGCTCGTGCTGGACCTGATAGGGCCCCTCGGCTCCCTGCACGCCGTGGCGCTCGAAGGGGGCGAACAGCCGCTTCGCCGCCGCGTCGACCTCGGCCTCGTCGATCCGACCCGCGCCGTTCTCCTTGGCGAACGCCGCCGCGTGCTCGCCGGCGCGCTTGCCGAACACCAGCAGGTCGGACAGCGAGTTGCCGCCGAGCCGGTTGGCGCCGTGCAGCCCGGCGCCGCACTCGCCGGCCGCGAACAGGCCGGGCACCGTGGACATCTGGCTCTCGGGATCGACCCGCACGCCGCCCATCATGTAGTGGGTCGTGGGGCCGACCTCCATCGGCTCCTTGGTGATGTCGATGTCCGCCAGCTGCTTGAACTGGTGGTACATGCTGGGAAGCTTGCGCTTGATGTGCTCCGGCGCGTTGGAGATCCGCTCCTTGATCCAGGAGATGTCGAGGAACACGCCG
>DATBAW010000022.1:0-13461 GCA_036271335.1 Thermoanaerobaculia bacterium
GTGGCCCGGCACGGCGCGCAGCCGCTCCCTGGCGCCCGCCAGAGCCTCGCCGGGGCTCGCGTCGCCTTTCTCCAGCAGGACCGGTTCCAGGGCGGTGAACCAGCCGACGGTACGCGAGACGTCGAGGTCGTCGCCGGCATCACGGCCATGCCCTTCCAGATCCACCGGCAGGCGGGACGAGCCGGTCCAGGGCGCCAGGGCGCGGACGAGGGAGCTGAGCAGCGCGTCGTCGATACGGCTCTGGAACACCGACGGCAAGGTCTGGAGCAGATCTCTGGTTTCGTCTTCGCTCAGCTCGAAGGAGACCGCGGCTTCGTCGCCCACGAGATCGGGGGCCGCGGGGGCGTCGACGGGCAGACGGGCGATTTCCCGTACCTCCGAGCCGGCGGGCGCGGTCGCTCCGGACGTGCGGCGGGCCCACTCCTGAAACGAGGTGGTCTTGGGGGGCAGGGTGATGCGCAGGCCGCGCACGGCTTGGCCATAGGCCCCCTCGAGGTCTTCGAGCAGCAGGCGCCAGGAGACGCCGTCCACCACGAGATGGTGGGCCACCCAGAGAAGCCTGGCTGGCTTCTCTTTGCCCGAATGGAACAGGCAGAGCCGGGTCAGGGGACCGGCCGCCAGGTCGAAGCCGGCCTGGATAGCCGCAGTCGCCCGCTCGAAGGCCTCGTCCCGGCAACCCTCCGGCAAGGCCGAGAGGTCGATCGGGTGGAACGGCGCCACCGGCTCGGCCGGCGCGTTCTCCTGATGCCAGCCGCCGGCCTGGCGGGTGAACCGCAGGCGCAGGGCGTCGTGGTGCTCCACGACGGCGGCGATGGCCTTGCCCAGGGCGTCCGGGCTCACCGGCTCCATCATCTCCAGCAGCAGGGCCTGGTTGAAGTGGTGAGGGTCCGCGAAGCCCTGCGCGAAGAACCAGTGCTGGATCGGGGTGAGCGGCACTCCACCCGCCACCGCCCCCTGCTCGGCAGGGACGGCGGTGATCTCCGCCGCGGCCGTGGCGTGACGGGCGAGGGCTTCCACGGTCTGGTGCTCGAAGATCTGGCGCATGGTGAAGTGGAGGCCGGCCTGACGCGCCCGGGCCACGATCTGGACAGAGAGAATGGAGTCGCCGCCCAGCTCGAAGAAGTTGTCGTTCACTCCCACCCGAGGCAGGCGCAGGACCTGAGCCCACACGTTCGCCAACAGCTCCTCCTCGCGGGTGTGGGGTGCCACGTAGCCACCCTCCCGCGTGCCGGGGTGCTCCGGAGCGGGCAGCGCTTTCCGGTCCAGCTTGCCGTTGGAAGAAAGGGGCAGCGCCGCGAGCGTCACGAACGCGGAGGGCACCATGGCCTCCGGCAGCCGCTCCCGCAGGGCCTGGCGCAGCTCGTCGGCCGAAGCGTCGCCGACCACGTAGGCAATCAGGCGCTTTTCGTCTCGATCTGCTCTAGCGATCACGACCGCCTCGCGGACCCCGGGCAGAGCCGTCAGGGCCGCTTCGATCTCGCCCAGCTCGATGCGGACGCCGCGGATCTTGACCTGGTGGTCCAGGCGGCCCAGGTACTCGATGGCGCCGTCGGCGCGCCACCTGGCGAGGTCGCCGGTGCGGTAGACGCGCTCGCCGGTCCCCTCCCCCTCGGGATCCGGGAGGAAGCGCTCGGCCGTGAGGTCCGGGCGCTCGACGTAACCGCGCGCCAGGTTGACGCCGGCGATGAACAGCTCGCCGGGGACTCCCGCCGGCACCGGCAGCAGGTTGCGGTCGAGCAGGTGGATGCGGGTGTTGGCGATCGGCCGCCCGATGGGGACGCCGCTCCGGAAGCTCTCGGTGCCCGCGGCATCGTACGTCCAGGAGGTGACGTCCACCGCGGCTTCGGTGGGGCCGTAGAGGTTGTGCAACCGGGCGTGGCCGAGGCGGCCGGCGAAGCGCCGGGCGAGCTCGGCGGACAGCGCCTCGCCGCTGCACACCACGTCGCGCAGGGACGAGCACGCCGCGATTCCGGGCTCCTCCAGGAAGAGCTGGAGCATGGAGGGGACGAAGTGCAGCACCGTGATCCCCTCGCCGGCGATGACGCGCGCCAGGTAGGCGTTGTCGCGATGGCCGCCGGGAACGGCAACGACCAGTCTGGCTCCCGTCATCAAGGGCCAGAACAGCTCCCACACCGAGACGTCGAAGCTGAACGGGGTCTTCTGGAGCACCCGGTCGGCGGCGGAAAGGTGCAGATCTTCCTGCATCCAGAGGAGACGGTTGACGATGGCGCGATGGGAGATCACCGCGCCCTTGGGCCGGCCCGTGGAGCCAGAGGTGTAGAGCACGTAGGCCGGGTTGTCGGGATGGACCGGCACCGAAAGGGGGCCGTCCAGAAGGTCTGTCTCCAGTGGCTCGCCGGGCTCCAGGAACAGGAAACGCTCCTCGGCGCCCGGCAGGCGGTCGGCCAGGCCGGCGCGGGTCACGATCCGTTGCAAACGGGCGTCGCGATCCTGGAAGGTGAGGCGGTCGGCCGGGTGATCGGGATCGAGGGGGACGTAGGCGGCGCCCGCCTTGAGGATGCCGAGCAGGGCGACGAGCAGCTCGCGGGAGCGCTCCAGCAGCACGCCGACGCGGCTCTCCGGGCCGCAGCCGAGGGCCTGGAGCCGGCGCGCCAGGCGATTCGCCTGCCGGTCGAGCTCGCCGTAGGTCAGCTCCTCCCTCTCGAAGGCGATCGCCACGGCCTCGGGAGTCCGGGCAACCTGGTCTTCGATCCAGGCATGGAGCGGACGCTCAAGGGAGTAGGCGACGGCGGTGTCGTTCCAGGCGCGGAGCTGGAGGGCCTCCGCGTGGCTGAGCAGGCCCACCTCGGCTGCGCGGCGCTCCGGCTCTTTGACCAGGCCGGCGAGCAGTCTTTCAAACCCCGCGATCAGACGGTCGATGGTGGCGGCGTCGTAGAGATCGGTGGCGTACTCGACGATCCCGAGGAGGCCGCCGTCGGCCTCCGAGAGGCTGAGCGTGAGGTCGAACCGCGAAGTCGTCGCTTCCACGTCCACCGGCCGCAGGCTCAAGGTCTCGATCTCCAGGCTGCCGGTGGGAGCGTTCTGAAGCACGAGCATGGCCTGGAACAGGGGGGTGTGGGCGAGGCTCCGCTCGGGAGCCAGCTCGTCGACCAGCTTTTCGAACGGCACGTCCTGGTGCAGATAGGCGGCGAGGGCCGTCTCGCGCGCCCGGCCCAGCAGCTCGCGGAAAGTAGTGAGGCCTGCGAGGTCGCCGCGCAGGTCTCCCCGCAGAACGAGGGTGTTGACGAAGAACCCGATCAACCCTTCGATCTCCACCCGGTTGCGTCCGGCGACGGGGGAGCCCACGGCGAGGTCGTCCTGCCCGCTGTGGCGCGCGAGAAGGGCCTGGAAGGCGGCGAGGAGGACCATGAAGAGCGTCGCTCCCTCGCGCCGGCTCACGGAATCAGCCTGGCGGACGAGCTCGGCAGGTAGCCACACCGGCCGGGTGGCGCCACGGAAGCTCTGCGCCGCGGGACGCGGCCGGTCGGTGGGCAGCTCCAGGAGGGGCGGCAGGCCGGCGAGCTGGTGGCGCCACCAGTCGATCTCCCCCTCCAGGACCTCGCCGCACAGCCAGGAGCGCTGCCAGAGAGCGAAGTCCGCGTACTGCACCGGCAGCTCCGGCAGGGGCGAAGGCCGGCCTTCGGCCAGCGCCGCGTAGAGAGCGGCGACCTCGCGCACCAGGATGCCCATGGACCAGCCGTCGCTCGCGATGTGATGCTGGGTCAGCACGGCGACGTGCTCCCCCGCCGCGAGACGCAGCAGGACGCCGCGCAGCATCGGATCGCGGGCGAGATCGAACGGGCGGGCGGTCTCCTCGGCGGCGAGAACGAGAGCCGCCGCCTCGCGTTCGGGCTCCGGCAGCCCGGAGAGGTCCACGACGGGCAAGCCGAAGGGGCCGGCGGGTTGGATCACCTGGATCGGGACTCCCTCCTCCATTCCGTCCGCAGTGGCGAAGACCGTTCGCAAGGCCTCGTGCCGGCGCACGATCTCGCTCAAGGCACGCGCGAAAACCGCGGCGTCCAGCGGCCCCTCGACGCGCAGGGCCACCGCCAGGTTGTAGAGCGGGCTGCCCGGCGAGAGCTGATCGATGAGCCAGAGCCTCTGTTGTGCGAACGATAGGGCGAAGGACAGGGGGAGCGCCCCCTCCCGCGGCATCGGCCGGAGAGGGGGGACGGCCAGCGCCGCGCCGGAGCGGCGCGCCGCCTCGACCCGGACGGCGAGGGCCGCCACCGTCGGCGCCTCGAAGAGATCCCGCAGCGGCATCTCGACACCGAAAGCGGCGCGCAGGCGCGACATCACCTGCGTCGCCAGCAGCGAGTGGCCGCCCAGCGCGAAGAAGTGGTCGCCGGCTCCCACCCGGTCGAGCCCGAGAAGCTCGCCCCAGATACCGGCGAGGACCTCTTCGATCGGCGTACGCGGCGCCACGAACGTTTCGGGAGCGCTCTGCCGCTCCGGTACCGGCAGGGCTTCGCGGTCCACCTTGCCGTTGGCGGTGAGAGGCAACGCCGGAAGCGCCACGAAGGTGGTGGGGATCATGTAGTCGGGGAGCCGCTCGCCCAAGGCCGCGCGCAGCGCGCCGGCCGAGGCGTCGCCTGCCACGTAAGCGGCCAAGCCGCCGGAGCGCGCCAGCACGGCCGCCTCGCGGACTCCGGGCTGGGAGAGCAGGGCGGCTTCGATCTCTCCCAGCTCGATGCGGAAGCCGCGGATCTTGACCTGGTGATCCGAACGGCCCAGGAATTCGATCGTCCCGTCCGGCAATCGGCGGCCGAGATCGCCCGTCCGGTAGAGCCGTTCTCCCCCTTCTTCCGACATCCCGAAGGGATCTGGAACGAGCCGCTCGGCCGTCAGGTCCGGCCGGTGGAGATAGCCGCGGCAGACGCCCGCGCCGCCGATGTAGAGCTCACCTGTCACCCCGGCTGGAACCGGCGACAGACGCGGATCGAGGAGCAGAATCCGGGTGTTGGCGATCGGGCGGCCGATGGGGATCGGCCCTGCCGGCGGCGCGGACTCGGGAATCTCGTAGGCGCTGCATCCCACCACCGTCTCCGTCGGCCCGTACTCGTTGATCAGGCGTAGGCCCGGGGCATGCCGGCGCCAGAAGGCGAGCTGCTCGCCGGACAGCGCCTCGCCGCCGATGACGAAAGTGCTCGCGCACCCGGCGACGCGCTCAGGGGGCAGCAGCCTTTGGAGGACGTCCAGGTGCGCGGGCGTGAGCTTGACCAGCCCGAAACCGCCCTCGGCGAGCGCCGCGGCCAGCCCCTCGACCCCCTGCTCCTCGGGCACCAGCTCGACGCAGCGGCCGGCGAGCAGCGGCAGGAAGAGGCTGGTCATCGTCAGGTCGAAGCCGAGCGGCGAGTGGACCGGAGCGCCTCGCCCCTCATCCGCCGGATAGGCCTCCGCCGCCCAGAGCAGATAGTTGGCGAGCCCGCGATGGGTGACGGCGACCCCCTTGGGCCTGCCGGTCGAGCCCGAGGT
This sequence comes from Thermoanaerobaculia bacterium, assembly GCA_036271335.1. Taxonomy (GTDB): domain Bacteria; phylum Acidobacteriota; class Thermoanaerobaculia; order Multivoradales; family UBA5704; genus DATARR01. The sequence goes on from DATBAW010000022.1 coordinate 5,476, forward strand.
GTAGAGCACGTAGGCAAGGTTGTCGGCTGCCGGTCGCGTGATCGATCCGGCCTCGGCGATCTCCGGCAGATCGTCCAGGCAGACGATGCGGGAGGAGGATGCGGAGCCCGAGGGTAGCGCCGGCAGTAACCCCGTCCGGGTGAGCAGGAGAGGAGCGCGGGAGTCGTCGAGCAGGAACGACAGGCGCTGGGCCGGCAGGGAGGTTTCGAGCGGCAGGTAGGCGCCGCCCGCCTTCAGCACCGCCAGCAGGGCCACCACCAGATCGGCCGAGCGCTCCAGGTAGAGCGCGACGACGACGTCGGGTCCCACACCCAGCGCCCGCAGCTGGACGGCGAGGCGGCCGGAGCGGGCGTCCAGCTCGCCATGGGTCAGCCGCTCCTGCCCGTGGATGACGGCCGGCAGCTCCGGAACCTGCGCCGCCCTCGCCGTCAGAAGCTCATGGATGAGGGCCTCGTTCGCCGGGGCCACCGCCGTGTCGTTGAATTCGGCGACCGCTTGGTGGTGCTCCGCCGCGGAGAGCAGGGTCAGCTCCGCGAGCGTCCGCTCCGGCGTCGCCAGAGCCAGGGTCAACAGCCTCTCGTACTGTTGGACCAGGCGGTCGATCGTGGTGGCGTCGAACAGGTCGGTGGCGTACTCGACGGTGCCGAGAAGCCTGCCGTCGTGCTCCGCGAGGTTGAGCGTGAGATCGAACTTCGCCATCGTCCCCGTGTCGCCCATCGGCCGCAGGCGCAGATCCGCGATCTCCAGATCGCCGGCGGGAGCGTTCTGGAGCACGAGCATCGCCTGGAAAAGGGGAGCGTGGGCGAGGCTCCGTTCGGGAGCCAGCTCTTCGACGAGCTTCTCGAACGGCACGTCCTGGTGCAGATAGGCGGCGAGAGCGGTCTCGCGCACCCGGCCCAGCAGCTCTCCGAAGGACGGGGCGCCGCTCAGGTCGCCACGCAAGTCTCCCCGCAAAACGAGGGTGTTGACGAAGAAGCCGATCAATCCTTCGGTCTCCATCCGGTCGCGTCCGGCCATGGGCGAGCCCACCGCCAGATCGTCCTGACCGCTGGCGCGCGCGAGGAGGGACTGGAAGGCGGCCAGCAGCACCATGAAGAGCGTCGCACCCTCGCGCCGGCCCAGAGTTTCGGCCTGGCGGCGGAGGCCGGCAGGCAGCCGCACGGGCCGCGTGGCGCCCCGGTAGCTCTGCGCCGCGGGGCGAGGCCGGTCGGTGGGCAGCTCCAGGAGGGACGGCAGGCCGGCGAGCTCACCCGCCCACCAGGCGATCTCGTTGTCCAGCATCTCGCCGCGCAGCCAGGAGCGCTGCCAGAGCGCGAAGTCCGCGTACTGCACGGGCAGCTCCGGCAGGGGCGAGGGATCGCCTTGGGCGAACGCGGCGTAGAGCGCCGTCACCTCGCGCACCAGGATGCCCATCGACCAGCCGTCGCTCGCGATGTGGTGAACGGTGAGGACGACGGCGTGATCGCCTTCGGCGAGCCGCAGCAGCATGCCGCGCAGGAGGGGATCCCGGGCGAGATCGAAGGGCCGGGCCGCCTCTGCGCCGGCCAGGGCGAGAGCCGCCGTCTCGCGTACCGGCTCCGGCAGACCCGAGAGGTCCACCAGCGGCAGAACGAAGGAGACCGGGGGGGCGACCACCTGCACGGCGGAGTCGCCGCGCAGGGCGAAGACGGTGCGCAGGGCCTCGTGGCGGCGCACGATCTCCCCCAAGCAACGGGCGAGCACCGTCGGAGCGAGCGGCCCCGCGACGCGCAGCGCCAACGGCATGTTATAGAGCGGCGTGCCGGGCTCGAGCTGGTCGATGAACCAGAGCCGGGCCTGAGCGAACGACAGGGGCAGATCCCCCTGGCGCGGCACCGGCAGGAGCGGGGGACGGGACGCCTCCGCGCCGGTGCGGCGCGCGGCTTCGATGCGGGTGGCGAGGGCCTCGACCGTCGGGGCCTCGAAGAGGTCGCGCACCGGCAGCTCGACGCCGAAGGCGCCGCGCAGGCGCGAGATCACTCGCGCCGCCAGCAGCGAGTGGCCGCCCAGCTCGAAGAAGTTGCCGTCCGCCCCCACCCGTTCGACGCCGAGAAGCTCGCTCCAGAGGCCGGCGACCAGCTCTTCGACCGGCGTGCGCGGGGCAAGGAAGGTCTCCGCGGCGCCCGCCTCATCCGGCGCCGGCAGGGCTCTCCGGTCCACCTTGCCGTTGGGGGTGAGCGGGAGGGATTCCAGGGCCACGAAGGCGGCCGGCACCATGTAGTCCGGCAGCCGCTCGTGAAGCGAGCCGCGGATCTCGTCACTCGTGGCGTCTCCCACCACATAGGCGACCAGCCGTCGGCCTCCCGCCTCCTCGCGCACCGCCACGACCGCCTCGCGGATCCCGGGCATCGCCAACAGGGCCGCCTCGATCTCGCCGGGCTCGATGCGGAAGCCGCGGATCTTGACCTGACCGTCGAGGCGGCCGAGGAACTCCACGGCGCCGTCCGGCCGCTGCCGCACGAGGTCGCCCGTCCGGTAGAGCCGGCTTCCCGGCTGCGGACTGAAGGGGTCGGGCACGAAGCGCTCGGCCGTCAGCTCCGGCCGGTCGTGATAGCCATGCGCTACACCGTCGCCGCCCAGGTAGAGATCGCCCGGCACCCCGACCGGCTGCTGCGTCAACCCCGGCGCCAGCACGTGGAGGGTGCCGTTGGCGAGAGGCTTCCCGATGGGCACGGTCTCCCCGGGCGGTACCGTTTCCACCCGCTGCCAGGTGGCGAAGGTGGTCGTCTCGGTGGGGCCGTAGACGTGGAGCAGATGCTTGGGCGGGCCATTCTGGAGCACCGCGCGGACGGTCTCGGGATCGACCCTCTCGCCGCCGAAGAGCAGGACGCGCAGCGAAGCGAGCGCGTCCTGCGTTTCGGAGGTCATTGTCTCGCGGGCCATCTGGTTGAACAGAGCGGTGGTGAGGAACAGGACGCTGACGCCCTCGCGGCGCAGCGCGGCGCCCAGGGAGACGGGCGAGAGGATGGTCTCGCGCTCGATGCCCACCAGCCGGGCGCCGTTGAGCAGCGCGCCCCAGATCTCGAAGGTGGCGGCGTCGAACGCGCTGTTCGAAGCCTGCGCCACCCGGTCGTCCGGGCCGATCCGGATGTAGTCGGTCTCGCGCACCAGGCGCACGACGGCGCGGTGGGGCACCACGACGCCCTTCGGCCGGCCGGTCGAGCCGGAGGTGTAGATGACGTAGGCAGGATCGCCGGGCGAGGAGAGATTCGCGATGCTCTCGTCCTCGCCGGTCTCCTCCCGGTCCAGCCACTCGACGCGGAGGCCTTCGCGGGTGGGAAGGCGGGCGGCCAGGCCTTCCTCCGCGACCAGTATGGCGGCGCCGGTGTCCTCCAGCAGGAAGGCGAGCCGTTCGCGCGGGTGGGCGAGGTCGAGCGGCACGTAGGCCCCTCCCGCCGCGAGAATGCCGAGCATGCCCACCACCATCTCCGGCAGGCTTTCGGCGCAGAGGCCCACGAAGGAGCCGGGGACGACGCCCGAACGGCGCAGCCGGTGCGCCAGCCGGAGCGAGCGGCGGGCGATCTCCCTGTAAGTGAGCTCGCGGCCGGCGAAAACCAGGGCGACGGCGTCCGGCGTGCGCTCCGCCTGATCGGCGAACAGCTCGTGGATGGCGGCCTGCGGGTAGGCCCGGGCCGTGGCGTTCCAGCCGGCGAGCTGGAAGGCCTCCGCAGGAGCGAGCAGACCCACCTCCGCGACGGGGCGGTCCGCGTTCTCGACGAGGCCGGCGAGCAGGCGCTCGAAGTGCCCGATCAGCCGGTCGACGGTCGAGCCGTCGTAGAGATCGGCGGCGTACTCGACCGTGCCGCCGAACTCGCCGTCGTGCTCCTCGAGGTTGAGCGTGAGATCGAACTTCGCCGACGTCGCCTCCTGGCTCACCGGCTGAAGGCGCAGGTCCTGAACCTCCAGGACGCCGCCGGGAGTGTTCTGCAGGGCGAACATCACCTGCACCAGGGGCGAGTGGGCGAGGTTCCTCTCCGTGCTCAGCTCCTCGACCAGCCTTTCGAACGGCACGTCCTGGTGAGCCTGGGCGGCGAGCTCGCTCTCGCGCACCCGGCCGAGCAACTCGCGGAAAGTGGGATGGCCCGCCAGGTCGCCGCGCAGCACCAGGTTGTTGACGAAGAACCCGATCAGCCCTTCCAGCTCCACCCGGTTGCGCCCGGCGACAGGGATGCCGACCGCGAGGTCGTCCTGGCCGCTGTAGCGCGCCAGCAAGGCCTGGAAGGCGGCCATCATCACCATGAAGAGCGTGGCTCCCTCGCGCCGGCTCAGCGTCTCGGCCTGGCGGACGAGCCCGGCCGGCAGGCGCACGGGGCGCTCGCCACCGCGGAAGCTCTGCACCGCCGGCCGCGGTCGGTCGGTGGGCAGCTCCAGGAGGGGGGGCAGGCCGTCGAGTTGGTGGCGCCACCAGTCGATCTCCCTCTCCAGGACTTCGCCGTGCAGCCACGAGCGCTGCCAGACGGCGAAGTCCGCGTACTGCACCGGCAGCTCCGGCAGGGGCGAGGGTCGCCCTTGAGCGAACGCGGCATAGAGCGCCGTCACCTCGCGCACCAGGATGCCCATCGACCAGCCGTCGCTCGCCACGTGGTGGGTGGTAAGGGCGAGGGTATGGCTCTCCGGCTCCAGCCTCACCTGCACGCCGCGCAGCTTGAGATCGCGGGCGAGATCGAACGGCCGGCCGGCTTCGTCCAGGGCCAGGGAGAGCGCCGCCGCCTCGCGCCTGGACTGTGGCAGGCCCGACAGATCCACCAGCGGCAATTCGAAAGGCGCCGGCGGCAGGATCACCTGCATCGGCGAGTCGCCTTGCAGGACGAAGACGGTGCGCACGGCCTCATGGCGGCGCACGATCTCACCCAGACAGCGCCGCAGCACAGCGGCGTCGAGCGGCCCCGCCACGCGCAGCGCCAGGGCCAGGTTGTAGATCGTCGTGCCCGGTTCGAGCTGGTCGACGAACCAGAGCCGCTGTTGGGCGAACGAGAGGGACAGGGGCCCCTGCCGCGGTGCCCGGACGAGAGGGGGGATGGCCGCCGTTTCGCCATGGCGCTGCATCTCCTCGGCGATCTCCGCCGCGAGAGCGGCCACGGTAGGCGCCGCGAAGAGGGTGTGCAAGGGAAGCTCGACGCCGAACCCGGCCTGTAGACGCGAGATGAGCTGGAGGCCCAGCAGCGAATGGCCGCCCAGGGCGAAGAAGCTGTCGTGGGCTCCCACCCGGTCGATGCCGAGCAGGTCTCCCCAGATCGCGGCGAGTCGCCGTTCGACCTCGGTACGCGGCTCCTCGTAGGGGGTGTCGATCCCGGGCCGGACGTATCCCTGGGCGGACGCGGCCTCCGCGGCGGGCCTGGGCTTCACGCCGAGAAGCGCGTCGAGGGCCTCGGGCGTGGGCGGCCCGGGAGGGAGGGCGACGGCCCGGATGCCGCGCGCTTCCAGCGCCGCGGCCCAGGCCGGATCCGCACCTGCCGGCAACAGGAAGACCCCGGGAAACGCCGTTCCCAGCGTCGTCCCGATCCCCGGCTCAACCCAATACCGCTGCCGCTCGAAGGGGTACGCCGGCAGCGGCACCCGGCGGCGCCGCTCGCCGTCATGGAAACCCGACCAGTCGATCTCCGCGCCGGAGAGCCAGAGGCGGCCCAGGGTCTGGAGCAGGAAGCTCTGATCCGGCTGCCGGTCGAGCTCATGGCGCAGCGAGGAGAGGACTACGCCGGCACCGTCCGGGGGCATCCGTTGGAGAGCCAGGCTGCCGAGGGTCTGTCCCGGCCCCATCTCTAACAGGACCTTGCCCGGCTCGCGCCACAGCTCGGCGACGCCGCCGGCGAAGCGGACGGGCGAGACGAGGTGGCTCACCCAGTAGCCCGGGTCGGTGGCTTGGGCCACGGTGATCCAGGTCCCCGTGACGTTCGAGAGGTACGGGATGCGTGGGGGCGCCAGGGGGATGGCGGCGAGCAGCTCCCGCAGCCTGGCGGCGACCGGCTGCATCATCCAGGAGTGGAAGGCCTGGTCGGCCTGCAACCGACGGCAGGGTATTCCCTCGTCGGCGAGCCGTTGCTCCAGGCCGGCGATGGCCTCGGGGGGGCCGGCCACCACCGACACTGCCGGGGCGTTGACAGCGGCGAGGGAGAGATCGGAGGACAGCCGCGCCCGAGTCTCCTCCTCCGACAGCGGTACGGCCATCAGGGCCCCAGGCGGCAGCTCGCCAATCAGGCTGGCTCGCCGGGCCACCAGCGCCAGGGCGTCGGGAAGCTCCATCACGCCGGCCAGGCAGGCCGCCGTGTACTCCCCCAGGCTGTAGCCGAGGAGGGCTGCCGGCCGTACTCCCCAGCTCATCCATAGCCGGGCCAGGGCATAGCCCACGGCGAACATCGTCGGCTGGGCGATGCGGGTCTCGCGGAGGCGTGCTCTCGCGGCCGTCTCCCTTTCTCCCTGGAGGCCGCCTCTCCCGAGCAGTGCTCGCAAATTGAGGCCCGCGGGAGCCGCTTCCTCCGCAGTCTCCTCGGCGAACAGCACCTCGCGCAGGTCGAGGCCGAGGTGCGGCAGGAGCAGCTCGGCGCAGCGGTCGATTTCCTGCCGGAACACCGGCTCGTCCTGGTAGAGGCCGCGGGCGAGGCCGGGATACTGGTCGCCGACCCCGGGCAGCAGGAAGGCGACGTTGCGGCGGCCCGCGTCCCGGGCGGTTGCGGTCCAAACCCGTTGCGGACCTTGAGTCCGCAGCGCCTCCACGGCCTCCTCGCGCGTCGCCGCCAGCACCGCGCGGCGGTGGGCGAAGGGCCGCCGTCCTACCCGCAGGGTGTAGGCGGCGTCGGCAAGGCTCAAGGTCGGGTCGTTCTCCAGACGATCGGCGAGGGCGTCCGCCATCCGATCCAGAGCCGTGGGCGTGCGCGCCGAGAGCAGCAGCACCTGCCAAGCGCGCGACGGGCCGGAGGCTGCCGCGGCAGGCGCTTCTTCGAGCACCGCGTGCACGTTGGTGCCGCCGATGCCGAAGGCGCTCACCCCGGCGCGGCGCGGTCCGCCTTCCGTGGTCCAGTCGGTCAGGCGGTCGGCCACCCGGAAGGGGCCTGCGGCGAAGTCGATGGCGGGGTTCGGCGCCGTAAAGTGCAGGCTGGGTGGGATCTGGCGGTGCTCCAGGGCGAGCACCGTCTTGATCAGGCCGGTGACACCGGCCGCCGCGTCGAGGTGACCGACGTTGGTCTTGACCGAGCCGAGGAGGCAGTAGCCGGTGCGGCCGGTCTCCCCGCGGAAGGCGCCTTTGAAGACCAGATTGAGGGCGGCGACCTCGATGGGATCGCCCAGGGGGGTCGCGGTGCCGTGCGCCTCGACGTAGGCGATGCTCTCGGGAGAGACCCCGGCGTCGGCGAGGGCCGCGGAGATGACCGCCGCCTGCCCGGCGATGCTCGGCGCGGTGTAGCCCGCCTTGCCGGAGCTGCCGTCGTTGTTGGCCGCCGAGCCGAGGAGGACGGCATGGATGGTGTCGCCGTGGGCCAGCGCGTCCTCGAGCCGCTTGAGCACGACGATGCCGGTGCCGCTGCCGCCTACCGTGCCGCGCGCCGCCTCGTCGAAGGCGCGGCAGCAGCCGTCGGGGGAGGCGATACCCCCCTCTTCGTAGAGATAGCCGGCGCCCTGGGGCAGGGCGATGGAGACGCCGCCGGCCAGCGCCATGTCGCAGGCGCCGAGCCGGAGGTTCTGACAGGCCAGGTGAACCGCCATCAGCGAGCTCGAGCAGGCCGTCTGCACGGTCAGGCTGGGACCCGAGAGGTCCAGCTTGTAGGAGACCCGGGTGGCCAGGAAGTCCTTGTCATTGCCCAGTAGCAGGTCGAGCCCGCCCACCGCCTCGGGGCCGACGCTGGTGAGGATCTGGTGCAGGTAGCGGCTGAATCCCAGGCTGGCGAAGACGCCGACCGGCCCCGGCACGCGCAGGGAGTCGTAGCCGGCATCCTCCAGCGCCGCCCAGGCGCATTCGAGGAAGATGCGCTGCTGGGG
>DATBAW010000023.1:0-4617 GCA_036271335.1 Thermoanaerobaculia bacterium
AGCCACTGGGAGCCTCTGATCTCCGCGTCCATGGGGAGGGAGTCTACTCCGGTCTGGGATACCATAGATCGTCGTACCACGCCGAGCTCAGGGAGGGGATCATGGCCGAGCAGAGTTTCGCGAATCACTCGAAGTATGTTCCGGGCTTTCACTTCCTCACTTTCGGCATCCTGGGGATCAACCTGATCTGGTCGATCTTCCGGCTGTTCGTGGGGCTCCAGGGCGTGCCGGTCTACGACCGCATCCTCAACGTGGCGGTGGCGGCGGCGCTCGGGCTGCTCGGCTGGTATCTCCGCACCTTTCCGCTGAGAGCTCAGGACCGGGTGATCCGCCTCGAGGAGATCCTGCGGCTGGAGCGCCTGTTGCCGGCCGACCTCAAGACTCGCATCTCCGACCTCCGGACCAACCAGCTCATCGCCCTCCGCTTCGCCAGCGACGCCGAGCTCCCCGGGCTGACCCGCGAGGTGCTCGACGGCAAGATCACCGGATCGAGCGAGATCAAGAAGCGGATCCAGAGCTGGCGGGCCGATCACTTACGGATGTGATGGAAGGACTACAGTGGAACCGATGAAAAGATTCGCCGTCCTGCTCACGCTCCTCCTGGCCGCTCCGTCGCTCCTCCATGCCCAGGCCGACGCCGACTCCCGCGCGCGGAACCAGCCGGCCGAGCCCTATCGCATCGCCGGCAACCTCTACTATGTCGGCGCGAGCGATGTCGCCTCGTACCTGATCGCCACGCCGGAGGGGCTGATCCTGCTCGACGGCGGCTATGTCGAGACGGCGCCGATGATCGAGGCGAACATCCGCACGCTCGGGTTCAAGCTGGAGGACGTCAAGGTCCTGCTCAGCAGCCACGCCCACTTCGATCACGCCGGCGGGCTCGCCGAGCTCAAGCGGGCGACCGGCGCCCGGTTTTTCGCCATGGACCGGGAGGCGCCCCTGCTCGCCCGCGGCGGCAAAGGAGACTCCTACTTCGGGGACAGGCACCCCTTCCCGCCGATCCAGGCGGACAAGGTTTTCCACGACGACGATACGGTCACCCTCGGCGGCACCACGCTGACGGCGCACCTCACGCCGGGCCACACGATGGGCAATACGACGTGGACGACGACCGTGAAGAACGGAGAGAGGACGTACGACGTCGTCTTCATCGGCAGCACCTCGATCCTCCCGGGCGTCAGCCTCACGAACAATCCGAAGTATCCCGGGATCGCGGCGGACTACGCGCAGACGTTCCGCGTCCTGAAGTCCCTCCCCTGCGACCTCTTCCTAGGCTCGCACGCCTCGTTCTACAACGGCCTGGACAAGGCCGAACAGCTGCGGCAGGGCGCGAAGCGGAACCCCTTCGTGGATCCGCAGGGGTACCGCGACTTCGTCGCTCAGGGCGAGAAGGCTTTCACGGAGCAGCTCCGCCGGGAGGGCGGCGGCGGTACCGTGAATCCCTGACCGTCGCTCCACGCTCCGGAGCGTCCAACATCCTCGATTTCGGGGTGGGGGACCGCCCTGGAGGGGCGGGCTTTGAATAGCCTGGGGTTTCAACCCCAGGCGGTGAAAACCCCGGCGGCGTTGCCAATCGGGAATCGGAATCGGGTTGGGCCGGGGGTTCGCCGCCGGGGTGACGCCCCGCATGGGGTGACGCCGCCGGGGTGACGCCGCCGGGGTGACGCCGCCGGGGTGACGCCGCCGGGGTGACGCCGCCGGGGTGACGCCCCGCATGGGGTGACGCCGTCGGGGTGATGCCCCGCATGGGGTGACGCCGTCGGGGTGATGCCCCGCATGGGGTGACGCCGTCGGGGTGATGCCCCGCATGGGGTGACGCCGTCGGGGTGATGCCCCGCATGGGTGACGCCGTCGGGGTGATGCCCCGCATGGGGTGACGCCGTCGGGGTGATGCCGACGGGGTGACGCCGACGGGGTGACGCCGACGGGGTGATGCCGACGGGGTGATGCCGCCGGGGCAACGCCGCCGGGGTGACGCCGCCGGGGCAACGCCGCCGGGGTGACGCCGCCAGGGGTTGAAACCCCAGGCGGCGGGGAGCCAGGGCCGATCCGGTTGCGGTTCCCGATTGATGACATTGCCTGAGGTTGATCCAGGCCCCCATCCGGTTGCGGTTCCCGATCGGCGACGCCCGCCTGAGGTTGATCAAGACCCCTCGATCCGATCGGCGACCCCGCCTGGGGTTGAAACCCCAGGCTATTCAAAGCCCGCCCCTCCAGGGCGGTCCCCCGCCCCGAAATCGCAGACCCGAAATTGTAGGGAGGGAGCCGCGGAACCCTAGCTGATCGTGACCATCCCCGCCGCCCGCAGGATCTCGGGGCCGGTGGGGGTGGTGGACCGCGGGTCGTTCTCGAGGGTGACCAGGATCCCCTTGGTGCCCGCGGGCATGTGCTGGGAGCTCAGCTCGATCGGCGCTCCCGGCTGGGCGGAGAAGGAGCCGGCGTTCACCGTACCGGCGTTGGCGACGAACCAGAGCTTGTAGGTCTTGCCGGCGGCCACGGGCTCGAGCCCCTGGAGCTCCATGTACCAGTGCTGATGGTCGGAGGCGACGAAGAGGACGCCCCGCGCCGTCGGCTGGAGCGGCGGCTGACCCATCGGACGCATCGCGCCGACCAGCACGGCCGGGGAGGTGACGAGCGAGAACTTCTGCCGCATGTCGAAGCTGGCGGCCTCGAGCTGCCGTGCCTGCGCGACCGCCGCTTCCGACCGGGCGCGCTCGCTGGAGAGCTCCTGCTGGAGGCCGGCGATGGTCGAGCGCTGCTCCCCGACCTGCGAATAGAGCCAGAAGGAGAGGCCGAGCAGCGCCAGGGTGAACGCGGCGGCGAGCGCCAGCGGCCAGCGCGTGGGGCGCGAGGCGGCTCCCGCGGAGGAGCGGCGGGGCGCCGTCGGCAGAGCGAATTCCTGGGTGGGGCGCGGCGTGGTCCGGGGCGCCGGAGCCTGGAGGGGCTCGGCGCCGGCGGCTTTCGCGATCCTGGCGACGCTTCCGGCCGGCTGCGTTTCGTCGCCCTGGATCAGCGTCATCAGACGCGCCTTGGCGCCGGCGGTGGGAGCGACCGGCTCCAGCTCGTAGGGCATCAGCCCCATCACCTCGGCGTAGAGGCGAGCCAGCGTGGCATCGTCGTCCCCGTCCGGGCCCGCCGGACGCACCGCCCCCTCCAGGTCCTGGAAGCCCTTATCGAGGACCCCGACGACCGTCAGGATGGTGCGGTCTTCCGCTTGAGGTTCGCCGTTCACGAGTTCACCGTTCACGAGTTCGCCGTGCAAAAATTCGCCGTTCACAGGAGCTGCCGTATCTCGTCGCGCAGAGCGCTGCGCAGTTTCTTCATCGCCAGCAGCGTCCGGGTCTTGACGGTGCCCAGGGGGAGATCGGCCTTGGCCGCGATCTCGCTCTGGCTGAGGCCCTGGTAGAAGGCCATCTCGAGCACCTGCCGCTGTTCTTCGGGGAGTTTCCCCAGCTCGGACCGTACCCGCTCCCGTCGCTCATGGATGAATACGGTTTCCAACCCCTCGGGGGATGCATGCTCGACGAAGTTTTCTTGCGCGGAGGTTTCGTGGGTCCGTTCGACCACCTTCCGGGTGCGCAGACGGTCGATCGCCCGGCTGCGGGTGATCAGGATCAGCCAGGTGGAGACCGAGGAGCGCCCGGCGTCGTAGCGGCCGGCGTGGTTCCAGATGTGGAGGAAGACCTCCTGCAGCACCTCCTCGGCGTCCGACAGGCTCCCCAGGATCCGCCGCCCCAGCGCCAGCAGGGTGGGGGCGTAGCGGTCGTAGAGCGCGTCGAGCGCCGCCGGCTGACGATCGCCGACCTGGCGCAGCAGGGCCGCGTCGTTCATCGCGTCGGTGGGAGCGGTTGGAGAAGAAACGGGATTCATTCCGGGGGTCTGTCGGCGATCCGGCGATCCTCGGCCGATCTTCGAAAGAGGCGGCTAGGATACCATGAAGGTTCGCACGGACTGTATCGTCACGGGATGGATGCCCGGAAGAAAGGAAGAGCGCGTATGGAGGGTACCTCGATCCCAGAAGCGGCGACCCGCACGTCGAGCCCGCGCCAGCCGGCGATCCGGGTGGTGCTGATGCCCAAGGACACCAACGCCCTGGGCACCATCTTCGGCGGCATCATCCTCTCCTATATCGACCAGGCGGGAGCGGTGGAGGCGCATCATCACGTCGCCCTCCCCGGCCGGCTGGTGACAGTGGCGATGCGGGAGGTGGTCTTCCACTCCCCCGTCTTCGTCGGCGACCTGGTGAGCTTCTTCACCGAGACGCTGCGGGTGGGGCGCACCTCGGTGACCATCAAGGTGACCGTGGAAGCCGAGCGCAGCACCGGCTCCGGCCGGGTCAAGGTCACCGAGGCGGAAGTGGTCTACGTCCACGTCGACCGCGACAACCAGCCGGTGCCGATCCCGCCGCAGGTGGCGGCGGGATAGGCCCCGCCTCCCGGCCCATTCATGTTATAGAGTTCCTTGCGGCCGGGCGTGCCGCCCGGCGTTCCCGTTTTCGAGAACGTTTCACCCCTGATAGGAGATCTCGTAAAGAGATGGCCACCGCTCCGCTGTCCCGCCGCTGGTCCCCGGCCGATTCCCGCGACCTCTACAACATCCAGGGTTGGGGGAACAACT
>DATBAW010000024.1:0-2799 GCA_036271335.1 Thermoanaerobaculia bacterium
GAGGTCCACGGCGGTACCGGCGGCCGCCGAGGGCTCCTGGATGCCGAGCGTGGGACGGTTCGGCAGGTAGTCGCGGTCGCCGAAGGGGACCACGATGTTGAGGCCGTCGGCGGCGCCGCGCAGGAAGACGGCGATCAGCACATCCCGCTGCGGCGAGGGAGTGGAGGAGAAGGCGAGCCGCGGAAACCAGGTGGGGAGAGTGAGGCCGGCGATGCCGCCGAGGCCAATACTGCGGATAAAGCTGCGTCGCGAGAAGGGTTTCATGTCCGTCCTCCTGGTTATCGCCACTGAAAGTAGGGGGAATCGAGGATGAGGGCGACCAGGCCGGGGAGCTTCGCCTGCGCCTGCTGCGGAGTGAGGCGAGTCTGCGGCGGCTTGCCGGTGGCGGCGTAGGTGGCGATCTTCGTCCGATCCGCGGGCTCCAGGGTGCGCGAGAGCAGGCGGGCCGTGAGGTGATCGGTGAGGTCGCCGGCCGTGGGGCGCGGCCAGCCGGGGGTGCCGGCGGCGAGCGCGCCGAGGTCGGTCTGCACGCCGGGGAGGTGATTGCCGCCGAGCGCGAGCCCGAGGTTCCAGCCGGTGAGCAGACCGTTCGTGTTGGCCCAGGCGCCGGCGGCGTCGGGATAGCCGTTCGGCGACGGCCAGCCGAAGGGGAGCTGCCCCATGTTGCGGAGCACGCCGAGCAGCGGCTTGCCAGAGGCGGGCCCGAGCGTGGCCGTCAGCGCGCGGGCGGCCGAGGCGACCAGCTCGAAGGGACGCTTGAACTTCTGATCCGCGGCGGCCCGGAATTCGGCCGAAGTCAGGAGCGTGCGCATCGTCTCACGGATGTCGCCGCCGGTGGCGGTGAACGTCCGGGCGACGGCGCTGACCAGGGCGGCCGGCGGCGTGTCGGAGACGAAGCGGACGCAGAGCTGGGTAGCGATCTTCGTCGCCGTGGCGGGGTGGGCGGCGAGGATGTCGAGCACCCGCTCGCCGTGGCCAACCCCGAGGCCCGCGGGGAGGTAGTTGCCGAGCACCGTCTTGGGGCCGTCGTTGTGGTCGGCGGCGCGGAAGTAGAACTCGCCCAGGGTACCCCCCTTGCGGCCGCCGATCGTCCAGCCGGTGAAGCACTGGGCCACCTGCTCGACGTCGTCCTGGGTGTAGCCGGCGTCGACGCCGATCGTGTGCAGCTCCATCACCTCGCGGCCGTAGTTCTCGTTCGGGCCGTTCTTGGTGTTGGTGGCGTTGTTCAGATAGTCGAGCATCGCCGGGCTCTTGGCCGAGGCTCCCAGCAGGTCGCGGAAGCGGCCGAAGGCATAGCGGCGGATCACCGTCCGGTCGTCGACCGTCTTGTACCAGCCGACCTTGCCGTCGCCGTGGTAGACGTTGAAGTGGTTGCTCCAGAAGTCGACCATCAGCTCGAACAGCTGGCGCTTGGAGGCGATGGCGCGCAGAACCGTCGCCGACTTGAGCTCCAGCACCACCTCGGTCTTGTCGAGCGCCAGGAGCTGGGCGTTGCTCATCGTCAGCGTCGGGAAGAGCGTCCGCAGGGTCGCCGCCAGCGCCGAGTCGTCGATCGCCTCCGGCGCGAGCTGCTCGGCGATGAACCCTGTGTAACCGAGCGCGCGGGCGTGTGCCAGCTCGTCCGGCGTGCGGCCGAAGGTGATGCGGTTGACGAGATGGACGATGGGGTCGGGTGCCGGCAGGGAGCTGATGCCGGCGCCGGTGCCGGTGCCGGGGGCGACCGCCGCCTTCCAGGCCATCTGCGGGCGTGGCTCCGCGAGCAGGGCGCCGGGCAGGCCGGCCAGGGCGGCTCCCAGCGTGGCGGAGCGGAGCAGGGTTCGGCGGGTCAGGGCCTCGTTCATGACCTCATTCATGACCTCATTCGTAGGACCGTCCAAGGGCTGTTCCTCCTCTGCAAGAAATGCATGCTGGCGTATAAACACATACGTCGGAGGTTTCCTGCGGCGGCGCCCTTTTCTGGAAATCAAAGGCCTCTCGTAGGGGCGCAGCATGCTGCGCCCTCCGACCCTGGGCCGTCCGAGATCTCGCCGGCATGGGAGTCCTGCCATCGGGGAGGGCGCAGCATGCTGCGCCCCTACAGCCCTTCAGCCGAAGGCAGCGAGATCAACACTGTTGCTCTAGGAACATCAGTCGAAGATAGAATGGCCTCGGTCCGTTCATCCCCAGCCCCATGATCGACGTCCTCCCCCAGCAGCAGAAGGCGCTTCCGCACAGCGAGGAGTCCGAGCGCGCGGTGCTCGGCGGCATTCTGCTCGACCCCTCGGTGCTGCCGACGATCTCGGGCCGGCTGCGGGCGGAGGACTTCTACTCCGAGCGCCACCAGATCCTCTACCAGGCGATGCTCGACCTGCGCGAGCAGCAGGTGGAGACCGACCTGCGTACCCTCCAGGCCCTCCTGGAGCAGCGGACCCAGCTCGACCGTGTGGGTGGCCTCGCCTACCTGACGGGCCTCGACCTCGACCTGCCGGACATCGGCCGGATCGACGCCTACGTCGAGATCGTCAAGGAGCGCTCGGTCCGCCGCCGGCTGATCCAGCTGTCCGGTGAGATCATCCGCAACTGCCTGGACGGCGGCCTGGAGGCGCGCGAGGCGCTCGGGCGGGCGGAGCAGGCGATCCTCGGCCTCGGCGAGGAGGCGATCCAGCGCGGCTTCGCGCAGCTCTCGCACGTCCTCCACACCACCCTGGAGGAGCTGGAGGAGCGCCCGGGCACCATGCTCACCGGCGTGCCCACCGGCTTCATCGACTTCGACCGCATCAGCCAGGGGCTCAACCGGGGGAACCTGATCATCATCGCCGG
>DATBAW010000025.1:0-4056 GCA_036271335.1 Thermoanaerobaculia bacterium
GCTCGACGAGCAGATGAACACCCGCGGGTCCGGCGTCGCATAGGGGACGAGGCGGGCGACGGGGCGGGTGAAGAGCTGGCCGAGCGTGCCGGCGCCGCCGTTGATGTCGCCCCCCACGAGGTTGGGGTTGTAGGCTTCGAGTTGGGCGGGGTTGAAGGTGTGCCGGGCGAGCACGATGTCGCGGAATCCGGGGGCGAAGCGCTCCATCTGGTCTTCGAGCACCTGCGTGCAATCCACCGTCGAGCCGTTGGGGACGTGGCAGTACGCCCAGGCGGTGTGCCGGCCGGCGGGCGCCCGGCTCGGATCGAAACGGGTGGCCTGACCGACCAGGGTGAAGGGTCGGGTAGGCGCGCGCCCCTCCCAGGGTCCCCGCTCCGAGGCCGCGATCTCTTCGAGCGTGCCACCGAGATGGATCGTCCCCGCCCGGCGGCACCCCTCGGCCCGCCAGGGGATCGGCTCGGCGAGCGCCCAGTCGACCTTGAACACGCCCGGCCCATAGCGGTAGCGGCCGAGCCGGCGGCGGTAGCGCTCGGGCCACTGAAGACCCTCGATCCGCAGCAGCTGGGCCGGCGTGAGGTCGAAGAGGTAGGCGCGGGCGCGGGGGAGGCCGGCGAGCGAGGTCACCAGATGCCCGGTGCGGATCGTCCCCCCCTCTGCCTGGAGCAGCGCGGCCAAAGCATCCGGAAGCCGCTGGGCGCCGCCCACCGGCTGCGGCCAGCCCACGGCGTGACCGGTGACGCCCAGCATCAGGCCGACGGCGGCGGTGGGGAGGCGCTCGATCGGCAGGAAGGAGTGCGCGGCGAGGCCGGCGAACAGGGCGCGGGCGCGCGAGCCGCGGAACCGCCCCTGTGCCAGGCCCACCGCACCGCGCATGCCCACCATACCGAAGTGGGCCATGCGGAAGGGGTGCCGCGGCATTCCCAGGGGCGCGAGGAGGTCCGGAGCCAGTTCCGTCCAGCGCTCCGAGAAGGGGCGGAACAGCCCCTCCCAGGCGCCGGCGTCGGCGCTCTCCCCGAAGCTCTCGCCGGTCTCGGCGAAGCCCCGTGCGAGGACGGCGGCGGTGCCGTCGTCGAACGGATGCGCCAGCGGCAGCGGCGCGTGGTTCCAGCGCAGGCCGTACTGTTCGAGCGGGAGGCTGGGGAAGAAGGGCGCGCCCACGGCGAGCGGATGGATCGCCGAGCAGACGTCGTGGAGATAGCCGGGGAGCGTCAGCTCGGCCGACCGCGCGGCGCCGCCGACCGTCGCGCCCGCCTCGAACAGCTCGACCGACCGGCCCGCCCGCGCCAGCACGAGGGCGGCGGCGAGCCCGTTGGGGCCCGCGCCGACGACGACCGCATCCAGCTCTGCCATGGGCTCACCCCTTCGGCGGCCCCAAGGCCGCGATTACACGCAGGGTACCAAACGAAGGCCGTCGCGGACTCTCCTCAGCAGATCCTCGTCCTCGCTGCCGCTGGTCACCGTCTGGGCGCAGACCACCACCGTGGAGGCGAGGCCGCCCCCGGCGCGCGAGAGGCAGTGCATCTCCATCTGCACCGAGCCCTGGGTGGCGGCCAGGTTGTACTCGCCCGCGCCGTCGGCCCACTTGAAATCCTCGTCGCCCAGGGCGATCTGGGCGTCTTTCCCCGAGACCCCCCGGATCCCGCGGGTGAAGGCGCGGAAGCTCTCCTCCGTCTTGCCGACGTCCTTGACGACGAGGAGGATGATCTGATCGCTCGTCTCGAAGTTCGCGTAGGCCCACTCGCCGATGTTCGGGTTCTGCTTGGCGAATTTGCCGTTCAGCTTGTCGTCGATCGTGGTCAGCGGCTCGAAGCCGTCGGGGTGGGGGAGGTAGAAGCCGAGCGAGTTCTGGCAGAGACGGGCCTTGTGATCGTAGATGCGCGTCTCCGGACGCTTCCGGTCCTCGGCCGTCAACGGCGACGTGGTGAACGATTTCTCGAGGGCGAGGGTGAGGAAGGCGTGGACCTGCAGGCCGAGGAGAGCCACGAGCACGATCGCCCCGCCGACCAGCAGCCACGTCTGCCCGCTCTGGAGACCGGCCGAGGCCGCCACCGCCACCACGAAGGCCGCGCACAGCGCCAGGACTTTCGCCTCGCCGATCCGGTCGGGGTTCGGGACGGCCTCGATCATGGCGAAGGCCCGGCCGATGGCCACGAACAGAAAGACGACGATGACCGCGTGCAGCAGTGCCTTACCCCAGGAAACGTCGGACATGAGGGCTCCCTTTCGCGCCGGTTGCGCCAGGATCGGGACGAGCCCCTCCTGGACGGCACCTGTGAATGACGAGCTGACGACTTTCGTTTCAGCCTATCACCACCCCGGCTGGCCCTTCCGTCTTGTCCTTGCAGTCCTTGCAGTCCTTTAGGTCCCTGACAAACCTGCTACCTCCGAACCTCCGGCGTCTGAATGTGCTCCGGGCGGAATCCCATACCCACCACCCGCGCGGCGACGCGCCGGAGGATCGGCGCGAGCAGGGCGATCAGTTTACGCACGGGCCAGGAGAGGGCGAAGACCTTGCCTCCCGGTCCGAACATCCGGCGGTGGATGAAGACCTGTCCGGCCTGGATGCGCCGCACCGGCATCTCGCGGCGCTTTTGCACGGCGCGGAGATCATTCTCGGTGACGTTCCCCTGTTTGAGCTTGGCGGCGAGGAGATTGGCGGTTGCCACGGCGTCCTGGACCGCGAGGTTGATGCCGACGCCCCCGGCGGGGGACATGGCGTGCGCGGCGTCGCCGATGCAGAGGAGCCCCGGACGGTACCACTTGCGGAGGCGGTTCACCTGCACGGTGAGCAGCTTCACCTTGTCCCAATCGTCGACTTCGCCCAGGCTGTCCGCCAGGAAGGGCGCGGCGCTGGCGATGCCGGCGCGGAAAGCTTCCAGCCCCTGCCGCTGGATCTCCTCGAAGGCGCCCTTGCGAATGATCGAGGCGCACTGGAAATAGTCGCCGCGATCGATCGTGACCAGCATCTTGCCATTCCGGATCCGCCCCAGCGACGGCGTGGGGTCGTCGGCGCTCTTGGGGACGCGGAACCAGAGGACGTCGATGGGCACGCCGAAGTCCTCGACGTCCATGCGGGCCTGTTCGCGTACGGTCGAATGCCGGCCGTCGGTGCCGACGACGAGATCGGCGCGCACCTCCAGCTCCCCCTCCTCGGTCTTCACCTTGACGCCGACGATGCGCCCGCCCTCCTCGATCAGACCGGTGACCTCCGCTTTCATCCGCAGATGGAACGCCGGATATCGCTTCGCGTGATCGGCGAGAAAATTCAAGAAGTCCCATTGCGGCATCAGCGCGATGAACTTGCAGCGCGTCGGCAGGTGGGAGAAGTCCGGTCCCGGATAGTCCCGGTCCTCGATCGTGAGCTTCAGCGTGTGGAGCTCCTGATGCGGGACCTTCAGGAATTCCTCGAGCAGGCCGAGCTCGGCCATCAGCTCCAGGGTGGAGGGGTGGACGGTATCGCCCCGGAAGTCGCGGAAGAAGTCGGCGTGCTTTTCGAGCACCAGCACCTCGACGCCGGCGCGGGCGAGGAGGAAGCCGAGCATCATGCCGGCGGGGCCGCCGCCGGCGATGCAGGCGGTGGTGCGGAGCGGGTTCATTCCTGGATGTCCCGGAGGTTCGTGATTCGGGTGGATCGATTCATCGGGCACCTCTTTGATCTTCCTGGCTGCGATGCCGTCGCTCGCGGATCCTCTGCGGTCCTCGAAAGGGTTCCGCCGTCGCGGAGACGCCCCACGGGGCGTCTCTACATTGGGACCGTGCTGCTGCCTTTCGAATTTGCGGTGTCTCTCCTGGAGCTATGGTGCTGCCGTTGCCCGATTCTCCAACCGGTACCCCCCCCACTGTAGAGATGGGATGAGAAGGCCAACCTCCTGTTAGCGCAGTGCCAGAATACTGGCCTGCAAACAGGGGTAATCGCGCGGTTAGACGCGAAAGGAGGTTGGCCGTGGTCGAGTTTAGCAAAGTTGAGGCGCAGGAGGTGGTGGGTTTGGATCTTGGGGATCGTTCAAGCCAGGTCTGTCGTCTGGACCGTCAGACGGGAGCGATTTTGGAAGAGAC
>DATBAW010000026.1:0-6131 GCA_036271335.1 Thermoanaerobaculia bacterium
CATCGCCGCCATGACGTTCACCAACAAGGCCGCGGGCGAGATGCGCGACCGGGTCGAGGACCTCCTCGACCTCCATCCGCTCCCCACCTCGGTCGGCACCTTCCACCGCTACGGGCTGCTGATGCTCCGCCGCTACGGCGAGCGGATCGGCCTGCGCCGCGACTTCCACATCCTCGACGGCAGCGACCAGATCGGCCTCGTCAAGGAGGCGCTCACCGCCGAGGGACTGTCGGAGACCGCCTTCTCCCCACGCTCGGTGCTCAGCCAGATCAGCGGCGCCAAGAACCGGCTGATCGACGCGCCGGCCTACGAGGCGCAGGCCTCGAACTTCTTCGAGAAGAAGGTCTCCGCCCTCTACCGGCGCTATCAGGGCCTGCTCCTCGCCGCTTCCGGAGTGGATTTCGACGACCTCATCGCGCTGCCGGTCAAGCTCCTCTCGACTGACCCCGAGCTGAAGGAGCGGATCCGCCGCTGGACCCGCTTCCTGCTCGTCGACGAGTACCAGGACACCAACCACGCGCAGGTCCGGCTGATCCAGGAGCTCGTCGGCGCCGACGGCAACCTCACCGCCGTCGGCGACGAGGACCAGGGGATCTACCGCTGGCGCGGCGCCGACATCACCAACATCCTGGAGTTCGAGAAGGTCTTCCCCGACGCGGCCATCCGCAAGCTCGAGCAGAACTACCGCTCCACCCAGACCATCCTCGACGTCTCCGGCGCGCTCATCGCCAACAACGTCAACCGCCGCGGCAAGCGCCTGTGGACGGATCAGGGGGGTGGCGCCAAGGCCGAGCTCTACCGGGCCAGCGACGAGGGGGACGAGGCCTCCTGGATGATCCGCACTCTCCAGCGCCTGCGCGGGCACTACAAGCTGAGCGACATGGCGATCCTGGTGCGCACCAACGCGCAGACGCGGGCGATCGAAGACGAGCTGCTGAGCCGCGAGATCCCCTATTCGCTGGTCGGCGGCACCCGCTTCTACGACCGCGCCGAGATCAAAGACTTGGTCGCCTACCTGCGCGTGCTGCGCAACCCGCGCGACAACTTCTCCCTGATGCGGATCGTCAACCAGCCGCCGCGCGGCATCGGCAAGTCCACCCTGGAGCTGCTGCGCGACCGCGCCGTCCAGCTCGGCCAGCCGCTCTGGGACGTCCTCTACCTCGACGACCTCGGCAACCTGCCGGCCCGCAGCGCCACCGCCCTGCGCAAGTTCCGCGACCTGATCGTGGGCCTCCAGCAATCCGCCAGCGACCTGCCGCTCCCCGCCCTCCTCGACCGCCTGCTGGAAGCGACCTCCTATACCGACCTCTACAAGCCGGACGATCCGGACGACCAGGCGCGCGTCGAGAACATCCGCGAGTTCCTCTCCGCCGCCCAGGAGTTCACCGAGGGGAACAGCTACAACTCCGGCGATCAGGACCTGCTGACGGCCTTCCTCGATCACATCGCGCTGGTCTCCGATCTCGATTCCCTGCAGGTCGAGAAAGGGATCTCGCTGATGACCCTGCACAGCGCCAAGGGCCTGGAGTTCCGCGCCGTGTTCGTGGGCGGCCTGGAGGATGGCCTCCTCCCCCACTTCAACTCCCAGGGCGCTCGAGAGGACATCGAAGAGGAGCGCCGGCTGCTCTACGTCGGCATGACCCGCGCCCGCGAGCGTCTCTACCTGAGCTGCTGCCGCCGGCGCCGCATCGCCGGTCGCTATCAGGACCAGGCCGAGTCCCCCTTCCTCTCCGAGCTGCCCGACCAGCTCCTCGACGTCTCGCAGAGCGCGGACCTCTACAACTCCGAGCGCTACGACCCACGCGCCCAGGGCGTCTACTCCTTCTTCGGAGGCGGCGGAGGTCGACCGGCCTCAGCGCCTCCAAGCGCTCCGGCGACGCCCTTCCGCCCCGCGCCGCCGCCATCCTCACCGCCCAGCTACGGCCGCCCCGTAGCACCCCAGCGTCCTACCGCGCCAACGCCCGCCGCGTCCGCTCCACCTCGCCGCGCCATCAAACGCGGCAGCCGCGTCCGGCATCCCACGCTGGGGCCCGGTGTGGTCCTGGAATTCGAAGGAGAGGGGGACGAAGCACGCCTGACCGTCTTCTTCGAGAAGGCCGGGAAGCGGAAGCTGGTGGCGAAGTTCGCGAACCTGGAGATGCTGTAGACCGGGCCGGTCGCCTCGCTCTCGGAAACCGGCGGCGCAGGGCCGCCGCCGGAATACTGATCAGAATCGGGTGCTCGAGGATCGGAGCCCGTTTTGGGCTAGCGATGGGATCATAGGACGGTCCTGGGAAACACCTCTCGCTGATCCTCGGCACCGTGAAGCAGGACGATCTCCGTTGCCGTGACGCGTGCCCGCAGATCATCGTAGCCATCGATGCCGAATAGGCCCTCCGTATCCAGCGGCGTCATGACGACGCCCTGAGGCCGTTTCGGCCGATCCGATCGATAGAAGCGCAGTCCTTCGGGTGTGTCCTTCAGTGTGATCGTACCGTAGGTGCCTGCCGTCGCTTGCCGCCGCCGCGCATCCACCTGGACGGGATGCAGCCTCGCCTGGATCGCAACGCGCGCCCAGCGATACTCGGCGAGCCTCTGAGTTGACACGTTGGAGACTGTCTGCAAGCGATCAAGAGCATCCAAGATGGCCGCGTCCAGGGCGTCGGCACCGGGTACAGGGATGTCGGGCCTCACGCCGACCCCTTCCCAGTTGGTACCGCTGATCGGATTGATCGGACGATTGTACGAGACGCTAAGCACGAATCGCGGCGCGATCGGAATCTTCTTGTTGTTGTTGGCGGCGCCATAGGTCGTGCTGCCGACGATGATCGCGGTTTTCTCCTGCTGGGCCCCGTAGGAAACCGCTTCCGCCGCGGACCCGACGCCTCCGTCGACCAGAAGATAAAGCGGCTTGCCTAGCCAGCGGGGGTCGCGATCCCGCGATTGGGAGAGCAAAGCCCGAGCCGGATCGCGATCGGGCGGCAGAAATGCTTTGGAAAAATAATCCGCCGCTTCGCTGTTGCCGCCACCATTGCCTCGCAAATCGATGATGACGGCATCCCCGTCCTTCAGAAAACGCGCCGCGTCGTCATACGCGATTGCTGTTGCGCGGGAGATCCACTGGAAATGCTCCAATCGCAGATAACGGACGTTGCCGGTTAGAATTTCCAGCTTGGTAAGTCCACTGTGGTCGCGTATCGCCGCGGCTTCGCGGTAGGCATCCAGTCCGTCCGAGCTCGCTGACGGTGCGAGTATCGCCGCATACTGCTCCGGATCATTCATGAGGTAGAGGTGGCCGTCATGCGCCGCGGCGTCGAGATCCTCCGTGATCCGCTGCGCGAATACTGCCGCATCCGCGACGTCATATCGATGACTGCGCATCGATTGCTCGAGCCGGGCGACTATCTTCGGCCTAAGTTCAGGGAAGACATAGATATTGTCGATAGCTTGCTCGATCGCTTGAATCGCCGAGGCGCGCTCGACGGCTCCCAGAGCCGCCCCCGTTGGCACGGTTGCCTGCGCGACTAGCGGGGCACTCGGGAGCAAGGGCAGAAGCAGGCAAATCCATTTCGTGGGACGGAGGCGCATCATAAGAGATCTTTCGAGAGAGGTGGTAGTCAACGCTCTGAGCGACTCTATCAGATCAATGCGCGCCTATCCGGCGAGGAGCATGTTGGTCAGGTGCCACCCTCACTGGAAGCCGGGCGGGCTGTGAGGCCCTTGTGACCTCCACGTTCGTCGAGGCGGGAGGCGAGAGGCTGGTCCTCGATCCTCTGGCTCCGCCCGCCGGCACCTGCTCTCAGTGGCGTGGCTTCTCGTCGGGGGCCCTCAACATCCCAGCGACGCTCGAGCTTTCGTAGACCCAGTTCCCATTGATCAATCGCATTTCAACGAGATAGAGCATGTGGCCGTGCTCATACGGCACACCCTCGACCTCGAGCACCGCGCGATCGTCGGCCACCCTCTCGCCGCCGGTGATCTTGGGCTGCTTCGGTAGCTGAGCATTCAGAATCTCCTTCGCCGAAGCGAGATTCTCCGCAGGCGAGCGCCAGTCCTCCTGATAGCTCTTGGCCTCCCCCGGCGTAAGGAGCGCCAGGATCTTCGCCAGATCCGTGCCGCCCACCGCGTCGCGCAGGGCCAGCAACGCCTTCCCCGGAGCCTCGCCATCTTTCGCCATTGCCTTGCCCGGCGCACGGGACACCACGTCGGCCTCGAAGCTCACATCCATCGACCAGGTCGGTCCATCCAGCGCTTTCACGGGATTCGCGGTCTTCACGTTGCAGGCGATATGTGTCGGCGTGTTCTCGCGGCACTTCACGATCAGCGAGCCGGGATGGCCCATGATCGTGCCTGACGTGTCGATATACTGGGTGCCGCCCACGTGCGCGTTCAAGCTCGTTTCGCCGTTGGCCCGCACGTTGAAGGAAAGATAATCGTCGTCGCGCACGGCGGGATCATTGATCGCCACAGCGTACGGATCGAGAGACGCACTGATCGACGCGGTATTCACGGGCTTGGCGGTCAACATCACATAGGTCTCGACAGTGCGCGGGTTGGACTGATCGCGCATCCGGAAGGCCGCGATCTCCTTCACCGGCACCGGCTTTCCGCCAATCACGAACTGGCCCGAGATCGTACCGGCGTGGGCTACGCCAAGGCCGGGGAGAGCGAGCGCGAGAATCCAGGGACGAGCGAAGCGCGGTCTTCTCATTGCGATCTCCTTTGTGAAGACGATTGACCTGCCTGAGACTACTGCGAGGCCCGTTCGGGGACAAAGCGCGGCCTAACAGGGCCCGGCGGATCAACTGAAAGGGCCGGCGAGCACCTCGGCCGATAAATTCAAGCGCCGATTGCGTTCCCGGTCGAGTTGGCCTACGAGTCAGGTGGCGTCCATGGCCTTCAGAGCTTGAATGGCGTGCGGGCCAACTCCGATCAGGACGTCGTGATGGTTCTCAGCGACCAGCCAATCAAGAGATTGGCTGACGATATAGAACTCTATTCCGTAAAGGTTATTGAGCACACTGACTGCGGCAGCGAGGTCTCCCTCAAACAGCCAGAAGTTGCCGTCCCTTTTGGTCCTATCCCAGTCCTCGAAGACCAGCCACACACGCGCGGCGGGTTCGTCCAGTTTGAGGAGGGTTTCCAGAGTGTGCTCTTTCTGAAGCGTGTATGTGGGTTGGATGAAATCTTCCCAGAGCCACAGTCGAGATCGGTTGAGTGGTCCCTGGCTTGTGAAGCGAGTGAGTATCTTGTCCAGCAGGTCTCGCCAACGCCCCGGCCCGACCTGACGAAAGCGCTCGGACGAGAGACGCAGTTCCTGGGCCGATTGCAGGATACTGTTGGCAGTCTCGTACATGGTGGATTTTACCTTATATCTGTACCCAGCCGACGTCAATGCCCGAGAAGTTGTGTTAGAAGTCTAAGACGCCTTACGAGAGGAAAGAAGATCCCGAATAGCGGCATCGGCCTGCTCCTGAGGATAGCGATTGGCCATCTCTTCGAACGAGACCTTCTGAGATATGAGGTCGGGCGCGGAGACGAAACGCGTCAAGGAGTACAGAATATAGTGCTGCAAGGAAACGCCTTCCTGTGCTGCCTGCCGTTCCAGCTCAGGCGGAGAGACTCTGGAAGATCCAGAATGAGTTGACTCATGATCGTCGCTCCTCTGGCCCGAAGCACTGGAAGATTCTACCATCGGCACTGGGGGTGGGAAAGTAGCTGGCTGAAAGGACACATCCCCTTGATTTCATGGCTGTCCGGGATCATCCTTCACAGGTGGAGACGGGCGGTCAAATTCCTGTGGAGGTCCGCGATGTCGCTCCAGGCCTCTGGATCTGGCGCCACGAGCACCCTCACTGGAAGCCGGGCCAGGGCTGGGAGCCGCTCGTGACCTCAACGTTCGTCGAGTCGAGGGGCGAGAGGCTGGTCCTCGATCCTCTGGCTCCGCCGGCCGAGGCGGCGGAGGTGTGGGAGCGGCTCGATTCGAGGCCGCCCACCGCGGCTGTGATTCTCAAGCCGGACCACGTGCGGGATGTCGACGTGTTCGCGCGGCGCTACGGGGCTCGGGCGTTCGGGCCACGCCTGTTCTTTCGGTACGACATCCCCGAGACCGACCTGGAGTGGATCCAGCCGGGCAGCGAGCTTCCGGGCGG
>DATBAW010000027.1:0-4287 GCA_036271335.1 Thermoanaerobaculia bacterium
CGGCGCGATCGGTCAGAAGGTTTTCGAAGGGGGCTCGGCCAGCGAGAACCCCGCCGAGGCCTATACCATCGTCGGCGTCGTCGGCCCGGTGAAGCAGGCGGGGCTGGTCGAGGACGAGGCCCAGGGCGCGATCTATTACCCTTTCGGTCACCGGCTGGATCACACCCTCTGGATGGTGGTCCGCACCAGCCTGCCTCCGGAATTGCTCGAGGACCCGTTGCGCAAAGCCGTTCGCAAGGTCGACCCGGAGCTGCCGGTGACCGATGTCCGATCGATGGACACCCGCATCGCCGACAGCCTCGTCGCCCGCCGCTCGCCGGCGCTGCTGGCGGGCCTGTTCTCAGCCATCGCCGTGCTGCTCACCGCGATCGGAACCTACGGAGTCCTGAGCTATTCCGTCTCCCACCGCCGCCGCGAGATCGGCCTGCGCATGGCGTTGGGCGCACGGCCGGACCAGATCCGCGGACAGTTTTTCTCTCTCGCATTGCGCCTGCTGGCGGCGGGAATGGTCCTCGGCCTGCTCGGCGCCTGGCTGATGGGAAAAGCGATGCAATCCGTCCTCTTCCAGGTGCCGACGTTCCACGTCGCCACCCTCGCCGGCGCCGCCGGCCTCCTCGGCGTGGTGTCGCTGGCGGCTTGTCTGCTACCGTCGGACCGCGCCGCGCGGATCTCCCCGCTGGAGGCGCTCGCCGAGGAGTGATTCGATCCTGATGCCTTCCCGACCTCCACAGCCGGCTGCGACGATCCTCACCCGGCGCGCCCTCAATCGCGCCCTGCTGGAGCGGCAAATGCTGCTGCGCCGCGTCCAGCGGCCCGCCATCGAAGCGATCGAGCATCTGGTCGGTCTCCAGGCGCAGATTCCGAATTCGCCCTACGTGAGCCTCTGGACGCGGCAGGAGGGATTCGAGCCCGACGAGCTGTCACGGTTGATCTCGGACCGGCAGGTGGTGCGTATCGCGCTGATGCGCTCCACGATCCATTCGGTCAGCGCTCGCGACTGTCTGGCGTTGCGACCGCTGATTCAGCCCGTCCTGGACCGCGGCCTCAAGGGGGCCTACGGCAAGCGTCTGGCGGGCCTGGATCTCACGGCGGTCGCCGGCGCCGGGCGCGAGCTCGTCGAGGAGACACCGCGGACGTTCAGCGCGCTCGGCGCTCTCCTCGCCGAGCGCTGGCCCGATCGCGACCCGGCCGCCCTCGCCAACGCCGTCCGCGCTCTTGTGCCGCTCGTTCAGATCCCGCCGCGCGGCCTCTGGGGCGGCAGCGGACAGGCGACGCACACCTCGGCCGAGCATTGGTTGGGACGCGTCCTCGACGCCGCGCCCGCGCTGGACGATCTGATCCTGCGCTATCTGGCGGCCTTCGGTCCGGCCACGGTCAAGGACGCGCAGACCTGGTCGGGGCTGACCGGGCTACGCGAGGTGTTCGCACGCCTCCGGCCGCGTCTTCTCACGTTTCGCGACGAGCAGGGAGCCGAGCTGTTCGACCTCCCCGACGCGCCGCTCCCCGCTCCGGACACGCCGGCGCCACCGCGCTTCCTCGCCGAGTACGACAACGTCCTGCTGGCCTATGCCGATCGCTCCCGCATCCTCCCCGACGAGCATCGCCCACGGGTGTGGGCGGAGAACGGCTATCTGCCCACCGTTCTCGTGGACGGCTTCGTCGCCGGCACCTGGAAGATCGCGCGCGAACGAGATTCGGCGACGCTGAACGTCGAGCTGTTCAAACGATTATCGAAAAAGAACGAAACCGCCGTGATCCGGGAAGGCGCGAGACTGCTCGACTTCACGGACGCCGAGGCGGAGGCGCGGAAGGTTCAGATCGGCCTTTCCACATAGTCAGCATGGCCTTCCACGCCTCGTTCATGTCGGGATCGCGCCGGCTACGACGGGCAGCTGTTGACGCCGTCCGTGCAGTCTCCCCGGACGAACGTGTACTGGAGCGGACAGTGATGGTTGAAGCTGCAGCACTGCTCGAGCGTACCGGTGCAGGGGCCGCTGTAGAAAACGTCATCGCAGTACTTCCAGCAGGTGATCCCGTCCGCGTGCGCATTCCGCGCCGCCCCGGCAAAGGCCGTCAGCAGGATCACGAGCATACCCACGAAGCGAAAAATCTTCATGCGGGCTTCTCCTTTCCTTCAAAAAGCCAACTTTATTAGTGGCTTCGCCTATCATAGCCTACGTTTTTCGATGGAATCAACCCTCCTGCCGGAGAACCTCCAGGGGGCGCGCGTGCGTCGGGCGCCAGGAGACGGCCACGGCGCTGGCGAGCGCGATCAGGATGGCCACCGCGATCATCGCCGGCGCCTGCGCCGGAGCGAGCGCCAGCCGCGCCGCCGGCCGCAGACGGTCGACGATCGCGAAGGCCGCCGCGACGGCGCCCATCCCTGCGACGCCCGCCACCAGCCCGAGCAGCGCGTACTCGATGCCGATCCCCGCCAGGATCCGCGCGCTCGAATAGCCGATCGCCTTGAAGATCCCCATCTCTCGCCGGCGCTCGAGCATCGCGAGGCCCACAGAATTGGCGATCAGAACTCCGCCCGCGACGAGCGCCAGACCGGCGATGGCGACGACGAAAGCGAAAAGGTTTTCGATCCCGCTCTGCGTCGCCGCGTTCAGATCGGCGCGGCTCAACAACAACGCGTCCGGCGCGCCCCGTTCGAGCGCCGCCTGGAGCACGCCGAGCCTCGCCGTCTCCACTTCGCCGGAGAAATTCACCTGTCCCATTGGGCCATCGAGCCGCCGGGCCTTGATGTCAGAGCGGGCGAAGGCCACGGCGACGGCTCCTTCGTCGGCGGGAGCGGCGTAGATGGTGACGGTCTCCGTCTGGCTGGCATGGGCCTGAGCACCGAAGCGGGCGCGTCCATTCTCGATCGCCGCGCCGGCGAAACCGATCGTGAACACGCCGCAGAACAGCGCCACGAGCGCCACCAGCGTATGCAAAGGATTTCGCCGCAGATTTCTCCGTGCGATCGCCACGATTCCCGGCAACGGCAGGGGAACCGCGACGACCGCGAAGAATCCGGCGCCGAGCAGCGCCACCAGGAGCGCCAGCCCGACCGCCCCCACCGCCACCACGACGACGCCGTAGAGGACCGATCGCATCACTCCCGCCGCGAGCGCCGAAAAGACCACGCCGAGTGCCGCGTAGAGCAGAGCCGACTCGCGCCAGACCCTCGGCGTCGGCAGGTCGCGCAACAGCGTCGAAGGCCGCACGGCGCTCGCCCGCGCGATCGCCTGCAGACCGAAGAGGACCGCCGTGGCGACGCCGACGGCCACGCCGCCCGCCAGCACGCGGAGGTCGTATGGAGATCCGAGCATGATCGGTCCCATCCGCCCGAGGAGCACGCGCAGCCAGACCGCCAGGCCCGTTCCCGCGCCGGCGCCCGCGATGCCGCCGACCGTGCCGAGCATCCCCGTTTCCAGACCGAACAGGATCACCAGATGGCCGCGTTCGTAGCCGAGCGTCTTGAGCGTCGCGATCTCCAATTTCCGCCGCGCCAGCAGGACCTGCATCGTGTTGGAGACGCCGATGCCGCCGAGCAGAAGGCCGAGCAGGCCGGCGCCCTTGAGCATCAATCCGAACAGATCGACGACGCGCGCCCGCCCCTTTCCGAGCTTGTCCGACGTGGCCACCGACCACCCTTCGGCGCCGAGTTTCTCGCCAGCAGGTCGCGCCGGCCCCCAGAGCACCTGCGCCGAGCTCACCACGTCCTCGCGGCCGGCGAGGCGGCGAGCCGTGGCGAGGCTGTAGAAGATCGAATCGCCCTGGCGGTCGGGAGTCAGCCCGGCGATGCCGGCCACCCGCAGACGGCCCGGCGCGCCGACGTGGCTGCCGCCGAGGATCAGCTCGTCGCCGATCGCAAGGCCCGTCACGTCCGCCACGTCGCGCGTGATCACCGCCGCTCCAGGCGCGGAGATCAACGCCGCGAACGAACCGGCGGAAGGGCCGCCGAGCCGCATCTCGCCCACCAGCGGGAACGTCGCGGGGTCCACGCCGAGCGCCCGGCCGAGAACATGGACACGTCCCGTCTTGACGGGCTTGAGGATCGCTCCCCCACCGGCCGTCGTCAGATTGAAAGCTTTGATCGCGCCGCTCGCCCGAATCCGTTCGAGCGCCGCGAGGTCCTCGGCCCTGAAGGAGCCGCCGGCGCGGCCATCGCGGCCATCGCGGGACAACGACGCGTCGCCGCCCAGGGAGGCGCGCGGATCGAGCGCGATCGAAGCCGCGATCATCGACGAGAGGAGCTGCAAGGCCACCAGCGACATCACGCCGAACGCCACGCAGGCC
>DATBAW010000028.1:0-7396 GCA_036271335.1 Thermoanaerobaculia bacterium
GACGTAGAACCCGGCGGCCTTGCGGAAGGCGGCCGAGCGAAAGTCGCCATAGCGGTCGCCGTCGCGCAGCAGGCCGGCGCCCATCTCGCGGCCGAGGATCAGCGGCTGCTCGTATTCGTCGACGGGGAGCAGCATGGCGAAACGCCCCGGCCCCTGCCGCGCCTTGATTCGCCGCATCGCCTCCAGCCATTCGCTCCAGGTGCGCGGCGCCGCGGCGAACCCGGCGTCTTTCAGCAGATCGGTGCGATAGAAGAGGAGGCGCGTGTCCACGTACCAAGGGATGCCGCGGATCGCGCCATCCACGACGTTGGTGTCCCAGATGCCGGGAAAATAATCGGCCGGCGCGATTCCCTCGGGATGGCCCGGAGACTGCCGCACGCGCTCGTTCAGCGCCGCGATCGCCTGCAGGTTGGTGAGCTCGGGGATCCAGGTGTTCCCCACCTGCGCGAGGTCCGGCGTGGTGTGGCCGACGCAGGCGGTGAGCAGCTTCTCGTGGGCGTTGAGAAAGGGGATCTGCTGCACTTCGACGCGGATGCCTGGATTCCGCCGCTCGAATTCCGGCATCAGATCCTTGACGACCTCGCCCTCGCGTCCCAGAGCCCAGAAATGGAGAGTAACGCGGGAGTCGTCGTGCGACGAACAGGCACCGAGAGCAGCGGCAAGGATGACTGCAAAGAGACCGGTCCTGCCGTTCAAGGCGCCTTCGCCTCCTCCAGCCAGCCGCCGGTGAAGCCGGCGCGTTTCAGGCCTTGAACAATGTGGGGGTTCTTCCGCATCGCCTTCCAGACCAGGCCGCTGCGGTAGTTCTCGATCATCGCCACGATCGGTCCCTGATCGATGCCGAGGTAGTCGACGTCGAACCACCCCTGCGCTGGATCGACCGTGCCGGCGTTCACCTGGTCGCTCGTCCGCAGCGTCGGATTGAAGGCGTCGAGAAATCCATACTTCGAATAGAGATGCGCGCCGTAGCGATCCTTCATCGCGCGCAGGGCCGCGATCGACAGCTCGGGCGTGAAGACGATCGACGAGATGGCCGCCGTCGGTGTGATCGTGCCGTCGTCGCGGATGTCGCCCGTGGTGGCGCCGCGCGCGGCGTAGCCGTAGAACTTCCGGCGGCGGCCGTCGATCGTGATCGTCGCGTCCATCGGACCGTCGCAGGCCGAGAGCCCCCAGACGTGGTCGCCGTAGCCGCGGTAATGATTCGGATTGTCGACGGCGTAGGCGTGCTGCGCGAGGGTGGCGCGGCGGGAGTTCTCGAAATAATCGAGATCGTGGGCGCGCGTGACCTCGTCGCGGATGCCGCGGAAATCGATCCAGACATGCGAAAACTGGTGCCCGAAGAGCGGCGCGAACAGGATGTGGTCCTGACCGTAGAACGTGCCCCAGCGGTCGGTCTTCGTGTACTCGCCCCAGGCGCCCGCGTCGACTGGATGCGTCGGCGAGCCGAGAGCGAGGAGGACCACGATCATCGCCTCGTTGTAGCCGCGCCAGTCGTAGGTGTGGAGCCCTTCCTCGGGCGTCCAGCCCATGCTGATCGCCGGCTGGCGCGCCTGCTCCGCCGGCCAGTCGACGCGCTCGTAGAGCTCCTCGGCGGCGGCGCGGATCGCCGTCTCGCTGGCGTCGTCGTGATCGAAATAGGACTGCGAGAAGAGGACGCCGGCCATCAGCAGCGAGGTGTCGGCCGTCGACAGCTCGACGGTCTGGAAGCGCTCGCCCGTGCGCATGTCGAGGAAATGGTAGAAGAAACCTTTATATCCCGAGACGCCCCGCGCCTCGGGGCCCTGCCGCAGCGCCAGCAGCGAGCGCAGGGTGGCCAGCGTCCGCTCGGCGGCTTGAGCGCGCGTCACGTAACCGCGCTCGGCGCCGATGCCGTAGGCGGTGAGGCCGAAGCCGACGGCCGCGATGCTCGAGAACGACGGCGTCGGCGCGCGATCGGGAATCAGAAACGTGTGGGGATCGGCGAGATCCCAGAAATAGTGGAAACCGCGGAGCTCGACATCGTCGAGCAGCGCAGCGTCGCTGACCGGTGAGCTGGCAACGGGAGCGGGAGGAGCGGCAGGCCGAGGCGCGGGAGGTCCCGCGCAGGCCAGGGAGAGGAGAACCGCGGAAGCGGCGAGGACGGGCGCGACAGCTTTTCTTGTCATCAGACGTCCTCGCCGTGCAGGGCTCTAACCGATCAGAAGTTGATCTTCAGCCCGACCTGCTCGCGCCGGCCGAGATTGATCGTGCAGCTCGGGTTGCCGAAGTTGGTGTTGCCGCCGGGCCCGATGAAGTTGTCCAGGCAGCCGTAGCTCGCCCAGTTGAAGGCGTTGAACACCTCGCCGACGACGCCGACCGAGAAATTGCCTCCCACCTTGAAGTCCTTCTCCAGGTGGAAGTCGACCGAGCGGTCCGCGAAGCCCCAGGTCTTCTGCGGATAGATCGTGCGGTCGAACGGCCGCGTCTGCTCGCGCGCCGGCAGGTCGAAGCCCTGCGAGAAGTCGAGGACGTTGAACGCCGCGCCGGTCCCCAGCGTGATGGTGGTGCTGAAGCGGATGTCCCAGGGGATCCCGAAGATGCCGTTGGCGACGATGCGGTCCTTCTCCGAGCCCGGCACGTCGTGCTTGCCGTAGGCGGCGGCGCTGGGATAGTCGAGGCTGAACAGGTCGTTGCCGGTCTGCTGGGCCTTGGCGTGGGTCCAGGCGAGGTGCATGCCCCAGTTGTCCGTGAACGGCCGGTCGAGGGTGAGGAAGACGCCCGAATACCAGTAGTCCTTGCCTTCCGGGTCGGAGATGATCACGTTGCCGTAGCCCGGCACCAGCGCCTGACAGCAGATGCCGCCCGCCGCCAGCCAGGTGAAGCCATGATAGCCGCGGACGCCGTTGTAGCTGAGCGATCCCACCCAGTGCCCGATCGCCTGGCGGAAGCCGAGGTTCCACTGGTTCGAGTAGGGGGGCTTCGTGTTGTTGTTGAGCAGATAGACCTCGGGGCTGGTCGCGCCCGAGGCGATCAGCGCGTGCAGGCCGGCGGGGGTCAGATACGCCGGGTTCCACGCGATCGTCGGCTGGCCGTTGCGCGGCCGGCCGTCGGGCGAGAACTCGATCTGATAGACGGGATACTGCAGGCGATAGCGCTCGTCGAGCGTGGCGTTGAGGAAGAGGCGGTCGAAATAGCGGCCGGCGCCGCCGAAGATGATCGACTTGCCGGCGCCCGTCACGTCGTAGGAGAAGCCGAGGCGCGGCTGATACTCGTTCTTGTATTGCGCGCGGTTGCTGCCGTTCGAGAAGTAGCTCGAATCGATCTTGCCCGAAAGTCCGGCCACGATGTTCGCCGGAGTGACGTAGCTGTCGTCGAGCTGATGGCTCTCATAGTCCCACCGCAGCCCGAGATTCACGGTCAGGCGCGAGCTCACGATCCAGGTGTCCTGCGCGTAGACGCCGTACTCCTGGTTGTTGACCGACAGGTTCGGATTGCCGAAGCCGAACTCCGCCTGATACGGCTGGTCGAAGCTGAGGTCGTTCGCCGGATCGACGCGGAAATCGTACTGCGGGTTGCCGGACAGGCTCTTGTCGACGTTGTAGCGCAGGATGTCGAGGTTGCCGCCGAGCTGCAGGGTGTGGTCGCCTCCCGCGTGGAACGTCGGGGGGTTGTAGTCGTCCCGCAGCTCGATGCGCTTCTGATCGAACTTCTGGGTGGTGCTGTTGCCGCCGACCCGGATGACCCCCTCGTAGTTGAGCCCGACGAGGTCGGGATTGAGCGGCGTCGGATTCCACGAATAGTCCTGCCAGCTCAGCGACGCCTGGTTGAGGGCCCTGTCGCTGTTCCAGGCGTCGCGCACCGTCGTGCCGTAGACCCAGTTCTTGAGGTCGGTGCCCGACTGGAAGGAGGTCGTGCCGCCGAAGTCGCGCGTCTCGTGCTCGCGGCGGTAGTTGCCGCTGACGTCGACCACCTGGTTCTCCACCGGCTGCCAGCTCAGCTTGCCGAATGCCAGGTTCGACTTGAAGGGGCTGGGGAAGGTCCCGGCGTACTGGCCGAACTGGCTGGCGAAATTGGGATTGACGCTCACCGGCGTCGTCGCATGCTCGTCGACTCCCTCATACGACAGGAAGAAGTGGAGCTTGTCCTTCTCGATGGGGCCGCCCAGCGAGATGCCGGGCTGGTTACGCTCGTAGCTCTTGTTGGTGGTCAGCGTCGAGTACTGGAACCCTTTCGGCAGCTGCGACACCCACGCCTTCGGCTGGTAGAAGTCGAACACCTGGGCGTGATAGTCGTTGCCGCCCGACTTGGTGACGGCGGTGATGATCGCGCTCGACGCCTTGTCGTACTGCGCGCTGTAGTTCTGGGTGATGACGCGGAACTCCTGCACGGCGTTCTGCGGGAACGGGTTGCCGCGGCTGGAGTCCTGGCCGACCAGGCCGCCTTGGAGCACGTCGTTCTTGAAGCTCACGCCGTCGATGAAGACGTTGGTCTGCTCGGCCGGCTGGGCGTCGCTGGAGATCACCTTGCGCTGCGGGTCGGTCGACAGCCGGATGCCCGGCGCCAGGGTGGCGAAGTTGAGGAAGTTGCGGTCGTCCTGCGGCAGGTTCTCGATCTGCTGCGGCGTGACGTTGGTCGACGCCTCCGAGGTCCGCATGTCGATCGCCTGCTGGCCGATGACGGTGATCGATTCGTTGATCACCGAGGTCGGCGTCAGCTCGAAGGTGACGGCGAGGTTCTGGCCGACCAGCACCCTCACCGTTTCGGAGCGCTCGGTGAACCCTTGCGCCGCGACGGTGATCTTGTATTCACTCGGAGTCAGGCCGCCGAGCTGGAAGGCGCCATCGGACCCGGCGGTGCCGGTCTTGATGAAGCCCGAGGCGGTGTCCACCGCCGTGACGGTGGCGCCCGCGAGCGCCGTGCCGCTGCTGTCCGTCACCTTGCCGCGAACGTTCGCCGTCGACGACTGGGCGACGGCGGCGACCGCGAGGGCGCCGATGATCAGCGCCATCAGAAGCGATTGAAAGATTCGTTTCATGGCTCCCTGCCTCCTCCTTCAAGAAAGTTTTGCGATTCCCTCGATTTCCAGGTGCAAACTCACCGCGCCGCCGCAGGAGTCGCGCACCACCAGCGTGGTGGCCACGGTCTCCTGGCGCCGCTCATGCCCGTTCTTGCTCTCCACCGCGTGCAGCAGACGCTCCATGGCGCGAGTTCCCAGCTCGGCGATGGGCACGTGGACGGAGGAGAGCGATGGAGTGATGTAGCGCGCGATCGGAATGTCGTCGAAGCCGGCGAGAGCGACCTCCTCCGGCACCCCCACCCCCGCCTCGCGCAGGGCGAACAGACAGCCGATCGCCATCGAATCGTTGGCGGCGAACACCGCCGTCGGCCGCGGCTTCAGGGTCAGCAGCCGCCGCCCCGCCGCGGTTCCCGACTCCTCGCTGAAGTCGCCGCTGAGCTCCAGCCCGTCGGAGGGCACCATGCCCAGGGCGCGCAGGGCGTCGCGGTAGCCGCGCAGGCGCTCCCGCGCGTCGGCGTTCTCCTCCGGCCCACGGATCAGCGCGATGCGCTGGTGCCCCAGGCCGGCCAGATGGCGCACCATGGCGAACGCGCCGCCGTGGTTGTCGAGATTGATGGCGTCGAACGGCGCGCCGGCGAGGCGGCCGTCGACGTGCGTGTTGAGCAGGACCACCGGCAGCGTGTCCGGAAGGTTGCGGCTGAGGCTCTGCGCGTCGACGTCGGGCGAGAGCACGATCAGCCCGTCCACCCGCCCGCGCATAGCGCGCAGCACCGCCTCGATCTCGGCGCGGTCGCTGTGGAAGCCGGAGATCAGCACGTGGAAGCCGCGGCCGCGCGCCGCCGCGTCGATCCCGCGGATGACCTCGGAGAAGAACTCGCCGTAGAGGTCCGGCAGCAGC
The DNA here is from genome assembly GCA_036271335.1 of Thermoanaerobaculia bacterium. Classification (GTDB taxonomy): domain Bacteria; phylum Acidobacteriota; class Thermoanaerobaculia; order Multivoradales; family UBA5704; genus DATARR01. The sequence continues at coordinate 5,874 of DATBAW010000028.1, forward strand.
ACGCCGATGGTGTCCGTCTGGTTGGTGATCAGGCTCCGCGCCGCGCCGTGGGGGACATAGCGCAGCCCCTCGATCGCCTCGAGGATGCGCCGGCGGGTCTCCGTCGCGACCGGCCCCGTGCTGTTGAGCACCCGGGACACGGTGGCGATCGACACCCCGGCCTTCAGGGCGACCTCCTTGATCGAGGCACTCATCGCCGCGACCCGCGAACCTCAGGCAGAGCAGAAAAATTGTGCACGGCGGCTCCCGGACGGATGTCCACAGCGCTATGTAAGCGTTTACAGTCGCCTACCGTAACAGCGCCGCCGCGGGGTTGTCAAGGAAAAGACGCAAGGGGGGAGAGGCGTCTTCAGGGGGAGGTGGACCGCCCTGAAAGGGCGGGCTTTGATCAGCCTGGGGTTTCAACCCCAGGCGGGGGTGGCGATCCTCGAAATCATCTCGAACCCGCGAGGCGGTCAAGAAGCGCGGCCGACCGCCTTTAGGGTTCGGCCGCGCGTCTGGGGTCGGATCCGGCCCTCCCGCCTGGGGTTGAAACCCCAGGCTGATCAAAGCCCGCTCCTCCAGAGCGGTCCCCCTCCCAACAGCCGGAGGATCAGATCGTGGGGAGCCGAGATCTGCCCTACCCCTTCGGCCGACCGCCTGGGGTTGAAACCCCAGGCTGATCAAAGCCCGCCCTTTCAGGGCGATCCCCCTCCCAACAGCCGGAGGATCAGATCGGAGAGGCTCGCACCCTACCCCTTCGGCCGCAGCTTGTACCCTTCGCGCTGGCTCTTGGTGAGGATCTTGTTGCGCTTTTTCTCCTGGAGGCGCGCGAGCTCGTCCTGGCGGACGTGGAGGTGGCGCTGCTCGCGGCCGAGCTTGTGGTAGCTCTCCAGGCGGTCGGCCGGCAGGGTGCCGCTCGCCACCGCCGCCTCGACGGCGCAGTCGGGCTCGCCCTGATGCGCGCAGTCGCCGAAGCGGCAGGCCGCAGCCAGCGCCTCGATCTCGGGGAAGACCGTCTCGATCCCCTGCTCGCCTTCCCAGAGCTGGATCTCGCGCAGGCCGGGGGTGTCGATGAGGAGGCCGCCGGAGGGGGCGCGGAAGATCTCGCGGTGGGTGGTGGTGTGGCGGCCGCGGTCGTCGCCCTCGCGGACCTCGCCGGTGGCCTGCGCCTCGCGGCCGAGCAGGCGGTTGATCAGCGTCGACTTGCCGACGCCCGAGGAGCCGAGGAAGCCCACGGTCCGCCCCGGGACGATGAATGCGGCGAGCGCCTCGCACCCCTCGCCCGTGCGGGCGCTGACGCGGAGGACGGGCACGCCCATCGCCACCGCCTCGGTCTCCAGCAGGCACCCTTCGGGGTCCTCGCAGCGGTCGAGCTTGTTGAGCACGACCACCGGCTGAGCGCCGCTGTCCCAGGCGGCCGTGAGGTAGCGCTCGATGCGGCGCGGGTTGAAGTCGCCGTCGAGGCCGGAGACCAGGAAGATGGTGTCGACGTTCGCCGCCACCACCTGCTCCTCGGTCTTCTGGCCGGCGCTCTTGCGCGA
>DATBAW010000029.1:0-3166 GCA_036271335.1 Thermoanaerobaculia bacterium
ATCCTCACGCGTCCGCCTCGCGGGGGGGACGCATGAATCGCCGAGGCGGACGCTTCGCCTCAAGGTCCCGACCGTCCGCCTCGAGAAGGGGACTCTTCGCCTCCTCAGGCCAAGCGTCCGCCTCCAGCTCTCGACATCGCCCCCGACGAGGCCAAGCGTCCGCCTCGCACACTCGACCGTGCGCCTGGCGAGGGGATTCGTCCGCTAAAGCGGGCGGTCCGTCAGAAAGCTCCGGCGGGAAAGGGATCGATCCATCCAGCTCCGCCATCGAGAACGGGAGGGGGATCGCCCCGCAGGGGCGGGCTTTGAAGAGCCTGGGGTTTCAACCCCAGGCGGAGCCGGCGGCGTCATCGCCATCTTTGCGCGGTCATCGTTGCTTCGCCGGAACGCTGATCTGCTGTCGCCCCTTCGGGGCTCAACAAGGAAGGTGCGCGACCGGTCCCTGGGGCTGACGCCCCAGGCTACATGCCTCGGCTCCTTCGGAGCCGGATCGTAGGCAACGCCGGTGGCCGACATTCGCCATGCCCCTCCGAAACCGCTAAAATTCAGGCATGCCCACAGCGCCGACGGTCTTCATCAGCTACAGCCACAAGGATGAGGTCTGGAAGGACCGCCTCCTGCCCCATCTCCGGATCTCCGAGAAGGAGGGCCTGCTGGAGCTTTGGAACGACCGGCGCATCGCAGCGGGAACCGAATGGCGCGCCGAGATCGAGAAAGCTATTGACGCTGCAGACGTCGGAATCCTCCTGATCTCGGCCGACTTTCTGGTTTCGGACTTCATTCGTGGTGAAGAGATCCCTCGCATGCTGGAGCGGCGCAGCAAGAATGGAATGCGACTCTTTCCGGTAATGGTCCGCGCGTGCGACTGGCAGATCGTTCCTTGGCTGGCGCCGATCCAGATCCGGCCCACAGGAGCTCGTCCCCTCGCTGGGTTTGGCGGAAACCGTCGAGACGAGGAGATGGCAACGATCGCCCGAGAAATCAGAGGCATTCTAGACTCGAAATCGGCGGCCCTGCTGGTCCACCAAGCACCCCTCGCACCCCTTCACCAACTCCCCACTCCGCCCGCCGACTTCACCGGCCGTGAGGACGAGCTCAGCTTTCTATGTTCCAAATTGGCCAAGGGCGGTACCGGAGCTATCTTCGGCCTGCGAGGAATGGGAGGCGTTGGAAAGACCACCCTGGCATTGAAACTGGCTGAGGGGTTGAAGCCGGAGTTCCCCGACGCCCAGATCTACCTAGATCTCAAAGGCGTGGATCCTCATCCCTTGTCTCCGGCTCAGGCCATGGCTCATGTGATCCGGGCCTTCCACCCCGAGACTCGCCTCCCTGAGACTGAAGCCGAAGTGGCGGGGCTGTACAGGTCCGTGCTCGATGGCAAACGCGTTCTTCTACTCATGGACAACGCTGTGAGTAATGAGCAGGTCGAGCCGCTGATTCCTCCGTCTACCTGTTTGCTGCTGGTGACCTCCCGCTCTCGCTTCGCTCTCCCAGGGCTGGTCGAAAGGAATCTGGATGAGATGCCCGAGCAGGATGCCAAGGATCTACTCCTGAGGATCGCACCGCGAATCGCCGATGCAGTAGACGAGATCGCTCGTCTCTGTGGTCGACTCCCTCTAGCTCTCCGTCTGGCCGGAAGCGCGTTGGCGGAACGGCCGAATCTCTCCCCTACTCAATATGCCCGCCGGTTCAAAGAGGGAAAGGAAAAGCTGGGTCCCGTCGAAACTGCTTTCAGGACCAGCTATAACCTTCTGACCGACGAGCAGCGACGCCTCTGGCGTCTGCTCGCGGTGTTCCCCGAGACCTTCGACGGCGCGGCGGCTGCGGCTGTTTGGAACTTGGAGCAGGATAACGCCGGGAGTCATCTGGACGAGTTGGTGCGAAGCAGCCTTGTTGAATGGGAAGAGGCGGAGGAGCGGTATCGATTACATGATCTCGCCCGTGCCTTCACGGGCGCGCAACTCACAACAGCCGAAGAGGGCAAAAGCCGCCGACGGCATGCCGAGTATTTCCTAAAGGTCCTCCGTTCAGCGAATTCCCGATATGAGAAAGGTGGGCAGGACAGCCTAGTGGGTTTGGCTCTCTTCGATCGGGAATGGAGCAACATTCGGGCGGGTCAGGCTTGGGTAGCAGCGGAATTTCATAGAGGCAAGGAATGCGCCGAGCTCTGCAGTAGCTACCCGGATGAGGGAACATACTGCCTTAGCATCCGTCAGCATCCCAGGGAAGGAATTCAATGGAGTGAGATAGGGCTTGAGGCGGCTCGACATTTGAGAGATCGAGCTGCCGAAGGTCGCCACCTCGGCACCCTGGGCCTCGCCTACACGAATATAGGCGAGACCCAACGCGCCATCGAGTTTCATGAACAGCACTTCACAATCGCCCGCGAGATTGGCGACCGGCGCGGAGAAGGCATTGCCCTCGGCAATATGGGCCTAGCCTACGCAGATCTTGGCGAGACTCGGCGCGCCACCGAGCTTTATGAACAGGACCTCACGATCGCCTGCGAGATCGGCGACCGGCGCGGAGAAGCCTCTGCTCTCAGCAGCCTGGGCATCGCCTTCGCGGCTCTCGGTGACACCCGGCGCGCTATCGATTTTTATGAACAGAGCCTTACGATCGCCCGCGAGATCGGCGACTGGCGCGAAGAGGGCAATGTCATAGGCAACCTGGGCGTTGCCTACAAGAATCTCGGCGAGCCCCGACGCGCCATCGAGTTGTGGGAACGGCACGCCACAATCGCCCGCGAGATTGGCGACCGGCTCGGAGAAGGCAAAGCAAGCTGGAATTTAGGTTTAGCTTTGGGAGAAGAAGGCGATCTCGTCTGTGCTGCTGAGTTAATGCAGGCCATGGTCGATTATGAACGCGAAATCGGCCACCCGGACGCCGAAAAAGATGCGGCTCAAGTCGAAGCCCTCCGAGCTCGCATCGCCGCCCAGAAAACCTGAGCCCTACCCCCGTCCCCCCACCCGCGCCGCCGTCGGCGTCCGCGCCGTCATCCCCGGATCCAGCCCTCCCATCAGGTCGTCCATCGAAGGCCTGAGGGTCTCTACGAAGCGCTCGGTCTCCACGATTTGCTCGACGAGCTGGCTCATGTAGCTGGCGACCTCGGTGGCGCTGAACTGGGAGGCGCTGAGGCGGCCGTGGATGACTTCGAAGGCGTCGG
>DATBAW010000030.1:0-7226 GCA_036271335.1 Thermoanaerobaculia bacterium
CAAAGCCGGCTGAAGCCGGCTCACGGGGCCCTGACCTAGACCGGCAGTTTTGAGTCGGCTTCAGCCGGCTTCGTTTTTTGGAGCGTAGCCCGGGCGTTTACGCCCGGGCGCCGGAGGCGCCTGTCCTCCGCCGCTCTTGCCCCGCCCCGCCCCGGCTGCTACCGTGTCAGCGATTCTCATGAGGTTTTCATGAACCCGAGCCCACCTGCGCAGAAGTTGCGCCTTCTCTTCACGGAGTCCCGATACCGGTTGCCGGTGATCTTCGTGGGGTTCTACCTGGTCGTCTGGCTGCTGACGCGGGTGGGCCTGCTGGTGTTCCAGCACGCCCTGGCGCGGAACGGCGTCGGCCCGGTGATCCATGCGCTGGCCGTCGGCGAGCTGTTCGACGTGGTCTCGGCGCTCTGGCTGGCGGCGCCGCTGGTGCTCTTCCTCACCGTCCTGCCCGAGCGCTGGTTCCGGTGGCGGGCGACGCGCGGCTTCCTCTTCGTCTGGATCACGATCGCCCTCTTCTCGGGGCTGTTCGTGGGCGCGGCCGAGTACTTCTTCTTCGAGGAGTTCAACGGCCGCTTCAACTTCGTGGCGGTGGACTACCTGATCTTCCCCGACGAGGTGGCGAGCAACATCTGGCAGAGCTACCACACCGGGATCATCCTCACCGCCATCGCCCTGGTCACCGCGGCGCTGCTCTACGGGCTGCGGCGGCCGATGCGGGCGGCCTGGGACCTGCGGGCGACGGGGTCGCAGCGCCTGACCGTGCTCGGCGTCTATGCGGCCGTGCTCGCCGTGGCCACGCTGGCGGTGCCGTCGAACCTGGCGCGGATCTCGGCGGACCGGGCGCTCAACGAGCTGGCGGGGAACGGCTACTACTCCTTCTTCCAGGCCCTGCTGGGGACGGACGCGCCCTACGAGGGTCTGTACGCGACCCGGCCGCAGGCGGCCAACCTCGAGCGCCTGCACCGGCTGCTCAAGGAGCCGGCCGCCGAGCCGGCCCGGTTCGCGCCGGAATCGACGCTCCGCCCGGTGGTCAACCCGGGGCCGGACCGCCGGCTGAACGTGGTGATCGTGCTCGAGGAGAGCCTCGGCTCGGAGTTCATCGGCGCGCTGAGTCCGCAAACGGCGCCGCAGACGAAGGAGAGCCTGACGCCGCAGTTCGACGCGCTGACCCGCGAGGGGACGCTGCTCACCCACGCCTTCTCCACCGGCAACCGGACGATCCGGGCGATCGAGGCGACGACGTCCTCGCTGCCGCCGCTGCCGGGCGGCTCGATCGTGCGGCGCGACCAGTCGGTCGACCTCTTCACCCTGCCCGAGCTGCTGCGGAGCCGGGGCTACCAGACGATGTTCGTCTACGGCGGCCGGGCGCTCTTCGACGGCATGGGCAACTATCTGAGCCACAACGGCGTGGACCGCATCGTCGACCAGAAGGACTTCCCCGCCGGCACCTTCACCACCGCCTGGGGCGCCTGCGACGAGGCGATCTTCACCAAGGCGCTGGGGGAGATGGACGGCCTCGCCGCCAAGGGCAAGCCGTTCTACTCGCTGGTGCTCAGCGTCTCGAACCACCGGCCGTTCACCTTCCCGCAGAACGGCATCCAGGCGCTCCCCCGCTTCCACCGGCGGGAGAACGTGGTGCGCTACGCCGACTACGCGCTCGGCCGCTTCATGCGCGAGGCGAAGGCCCACGCCTTCTACAAGGACACCGTGTTCGTGCTGATGGGCGACCACGGCGCGCGAGTCTACGGCGCGGCGGAGATCCCCCTGGCGAGCTACCAGGTGCCGATCCTGGTGGTGGCGCCGGGCGTGCCGGCCGGCGCGCGGCTCGATACCATGGCCTCCTCGCTCGACGTGCCGCCGACGATCCTCGGCCTGCTGGGGCTGGACTACGAGTCGAAGTTCTTCGGCCACGACCTGTTCCACATCGATCCCAGGGCCGGCCGGGCGCTGATGACGCACAACAACGACATCGCCCTGATGCGGGGCAATCGCATGGCGGTGCTCGGCCTCCACGAATCGGCGGACCTCTTCCAGGTCGACCCGGCCACGGGCGAGATGGCACCGCTGAAGACGCCGGACGCCGCCGGCCACGAGCTGATCGAGGACGCGATCGCCTACTTCAACGGCGCCGACCGCCTCTACCGTAGTGGCGCCTACCGGTTCCAGCCGAGCCGGCCCCAGGTCGCGGCGACGATTCCTGCCCCTTGACGCATCGTATAGGCTGAGGGCGCCGGTCCCGTTGACGGAACCGGAACGCTCTGGGAGGTTCAGCGAATGTCGACCGTTCCGTGCACCCATCTGGACGAGATCAAGGACGTCAAGCCGAACAGCCGGGGTTGCGAGGAGTGCCTGAAGATGGGCGACACCTGGGTCCATCTCCGCCTCTGCCTCTCCTGCGGCCACGTCGGCTGCTGCGACTCCTCGAAGAACAAGCACGCCACGAAACACTTTCACGCCAGCCGACATCCCTTGATGCAGTCGATCGAGCCGGGGGAGGACTGGATCTGGTGCTACGTGGACGAGGTGATGATGGATCCGGAGTGAGAGGGGATGACAGCCCTCGGCGTTCAGCTCTTGAACGGAGGCTGGACGCCCATGAAAAAGAGCCGCGAGTCGCTCCGGCTCCTCGACGAGACGAAGGACCTGCAAGAGGTGGCCGGAGGCAAGGGCCACACGATCCCCACCGCACCCCCCAACTGCTTCGCCGTGCCCTCGGTTGCCTCCGGCTGTTGAGCCTCCCGGCGCCCAAGCCGATGTCCGAAACTGATTCAAATTTGTCGGTCTTGCGCCGTGACAGAAATATGGGCTAACCGTATATTCGCTGTACGCGTTGCACTGGTCGGGGAAGCCGGGGAAGGAGTTGTTGTGATTGACCTTCCAGCGGCGCCTCATGGATGAACGCCGCCGGCTGGCCGTTGCGATTTTCGAAGACCAACGTGCCATTGAACCTTTTCCGCACCGGCGGCCACTCATCGGTAATACGATGAGCCGTTGAATGACGAATGATGATATTGTAGCTGTCAGTTCGTCCAGATCTCGGAAAGGAGGCCAGGTGCCATGGTCAAGAAGTTGACCTTGAGCCGCGAGTCGATAGGGGTCCTCGACGGGACCGCACGAGGGGAGATCAGACGGCGGAATTTCAGGCCTCCCACCTCTCCCCCCAACTGTTTCGAAGACTCCAGTCTTCCCTGGGCCTTCGACAACCGGGCGCGGTGGGCGACGGACCCTTCAGCTCCGGGGCTTGCGCAGTCGGAGCGCACTGCCCACGGCGAGGGTGACGAAGAAGAGCAGGCTGAGCGCCAGCACAACGGCTCCCCCGGTCGGGACCAGCAGGCGGGTGGAGATCCCCAGGCCTCCCGCGCCGGCCAGGAAGGCGACGCCGACGCTCCACAGCAGGTAGCCGCGCGTGCTCCGGGCCAGGTTGCGCGCTGCCGCCGCCGGCACTACCACCAGCGCCTCGACCAGCAGCGCGCCGATCACCTTCAGGCTGACTACGATCGCCACCGTCAGGAGCACGGCGAAGAGGTACTCGACGTAGGCGGAGTCGACCTCCACCAGACCGGCGAGCGGCGGGCTCAGGCTGTCGAGGAGGAGGCCGTTGTACTCGCGGGCGAGCAGGACGCACACCAGGACGCCGGCGAACACCAGCAGCGCGAGATCGCCGTCGGTGACGGTGAGCAGGCTGCCGAACATCGCCGATTCGACCTGATGGATATTGAAGCTGCGGGTGACGGCGACCAGCAGGCAGATGCCGAGGCCGAGTGTGAGGGCGAGAAATACACCGATCAGGGTGTCTGGCGGCAGGCTCGACCGCCGCTTCACGTACACCATTCCCAGCGCTGAGAGCAGACAGAAGGCGAAGATCCCGCCGTACGGAGCGCTCAGCGGCTCGCCCAGCAGCAGCGCGATCGAGAGGCCGGTCAGCGCCGCCTGCCCGAGGGCGGCGCTGAAGAACGCCATGCGGCGGGCCACCACGAGATGGCTCAGGCCGCCGAGCAGCGGCGCCAGCACCAGCACGCAGAGAACGCCGCGCACCAGGAACGCGTACTGGAAATCGGCCGGCAGCCAGCCGGCGTGGGCCCGCGCCGCCACCCAGGCGTAGAAGGTATCCATCGGTTACCCCACCCTGCCGGCGAGGAGGATCTCCGGCAGATCCGCGGTCAGCACCTCGGCCGGCGGGCCGTCGCGCTGCACGGTCCGGTTGAGCACCGTCACCCGATCGGCGAGCCGCCGCACCTGGCCGAGATCGTGCGACACCATCAGCACCGTCAGACCGGCCTCGCGCCGGAGAGCGAGGAGGATCTCCTCCATCGCCACGATCGCCATCTCGTCGAGGCCGCTGGCGGGCTCGTCGAGGAGGAGCAGCTCGGGGAGGGGGTCGATGGCGTGGGCGAGCAGCACGCGCCGCAGCTCGCCGCCGGAGAGCACCGAGAGCGGGCGGGCCGCCAGCTCGGCGAGGCTGACGCGGGCGAGGAGGCCGTCGATCCGCCGGCGCGTGCCGCGCTCGATGCCGAAACAGACCGGCCGCCGCTGGCGGGAGAGGGCGAGGAAGTCGGCCACCGTCACCGGCAGCGTGCGGTCGACGGCGAAGGACTGCGGCAGGTAGCCGATCCGCCCGGCGCCCCGCCAGTGCGCCGTGATCGCGCCGGAGAAGGCGATCTGCCCGAGGACCGCCGCCAGCAGCGTGCTCTTGCCGGCGCCGTTGGGCCCGATCACGACGTGGATCGAGCCCCGGCGGACGGCGAGCGACACCCCGGCCAGCAGCGTCTCGCGGTCGCGGCGCACGGCAAGGTCGCGGATTTCCAGGAGGGGGAAGGTGTGGTCGATCGCCATCAGAGACATCCCTCCCCTCGCCGCCCGGGATTGAAATCCCGGGCTACTGACGACCGTCCCCTCCGGGACTTAAGCCCCGGACGGGGCGACCGTGGGTAGCCCGGTATTTCAATCCCGGGCGGCGAGGCGACGACGCCCTTTCGAAGTATCCCCTCAGGCATCCGTGACCAGCGCCTTGACCATGGTGTCGACGTTCCGTTGCATCTCTTTTTCGAACTTGTCGGGCGTGAACTTCCCCGAGGCGATGTGGCTGATGATGTAGACCTTGACCCCGGCCTCGGACTGCAGCACCTTGAGCAACGGCGGCGGGAAGCTCTCCTCGCTGAAGACCACCTTGATCTTCTCACGCTTGAGCAGCTTGACCATGTTCTCCAGCTCGGCCGCGGAGGGGGTCAGGCCATGCGCCGGCTGCACCACTCCGGCGACCTCCAGGCCGAACTCCTGAAGCAGGTAGCCGTAGCCGTCATGGACGGTCACCACCCGGGTGATCTTGGCGTCGGCGAGCTGGGCGGCGGCGCGCGCCTTGATCTGCCGCAGCCGCCGGGCGTAGTCGGCGGCGTTCTTCTGGAAGCCTGCGGCGAGCTCGGGGCGGAGCTGGCCCAAAGCCTTGGCGATGGCGTAGGTCTGCTGGATGGCGTTGGTGAAGGAGATGAAGGTGTGCGAGTTCACGGCGTTGCCGTGGACCGAGCGGATCTGCGGCGTCTCGGCGTTGGGGCGGATGATCACGATCTTCCTGTTCCCCGAGGCCTTGATCATCGGGAAGATGAAGTCGTCGTGACCGATGCCGTTGACCACGATGGCGTCGAGGTCGGCGATCTTCTTGATGTCCTCGGGGCGCGGCTGGTAGTCGCCGGCGTCGATCTCGCCCGGCAGGATGGGACGGACCTCGACGCCGGGGAGGTTGCCGACGACGTTGGCGGTCCAGGAGTAGTAGGGGTGGAGCGTCACGCCGACCTTCAGCGTGGGCGGGGCGGCGCCGGCGATCCTTGTGCCCACCAGCAGGGGGAGCAGCCAGAGGCCGAGCACGAGCGTCAGAAGCCTGCGGTTCATTTGCGATCTCCTTATCCAGGGATCTATTGCGGAGCGGGCGAAGAGGGCGGAGCCGAGCCGGCCAGGAGCTGCATCCAGCCGCTGGTCTGGGGGAGGGAGAGGGTGCCGTCGGTGCCGTCGGCGATCTTCGCGCCGTCGGCGTGCATCCAGACCGAGACGTGCAGAACGTCGCCGTTGGCGAGCCGGTGGTGCTGCTCGTCGTTCGGCGTGCGGTCGGGAGGGACGCCGGGGGTAGGCTCCTGGATCAGCAGCAGGAACGCCGGCAGGCCTGGCGAAGCGGAGCGGCCTAGATAATTGACGTAGATCCCGTCGTGGCGGAAGGTCCAGGCGTACTTGTCGCGGTCGGTCGGATCGGCGGCGAAGGGAGGGATGCCCCCCTGGGCGAGGACGGCCGTCGTCGGCCAGGTCCCCGTGGCGTTGCGGATGTTCTCGGCTTCCAGCAGCCCCTCATGCAGGGCGCGGAACATCCGCTGCCCGCGGGGATCGAGATCGGGGAAGAGCTTCTGGAAGGGCGCCAGGTCCGACCCGGCGGCCCCGCCGGCTACGGTGCGAGGCGCCGACATGTCGACCAGGTAGACCCAGGTGACGATCAGGATCACGGCGGCCATCCGCAGCACGTTGATCGCCTCGCGGCGGGCGGACGGCGGCGTGATCTCCATGCTGCGGATACGGGGCGCCGTCCCCGCCGGATGATCCGCCTCTCCTAGCACGGGATCGGCAGACGCACCTCGAAGCAGGTCGCGCCCGGCCTGGACTCGAAGCGGATCTCTCCCTTGTGGCCGGTGCGGACGATGCGGCGGGCGATGTCGAGCCCGAGGCCGCTCCCCTCCCCCACCCCTTTCGTCGTGTAGAACGGCTCGAACATGTGGCTCTGCACCGACTCGGGGATGCCGGGGCCGTCGTCCACGACGTCGACGATCGCCTCGTCCCGCTGGCGCGAGGTGCGCAGGGTGAGGGTGCCCTTGCCGCCCTCCTTCATCGCGTCGATGGCGTTGTCGATCAGGTTGGTCCACACCTGGTTGAGCTCGCTGCCGTGGGCGCAGACCCTGGGAAGGGTGCGGTCGTAGTCGCGGACGACCTCGATATTCGCCTTGCGCAGCTTGAAGGCGAGGATCTTGAGCGTGCTCTCCAGGCCGTCGTGCAGGTCGATCTCCTGCTGGTCGGCCTGGCCCATGTAGGAGTACTCCTTGATGGCGGTGACCAGCTCGGAGATGCGGGCGGTGCTCTGCTCCACCTGGTCGAGCAGGTCGGCGAGGCTGAGCAGCCCCTCGACCCAGGGGAGGATGCGGAGCAGGGATTCGTCGCCGATCCGCCCGGCGATGGCAGTGAGCCGCTCGGGGCCGATCCCC